>CAXTCV010000018.1:0-35475 GCA_964242725.1 uncultured Methylobacterium sp.
TGCCGATGACCCGGACGCCGTCGATCTCCTTCGGCAGCAGGCGCAGCGGGACGCCGGAGGCGGTGGGGACGCAGAGGTTGATGACGACGACGGCGTCGTAATCCTCGGGCTTCGCCGTGGCGTAGACCGCCTCGCGGATGTCCTCGAACAGCTTGCCGGTGACGAGGGTCTCCGAATTGAACGGCACATAGCCGACGCTGCGCCGGGCTCCGTAGAAATGCGACGTGAAGGTCAGGCCGTAGACGCAGCAGGCCGATCCGGACAGGATCGTTGCGGTGCGGCGCATGCGCAGACCGACGCGAAGCGAGCCGAAGGCCGGGCACATGCTCTGCGGCTGGTCATGCGGCCCCTGCGGGTAGTCGCTGCGCAGCTGCGCCAGGGTCTCGCTCATCCCAGCCGCCTCGGCGGCGGCGGCCATCGCGTCCTTGCCGGCGTGGCAGCCGAGCCCGTCGCTCGCGGTGGCGGCGCGGTCGATGGCGGGGGCCACGGTGCGGGCCCGCAGGTCGGCGATGTCGAGGGAGACGGCCATGCCTCAAACCTCGTCGTAGACGACTTCGAGGGACGGCTTGGTCACGTGGGCGACGCCGCACATGTCCTCATGGGTCGCGGGGACCAGGACCACGTCGCGGCCGGTCACATCGCTGGAGAAGAGTCCGAGCAGCCCGTCCTGCGTCAGCGGCGTCGGCCGGTGCGGGGCTGCGTCCGCCACGTTGGCCGCGAGGTCCGAGAACAGTGAGCCCCAGCGGCTCTCCGGCCGGCCGATGATCTCGTAATTCGCGCTCTTGCGCCGGATGTCGTCGTCGGCCGGGATCGAGGCCAGGACCGGGATTCCGGCGGCGTCCGCGAAGGCCTGGGCCTCGCCGGTGCCGTCGTCCTTGTTGATCACCAGGCCGCCGATTCCGACGTTGCCGCCGAGCTTGCGGAAATACTCCACCGCCGAGCAGACGTTGTTGGCGACGTAGAGCGACTGCAGGTCGTTCGAGCCGACGACGATGACCTTCTGGCACATGTCCCGGGCGATCGGCAGGCCGAAGCCGCCGCAGACCACGTCGCCCAGGAAGTCGAGCAGGACAAAGTCGAAGCCCCAGTCGTGGAAGCCCAGCTTCTCCAGCAATTCGAATCCGTGGATGATGCCGCGGCCGCCGCAGCCGCGCCCGACCTCGGGGCCGCCGAGTTCCATGGCGTAGACGCCGTCGCGCTTGAAGCAGACGTCGCCGATGGCGACCGCCTCGCCGGCGAGCTTCTTCCGGGTCGACGTTTCGATGATGGTCGGGCAGGCCTTGCCGCCGAACAGCAGCGAGGTCGTGTCGCTCTTCGGGTCGCAGCCGATCAGCAGGACCTTCTTGCCCTGCTGGGCCATCATGTAGCTGAGATTGGCCAGGGTGAACGACTTGCCGATGCCGCCCTTGCCGTAGATCGCGATGATCTGCGTCTCCTTCTTCACCGGGGCGGTCGAGACCGCGTCCGGTTCGATCGCCGCTTCGGCGCGGAGCTGGGTTGCCTGGTTGAGAGCGGCCTTGTTGAGCTGAACGTTCACGCGGCGTCCCTCCAGTCGAGGATCATCTTCAGGCAGGCGGGATCGGCGAAGGCTGTGCGGTAGGCGTCCTCGGCCCGAACGGCCGGGGTGCGGTGCGTGATCAGCCCGTCGAGGCTGAGCCGCCCGCCCTCGATCAGCGCCGTCACGGCGGCGAGATCCTCGGGGCGGAACTCGGCCGAGATCCGGATCCGGGCCTCCCGCATGAAGGCGGGGGGGAAGGCGAAGCTGAGCGGCGCTTCGTAGAAGCCGGCCAGCACGATCTCGCCGCCGGGGGCGAGGCGGGCGATCAGGGCGTCCAACCCGGAGGCATCGCCGCTCACGTCGGTCACGACCGCGTAGTCGCGACGCGGGTCGTCCTGGGGTGTCATGACCGCGTAGCCGTGCGCCCCCGCGATGCGAAGCGGGTCCGTCTCCCATACGGTCGGCTCCGCGCCGGCCGCCTGGGTCAGGCGGGCGAGCAGCCGTCCGAGCACCCCGTGCCCGACGATCAGCGGGGTCGCGCCGGGACGGATCCCGCCGAGGGCCCGATGGGCGGTCGCCGCCAGGGCGAGGAGGCAGGCTCGGTCCCCGAGGGCCGTGTCGACCGGGACGAGGCGCGCGGCGGGCGCCACGAGATGCGAGGCGGCGCCACCGAAGAGGCCGCGGACGGGGCCGAAGCAGCGCGCGCCCGGGATGAAGACGGTCTGGCCGACCCGGACCGCACCGGCGGCATCGGCCTCCACGACCGTACCCACCGACTCGTAGCCGGGCACCAAGGGATAGCCCATGCCCGGGAACGGCGGCATCCGGCCCGACCAGAGCAGACGCTCGGTCCCGGTGCTGATCCCGCTCCAGGCCACGGCGACGACCGCATCGGCCGCGTCGGGGGGCGTCAGCGGAAGGTGCTGGACCGCGAGGCGCTCCGGGCCTTCGAGGATGACGGCGAGAGCTTCCATGGTTCGGATCCTCCGCCCTGTGTCACGCGACTCTCGCCGATCGGGGCCGCTGAGTGTCATCCTAGATAGACACATCTGAGCGTCAAGTCATTCTTACAAAACCGGGCGGGTTTTTTGGGCGACGAGCACGCGGGTGAGCAGCGGACGCCGTGTGGGCCGCTCGCGAATGGCGGTGAAACCGGCGGCCGTCAGCATGGCGTGGAGCTCCTCGCGGCGGCGCGGGCGTCCGGATCCCATCGCCAGGAGGTAGAAGCCGAAATAGGCGTCCCCGACCGGCTCGGCGCCGGGCGTGCCGGCCATGGGCTCGGCCAGCAGCAGCAGCCCGCCGGGCGCCAGAGCGCGGTGGGCCGCCGCGAGCAGGGCCTGGGCCGGGCCGTCGTCATGGTCGTGAACCACGCGCACGAGCGTGATGGCGTCGGCGCCCGCCGGCAGATCCGCATGGAAGTCGCCGCCCCGGCAGGCGATCCGCTCGGCAAGGCCCGCCTGCGCCAGGCGCGCCGCGGCCCGTTCGGCGACGGCGGGCAGGTCGAACAGGGTGAGACGCGGCCCGGCATGGCGGGCCGCGACGGCCTCCAGGAAGGCGCCCTCGCCGCCGCCCACATCCATCAGGTGCCGAAACCGGGACAGGTCGCAGGCGTCGAGCACATCCTCGGAGATGAGCGCCTGCGAGGCGCCCATCAGGCCGCCATAGGGGGCGACCGTCCGCGCATCCCCCTCCGCGCCGGTCGCATAGGGCCAGTAGCCGGAGAGCCGCGTCGGCTGCGCCTGCCCGCGCAGCAGCGCCACCGGATCGGCGAGGTCGGTGTAGAGCAGCGCGTGATGCGCGACCATGGCGCCGATCCCGGGGTTGCCGACGAGTGCGGCGCCCAGATCGGCGAGACCGAAGCGGTCTCCGGGCAGGCACCGCAGCAGCGCAAGGGATTCGGCCGCCCGCAGCAGGCGCCGGGCATTCTCCGGCGGCAGGTCGAGGCGCAACGCCACGGCGTCGACGGTCAGCGGGCCCGCCGCCAGGATGGCGAACAGGTCGAGCCGGATGCAGGCGGCAAGCACCTGCGCGTAGACGAAGCCGGCGCAGAGATCGAACAGCGCCCGGGTGTTCCGGCGGGCGATGCCGCGGGTCAGCGGGAAGCCCGCCGCCCACCGCTGGAACCGCGGGCTCGCCACCAGCCGATTGCGCCACGCGAGCCACCGGTCGCGCAGGGCCGTCGGGGCCGGCGCCGCGGCGTCGGACCCCGGGAGCGAGCCGGCGCTCAGGCCGCGACCGCGCGCAGGCGTGCGGGCAGGAACAGCCGCGCCTGCGCCTCGATCTCGGCGGTGAGTTCGGCCGCGCCGGGGCAGACCGGGATGGCCGCCACCGCTTCCCGGGTGAGGCGCGACAGGCGGTCCAGCGCGCCGCCGGTCCCGAGCAGAGCCGCCGCGTTGGGGCGCCCGAGCGTGGCATCGCGCCCCGCCGGCTTCCCGATCTCCTCCTGGCGGCAGGCGACGTCGCGCAGGTCATCGGCGACCTGATAGGCCTCGCCGAGGCATTCTCCGAGGCGCCGCCACGGCTCCGGCTCGGCGCCGGCCGCGGCCGCCCCGGCCGCCGTGGCGGCGGCGAACAGGGCCCCGGTCTTGGCCTGCTGATAGTCGCTGAGGCTCACATGGGCCTCGGATTCCCACGCCTGTCCCGCCGCGATGCCGGACGGCGAGCCCGCGGCCCGGCCGAGGAGGCCCACCAGGCGGACCAGCCGTCCCTGATAGGGGCCCGCGGCCCGGGCCAGGGTCTCGAAGGCGAGGACGATCAGCGCGTCGCCCGTCAGCACGGCGATCGGCTCGCCGAAGGCCACGTGGACCGAGGCCTTCTGCCGCCGCATGGACGCGTCGTCGAAGCAGGGCAGATCGTCGTGGACCAGGGAGGCGCAGTGCAGCAATTCGATCGCCGCCGCCGCCGCCTCGGACCCGGCGGGATCGTCGTCGCCGCAGGCGCGGGCCACCGACAGGCACAGGCGCGGGCGGATCCGGTGCCCCCCCGGGAAGACGGCGTAGCGCAACGCCTCCGCCAGAAGCGGTGGCGCGCCCGGCGCCTCCGCGTAGGCTACGGCGCGATCCAGCGCCATCTCGATTCGCCGGCCCGACTCCATCGCGTTGCCTCCCTGTGTCGTGTTGGCTTGTCAGCGACAGGTGTCATTTCTTATTGACACTCCGCCGGCGGGAGATCAATCCCTCCCGGGGTGCAGAGCGGGGCGAACGTGGCGCAGGAACGCGTCGTCGTGATCGGGGCCGGGATCGGCGGCTTGGCCGCCGCCCTTCGGCTCGCGCAGGCCGGCCTCGACGTCACCGTCCTGGAACGGGCCGCGCATCCCGGCGGCAAGATGCGCAGCGTTGCGGTCGGAGGCCAGACGGTCGAGGCCGGGCCGACCGTCTTCACCATGCGCTGGGTGTTCGAGGAGCTGTTCGCCGAGTGCGGCGCGCGCCTCGACGACCGGGTCGCGCTGGCGCGGGCGGATCTCCTCGCCCGGCACGCCTGGAGCCGCACGGAACGGCTCGATCTCTTCGCCGATATCGAGGCCTCGGCGGCCGCCGTCGACGCCTTCGCGGGCCCCCGGGAGGCCGAGGGCTACCGGCGGTTCTGCGCCCGCTCGGCGGAGGTCTACCGCACGCTGGAGGGACCGTTCATCCGCGACGGGCGGACCAGCCCGGCGGGCCTCGCGCAGCGGGTCGGGCTGTCCGGGCTCGGCGATCTCTGGCGGATCCAGCCCTTCGCCACCCTGTGGTCGGCATTGGGCAGCTTCTTCCGCGATCCGCGGCTGCTGCAGCTGTTCGGACGCTACGCCACCTATTGCGGCGCCTCGCCGTTCAGCGCGCCCGCGACCCTGATGCTCGTCGCCCATGTCGAGCAGGCGGGGGTCTGGACCGTGGCGGGGGGCTTGAGCGCCCTGGCGCGGGCGGTGGCGGATCTCGCCGCCGAGCGGGGCGCGGCGTTCCGCTACGGCGCGCATGTGGAGCGGATCGTGATCGAGCGCGGCCGGATCGCCGGGATCGTGCTCGCGGGGGGCGAACGGATCGCGGCCGACCGGATCGTCTGCAACGCCGATTGCGCAGCGCTCGGCGCCGGGCTGCTCGGACCGGACGCGGCGGCGGCCGGCGAGCGGCTGGCGCCCGCCGAGCGCTCGCTCTCGGCCGTGACCCTCTGCACCACGGCGGTGCCCTCGGGTTTCCCCCTGGCCCACCATTCCGTGTTCTTCTCGCGGGACTACCGCGCCGAGTTCGACGCGATCCTGCGCGACCGGCGCCTGCCCGAGGATCCGACCGTCTACATCTGCGCCCAGGACCGGACCGAGTCCGGCAACGTTCCCGCCGGACCGGAGCGCCTGCTCCTGCTCGTCAATGCCCCCGCGGACGGCCGGGACCGCCCGCTCACGCCGCCGGAGATCGAGACATGCACGCGGACTCTGTACCGCCGGCTGGAGGCCTGCGGGCTGACCCTGGACGCGGCCTCGGCCCCGGCGACGACGACGCCGGCGGCGTTCGAGGCGCTGTTTCCCGGGACGGGGGGCGCGCTCTACGGCCGGGCGGCACAGGGTTGGGCGGCGACGTTCAAACGGGCCGGGGCGCGGACGGCGGTGCCGGGCCTCTACCTGGCGGGGGGCTCGGTCCATCCGGGCCCCGGCGTTCCGATGGCGGCGCAGTCGGGACGGCTGGCCGCGGCGGCGATCCTGGACGACCGCGCTTCGACGGCCCGGTCGCCCAGGGCGGCTACGCGTGGTGGTACGTCGACGCGGTGAGCGACGACGGCCGTCAGGGCCTCACGATCATCGCGTTCATCGGCAGCGTGTTCTCGCCCTACTATGCCTGGAGTGCCGAGCGGGATCCGTTCGCCCATTGCGCGATGAACGTGGTCCTGTACGGCGAGCGCAGCCGCTTCGCCATGACCGAGCGCCGGGTCGACAGCCTGTCGCGGGATGCCGACCACATCGCCATCGGCCCGAGCGCCATGCACTGGGACGGCACGGCGCTGACGATCCGGATCGACGAGCGCGGTGCGCCCCTGCCCTTCGCCCTGCGCGGAACGGTCCGGCTGGAGCCGCCGGGCTTCACCGCCGGCCCGTTCCACCTCGACCGGGCCGGTCGCCACCGCTGGTGGCCGATGGCGCCCTCCTCCCGCGTCGAGGTCGATTTCGCCCAGCCCGGACTGCGCTGGCGCGGGAGCGCCTACTTCGACACCAACGACGGCGACGAGGCGCTCGCGGCGGCCTTCTCCCGCTGGACCTGGTGCCGCGCGGACCTGCCGGACGGCGCCGCGATCCTGTACGACGTGCATCACCGGGAGGGCGGCGGCCAGAACCTGTCGCTGCGCTTCGCCCGGGACGGCAGCCGCCGCGAGATCCGCCCGCCGGTCGCCGCCGCCCTGCCGGCGACCCGCCTCTGGCGCGTCGGCCGGGAGACCCGCAGCGACGACGGCCGCGCGCGGGTTCTCGCGACCTACGAGAACACGCCCTTCTACGCCCGCTCGCTGCTCGCCTCGACGCTCTGCGGCGAGCCGGTCCGGGCGATGCACGAGAGCCTGTCGCTGGATCGCTTCCAAAACCCCCTGGTGCAGCTGATGCTGCCCTTCCGCATGCCGCGGCCGCCGGTCCGGTAGGGAGGGCTGCCGTGCCGCCGCCCGGCGGGAGCCTGGGTGTTTACCCGGCGGCACCGCTTGTGCGAGAGGGCGGCGGCTGCGATCCTCGCGCCGTCAACCGAGGCGGTCACCGGCATGCGAGTCGACGAGGCGTCAACCGGCCCGCGCGTCCTCATCTACAGCCACGATACCTTCGGGCTCGGGCACCTGCGCCGCTCGCGGGCCATCGCCAACGCCATCGTGTCGTGCGACGGCCGGGCCCAGGCGATGATCGTCTCCGGTTCGCCGGTGATCGACCGCTTCGCCTTCGCCCCCGGGGTGCGGACGGTCCGGCTGCCCCCCGTGACCAAATCCGCCGACGGGGCGTACGGCAGCCTCGACCCGGCCGTCCCCCTGGTCCGGACCGTGGCCCTGCGCTCGGAGGTCATCGCCCGCAGCTGCGAGGCCTTCGATCCCGACCTGATCCTCGTCGACAAGGAGCCCGCCGGGTTCCACGGCGAGCTGCTGCCGACCCTGGAATGGGCCGCCGCCCGCGGCATCCGTCTGGTCCTCGGCCTGCGGGACGTGCTCGACGAGGCCGACCGCCTCGTGCCCGAGTGGGAGCGCAAGGGCGCCGTCGAGATCATGGCGCGCTTCTACGACGAGATCTGGGTCTACGGGCTCAGCCGCATCCACGAGCCCCTGGCGGCGCTGCCGATGGACCCGGCGCTGACCGCGCGGATCGCCGCCCGGCTGACCTTCACGGGGTATCTGCGCCGCGACCTCCCGGAGCGGCGCCCCGGCCGCGAGGAGCCCGCCATGGCGAGCGGGCCGTTCATCCTGGTCACCGCGGGCGGCGGCGGCGACGGCGCCTCCCTGATCGACTGGGTCATCGCCGCCTACGAGGCCGATCCGGGCATCCCGCTGCCCGCCCTCGTCGCCTTCGGGCCGTTCCTCGACGCCGCGACGCGCGACGGGTTCGACGCGCGCATCCGGGCGCTGTCCGGGAAGATCGCCGCGATCACCTTCGACAGCGAGATCGAGTTCCTGATGGGCAAGGCGGCCGGCGTCGTGGCGATGGGCGGCTACAACACCTTCTGCGAGATCCTGTCCTTCGATCGCCGGGCGATCCTGGTCCCGCGCACGGAGCCGCGCCGGGAACAGGCGATCCGCGCCCTGGCGGCGGAGCGTCTGGGCCTCGTCCGGGTCCTGATGGAGGCGGAGGGCCGGGCGCCGGAACGCATGGCCGCCGCGCTCCGGGCCCTGCCCGACCAGACCGAGCCGTCCCGGGTCCTGATCCCGGGCCTGCTCGGCGGCCTCGACGCGGTCGCCCGCCGGGTCCGGGCGCTCGCCGGGTCCGGCATCGGCCGCCCGCGCGTGCGGGCCTACTCGTGACGCACAGGCGGATCGCCGTGGTGCTGAAAGGCTATCCGCGGCTGTCCGAGACCTTCATCGCCCAGGAGATCCTGGCGCTGGAGCAGCGCGGCCTGCCCCTGGAGATCTGGTCCCTGCGCCGCCCGACCGACCGGGCGCGCCATCCGATGCATGCGGCGATCCACGCCCCGGTCACCTATCTGCCGGAATACCTGCACCGGGCGCCGCTGCGCGTGCTCCGGGGCCTCCTGGCGGCGCTGCGGCGGCCGCGGTTCGGCGCGTTGCTCGCGCTGTTTGCCCGCGATCTCCGGCGCGACCGGACGCTCTCGCGCCTGCGCCGCCTCGGGCAGGCCCTGGTGCTCGCCCGGGAGCTGCCCGCCGACATCACCCACATCCACGTGCATTTCCTCCACACGCCCGCCAGCGTCGCCCGCTACGCCGCCCTGTTGACCGGACGCGGCTGGAGCTTCTCCGCCCACGCCAAGGACATCTGGACGACGCCGGACTGGGAGCTGACCGAAAAACTGAATGACGCGCGCTGGGGCGTGGCCTGCACAAGCGACGGCCAGGGGCGGCTCGACCGCCTGGCTCCGGGCCGGACGCGTCTCGCCTATCACGGGCTCGACCTCGGCCGCTTCCCGGCACCACCCCCGCGCCAGGAGGCGCGCGACGGCACGGATCCGGCCGCACCGCTCCGGCTCCTCTGCGTCGGGCGGCTCGTGGCCAAGAAGGGCCACGACGACCTGATCGACGCCCTCGCCACCCTGCCCGCCACCCTGCACTGGACCCTCGACCTGATCGGCGGCGGCGCGTTGCGCCAAGCCCTGGAGGCGCGGGTCCGGGACCGGGGCCTCGCCGGGCGGGTGACGTTCCGGGGCGCCCAGGCGCAACCCGACGTGGTCGCGGCCATGCGCGCGGCCGACCTGTTCGTGCTGCCGACCAAGCCCGGCCCCGGCGGCGACCGCGACGGGTTGCCGAACGTGCTGATGGAGGCCGCGAGCCAGGCCCTGCCGATCCTCGCGACCGCGTTCGCGGGGACGCCGGAATTCATCGCCGACGGCGTGCACGGACTCCTCGTCCGCCCCGGCGATCCGGCGGCGCTGCGGGCGGCCCTGATCCGCCTGGCCGGGGATCCGCACCTGAGATTCCGCCTCGGCGCGGCGGCGCGGGCCCGGCTCGTGAAGGACTTCTCGGAGGCTTCGGCCGTGTCGATGATCGCGGACAGGCTGCGGGCTTCGGCGGGCCTCGCGACACCGGAGCGTCCGGCCGCGACGGAGGTCACGGCGTGCGCGTCCTGATCGCCGTCACGCATCTCCTTGGCGCCGGGCACCTGACTCGGGCCGCGGCCCTCGCCCGGGCCTTCGCGGATGCCGGCCACGAGGCGGTGCTGATCTCCGGCGGGGTGCCGGCTCCGATGGTCCGGCTCGACGGCGTCCGCCTGGTCCAGCTGCCGCCGCTCAAGATCGCCGGCACCGCGTTCTCGACGCTGCTCCGGCCGGACGGCCCGCCGGCGGATGCGGATTGGCTGGCACGCCGCCGCGCCGTGATGGTCGAGACGGTCGGGACCGCCGCGCCGGACGCCGTCGTGACCGAGCTGTTCCCCTTCGGCCGCAGGGCCCTGGCGGCCGAGTTCCTGGCCCTCGTCGAGGCCGCGCAGGCCCGGGCGCCGCGCCCGCTCGTGCTCGCCTCGGTGCGCGACATCCTGGTCGCCTCCGCGAGGCCGGAGCGGATCGCGCAATCCCATGCCCGGGTGGCCGCCTTCTACGATGCCGTGCTGGTCCACGGCGATCCGGAACTCGCGCCCCTCGACGCCTCCTGGCCGCTCGACGGCGAAACCGCGGGCAAGCTCCGCTACACCGGCTACGTGGATGAGGGGACAAGCCCCGCCGCCCGTGACGTGCGCGCCGGCGTGCTGGTCGCCGCCGGGTCCGGGCCGGCCGGGCTGGTCCTGCTCCGCGCCGCCGCCGAGGCGGCCCGACGGCGGCCGGAACTCGGCTGGCGGATCCTGGCGGGTCACGGGGTGCCGGAGGCGGCGCTGTCGGACCTCGGGCTCGGCCTCCCGGAGGGCGTCCTCGGCCGCGCCCGGACCGATTACCGGGCCCTGCTCGCCGGGGCCGCGCTCTCGGTGAGCCAGTGCGGCTACAACACCGCGACGGATCTGCTGGCGGCCGGGACGCCCGCCGTGCTGGTGCCCTTCGAGGCCGGCGGCGAGACGGAGCAGCGGCTGCGTGCCGAACGCCTCGCCGCCCGCGGCCTCGCCCGGGTCCTGCCCGAGGCGGAGCTGAGCGCGGACACGCTGCTCCGGGCCGTGGAGGCGCAGCGCGCGGCACCCCCGCCCGGACCCCACGGGATCGACCTCGGCGGGGCCCGGCGCTCGGTCGAGATCGTCGAGGCGCTCCATGCCGGCCGGCGCGGGGCGCGCCATCCGACGCGACCGGCACGTCCCGGCTTTCAGGGCCTGCGCCGAGCCCTCGACACGATTGCCGAGCGCGGCCAATCGGTGCCCGTCCTGTGGCGCGACGACGACGCGGTGACGGCGACCCCGGCGCTCGACCGGCTGATCGGGCTGGCACAGACCCGCGGCACGCCGATCCTGCTCGCCGCCATCCCGGCCGGCCTCGATGCCGCGCTCGCACGGCGGCTCGAGACGGCACCGGAGGTGCGCGTCGCGGTCCACGGCCTCGCGCACCGGAACCACGCCCCGCCCGCCGCCAAGCCCGCGGAGTTCGGCGCCGACCGCAGTCTGAGCGACCTCCGTGGGGACGCCGCCGCGGGGCTCCGGATCGCCCGGGAGCGGGTACCGGAATCGATCCTGCTGCCGGTCTTCGTGCCGCCGTGGAACCGCCTCGCGCCGGCGCTCGCCGCGCTCCTCCCGGACCTCGGCTATCGCGGCCTGTCGGCCGTCCCGGGACCGCCCATCCCCGGCCTGTGCCGGATCGACGCCACCCTCGACCCGATCGACTGGCGCGGCACGCGCTCCCTGCGCGATCCGGAGTCGATGCTCGGCGCCCTGGCGGACGACATCGTGCGGCGGCCGGAGCGCCCTATCGGCCTGCTGACCCACCACCTGGCCCAGGATGCGGCCGTCTGGAGCTTCCTCGAGGCCCTGATGGCCGTCCTCCTCGAACATCCGGCGGTGCGCGTCCTGGATCCGCGGCGTCTGTTCGACCGTGTCGCGATGGACAGGGGCGGCGTGGCGCCCCATCATCCGAGTCCCCGGATCGTGAGGACTGGTTGAGCGCGCTCTTGTCCATCCGCGATCTCGCGGTCGCGTTCCGCACGGAACCGACGCCCTTCGAGGCGCTGCACGGCCTGTCGCTCGACGTGCATCGCGGGCGGACGCTGGCGCTCGTCGGAGAGTCGGGCTCCGGCAAGTCCGTGACCGCGCAGGCGATCCTGCGGATCCTGCCGCGCTCCGCCGCCATCACCCGCGGCCAGATCCTGCTGCGCGACGGGTCCTCGGAGATCGACATCGCGCAGTTGCCCGCCGAGGGCTCGGCGATGCGGGCGATCCGCGGACAGCGCATCGCGATGATCTTCCAGGAGCCGATGACCTGCCTGTCGCCGCTTCATACGATCGGCGACCAGGTCGGCGAGGCCCTGCGCATCCACACCGGCGCCGGCCGACGGGAATCCGATGCCCGCACGGAGGCGGCCCTGGCGCGCGTCGGCTTCCCGGATCCGCACCGGGCGCTGCGGACCTACCCGTTCGAGCTGTCGGGGGGCCTGCGCCAGCGCGCCATGATCGCCATGGCGCTGATCCTGAAGCCGGCCCTGGTGGTCGCCGACGAGCCGACCACGGCGCTCGACGTGACCACGCAGGCCCAGATCCTGGCGCTGCTGGCCCGGCTCCAGGAGGAGAGCGGGATGGCGATCCTGCTCATCACCCACGATCTCGGCGTCGTCGCCAACATGGCGCACGACGTGGCGGTGCTCTACCGCGGCCGCCTGGTGGAATCCGGGCCGCGCGACACGGTGATGCGCGCCCCCGGCCACGCCTATCTCCGCGCCCTGCTCCACGCGGTACCCCGGTTCGACATGGCCCCGGGCGAGCGGCTGACGCCGATCCGCCCGGCCCAGGCGGAGATCCCGCCGGCGCGGGCGCCCGCGCCGCTGGCCGGTCCGCTGCTCCAGGTCGAGGGCGTGAGCAAGACCTTCACGCTGCGCTCCGGCCGCCTGTGGCAGAAGCCGCGGCTCGTCCACGCCGTCTCCGATGTCTCCTTGAGCCTCGCGGCGGGCCGGACGCTGGGCCTCGTCGGCGAATCGGGCTCCGGCAAGACCACGGTCTCGAAGATGATCATGCGGGCGCTCGACCCGGATGCGGGCCGGATCCTGTTCGACGACGGCCGCGGCCCGCGGGACGTGCACGGCCTGTCCGGCGACGCCCTGTTCGCCTACCGGCGCAGCGTCCAGTTCGTGTTCCAGGATCCCTACGCCTCCCTCGACCCGCGCATGACGGTGCGCCAGATCCTGTCGGAGCCGATGGAGATCCACGGCGTCCCGGCCGGCGAGCGGCGGGCGCGCTGCCGCGACCTGATGGCCATGGTCGGCCTCGAACCGAGCGGCCTCGGCCGCTACCCGCACGCCTTCTCGGGCGGCCAGCGCCAGCGCATCGGCATCGCCCGGGCCCTCGCCCCGAACCCGCGCCTCCTGGTGCTCGACGAGCCGGTCTCGGCGCTGGACGTGTCGGTGCAGGCGCAGATCCTGAACCTGCTCAAGGACCTGCAAGCGGCCCTCGGGCTGTCCTACCTCATCGTCTCCCACAACCTGGCGGTGATCGACTACATGGCGGATACGATCAGCGTGATGTGCCGGGGCCGGATCGTCGAGGAGGCCTCCCGGGCCGCCCTGTTCCGCCGGCCGGTCCATCCCTACACGCGGGCGCTGCTGGCCGCCGTGCCCGATCCGAGCCTCGATCACCCCCTCGATTTCGCCGCGGTCGCCACCGACCGGAACGACCCGTCCCGCTGGGAGGCGCCGTACCGGCTGGAGCCCGACGAGGCCGGCACGATGCGGGCGATCGAGGCCGGGCACCGGGTCCGGCTCGGCGGTGCCGCAGAGGCCGTGGCCGCATGATCCAGCCGCGACCGCCCGTCCTGCTGGAGCGCCTGCGCCGGAAGGTGCTCTCGCCGCTGTTCGACCGGTTGGGCTACGACCTTGTTCCCGCCGCCCCCGATTGGAGCCACCGGCCGACCTCGCCGCGCGAGGTCGCGATGCTGCTGAATTCCGCCGCGTCCATCCTGGAGCGCGACCTCGCGGCCGCCGGCCTGACGCCCGACGGCGACGTGCTCGATCAGGTCCGGGACTTCTGGTCGCTGATCCCGACCGCCCCCGTCCGGCAGCGGCGGGGCGGCAGCGGCTTCAACGGCGCGTTGCAGCTCTACGTGGCGATGCGGGCGCTGAAGCCGGATTGCGTGATCGAATCGGGGGTGTTCCGCGGGCTGACCACCTGGGTGATCCGGCAGGCCTGTCCGCATGCCGCGATCTTCTGCCACGATCCGGACCTGTCGGGCCTCCAGTACCGCGACGCCCGCGCCCGCTACAGCACCGCCGACTGGTCGACGGCCGATTGGTCGAGGCTCGACCCGGCCGCCACGGTGGCGTTCTTCGACGATCACGTGGCGCAGGGCCGGCGCGTCGTGGAGGCGCATGCCCGGGGCCTGACGCGTCTGCTGTTCGACGACGACGCGGCCGGGCACCGCATCCACGCCCATGGCGGCCCCGCGCATCCGACCATCGCGATGATCACCGGTCCCGCGCACAGCCCGGAGCCGATCCGCTGGACCCGCAACGGCCGCCAGTTCGAGCAGCCGGCCGACGACGCCCTGGTGCGGCGGGCATCCGCATTGATCCTGCGGTCGCACGCCTTCGACGACCTGCACCGGGCCACCGGCTATTCGCCCGCGCGGCTGACCTATGTGGGCCTGCTTCCGATGTCGGGAGGCGGGTCGTGAGGGATGTTGGGACCGGCGCCGGCTTCTCCTGGCCCCGCTCGGAGCGCGCGGACTCTTGGGTCGACGAACGCGACGCGGGTCCGGTGCCTCATGGGCCGGCCCACGCGGCCGGCGTCTCGCGCCGCGCCCTGATCGCGGGCCTCGGCGCCGCCGCCCTCCTCGGGCCGCGCGTCGCGCGGGCCGAGGGCGAGACCCCCGCCCCGCCCGAAAATCCCCTGGTGGTCGACCTCGCCGCCCGGGGGCGCCGGGTCGGCAGCGCCGGCGGGACGATCCGGACCCTGATCGCCAAGGCCCGGGACGTGCGCTACCTGTCGGTCTACGGTTACACGCGCCTTGTCGGCTACGATGCCGACCTGAACCTCCGGCCCGATCTGCTGGAGCGGGTCGATGTCGAGGACGGCCGCTTCACCTTCACCCTGCGCCGGGGACACCGCTGGTCGGACGGGCAGCCGTTCACCGCCGAGGATTTCCGCTACTACTGGGAGGATGTCGCCAACGAGAAGGCGCTGAGCCCCGAGGGGCCGCCGGCCTTCTTCCTGGTGGATGGCAAGCCGCCGCAGGTCGCCTATCCCGATCCGCACACGATCCGCTACACCTGGGAGCGGCCGAACCCGATCTTCCTCCCGGCGCTCGCCGCGCCGCGCGACCCGCTGATCTACCGGCCGTCGCACTACCTGAAGCCGTTCCACGCCCGCTACGTCGGCCAGGAGGCGGCCGAGGCGAAGGCCAAGACGCAGAAGCTGCGCAGCTGGGCGGCCCTGCACAACCGCCTCGACGACAATTACGAGTCAAACAACCCGGATTGCCCGACCCTCCAGGGCTGGGTGCCGCGGACGCGCTCGCCGGCCACCCGGTTCCGGTTCGAGCGCAACCGCAGCTATCACCGCGTCGATACCGCGGGCACGCAGCTGCCCTACGTCGATGCGATCGTGATGGACGTGGCCTCGCAGGGTCTTCTGGTCGCCAAGACGAATGCCGGCGAGGCGGACCTGATGTTCCGCGGCCTGGCGATGCCCGACATCCCGAGCCTCAAGGAGGGCGAGAAGGCGCATGGCTACCGCACCAACCTCTGGCCGGTGGCCCGCGGCTCGGAGATCGCGCTCTATCCGAACCTGACCACGGTCGATCCCGTCTGGCGGCGGCTCAACCGCGACCTGCGCTACCGCCACGCCCTGTCGCACGCCATCGACCGGCGGACCCTCAACAACACGCTGCTGTTCGGGCTGGGGACCGAGGGCAACGACACGATCGTGGCGGACAGCCCGCTCTATGCGCCGGAGCTTCGGACCCTCAACGCCGGCTACGATCCGGCCCTGGCCGGGAGCCTCCTGGACGCGCTGGGCCTGACCGGCCGCGACGGCGCGGGCATCCGTCTGCTGCCCGACGGCCGGCCCCTGGAGATCGTGGTGGAGAGCGACGGCGAGGCCGAGATGGTGCTCGACGCCCTCCAGTTGATCGCGGAGTTCTGGCGCGAGGTCGGCATCCGCCTCATCGCCAAGCCCCAGGAGCGCACGAACCTGCATCGGCGCTCGATCGGCGGCCTGACCGTGATGGTGGCCGCGCAGGGCCTCGACCTCGCGGTGCCGACCGCGATCATGCCGCCGACGGAATTGAGCCCGGCGCAGCCGGAGCATTATTCCTGGCCGGCCTGGAGCCTCGGCGCGGAGAGTCACGGCAAGAGCGGCGAGCCCTGCGATGTCGCGGACGTCCAGCGCCTCCTCGACCTCGACCGGCAATGGCGCGACACCACCGATGCCGGGACGCAGGCGACGATCTGGCGTGAGATGCTGATGAATCACGCCCGCAACACCTGGGTGATCGGCACGGTCGCCGGCGCGCTCCAGCCGGTGGTCGGCGCGGCGCGCCTGATCAACCTGCCGACGCGCGCCCTGTATTCCTGGGAGCCCACCGCGATGATCGGCGTCCAGCGCCTCGACGAGATGTTCTGGGATGGCGGCGCCGGTCCGCGCGCGGAGGTCCGGTGATCGGACCGCTGCTCCGGCGCGTCGCCACCATGGCGGCCACGCTCGTGGTCATCTCGGTGCTGGTCTTCGTCATCATCAAGCTGCCGCCGGGCGACTACCTGACCAACCGCATCATGGAGCTGCGCGCCACCGGGGACGCGACCTCCGTGGCCAAGGCCGCGCTGCTGATCCACCAATACGGGCTCGACCGGCCGGTCTGGCAGCAATACCTGATGTGGATCGGGGCGATGCCGGGCCCGGCCGGCTTCTCCGGCCTGCTCCAGGGCGATTGGGGCTGGTCGTTCGAGTACGACAAGCCGGTGGCGGACGTGATCGGCGACGCCCTCTGGCTCACGCTGCTGATCAACCTCACCGCGGTGATCTTCGTCCATCTGGTCGCGATCCCGGCCGCGCTCTACTCGGCGACGCACCGGCACACCGTCGGCGACGCCGTCGTGACCCTCCTGGGCTATGTCGGGCTCGCGGTGCCGGGGTTCCTGCTGGCGCTGATCCTCCTGTTCTACGCCAACCGCTGGTTCGATCTCTCGATCGGCGGCCTCTACGATTCGGCCCTGACCAACCAGCCCTGGAACTGGCCCAAGATCCGCTCGCTGCTGGCGCATCTCGTGGTGCCGACCCTGGTGATCGGGCTCGGCGGCACCGCGGCGATGATCCGGCGGATGCGGGCGAACCTGCTCGACGAGCTTGCCAAACCCTACACGGTGACCGCCCGCGCCAAGGGCCTCCCGCCCGTCAGGGCGCTGGTGAAGTACCCGTTCCGGATGTCGCTCAACCCGTTCGTGGCGGATATCGGCAACCTGATCCCGCACCTCGTCTCGGGCTCGGTGCTGGTCTCGCTGGTGCTGAGCCTGCCGACCGTCGGTCCGCTGCTCCTCGACGCGCTGCGCAGCCAAGACCAGTTCATGGCCGGCTTCATCCTGATGTTCGTCGCCGCCCTCACGCTCGTCGGCATGCTGATCTCGGACCTGACTCTCCTCTGGCTCGATCCGCGCATCCGCATGGGGCTGCGATGAGCGACGCGATGCCCGCCGCCGGCCACTTCGTCGACCCCCTGCCCTTCGAGCCGGATGCCCGCGCCGAGGGCATGGCGGGCAGCGCCTCCGCCTGGCGGCTGATCCTGCGCAAGTTCCTGCGTCACCGCCTCGCCGTCGCCTCGGCGCTGATCCTGCTGGCGCTCTACGCGACCGTGCCCTTCGTGGAGCTGCTGGCGCCCTATGGACAGGCGCGGCGCAACGGCGATTTCCTCTACGCGCCGCCCCAGGGTGTCCACCTGTTCCACGACGGGCGCCTCGCCGGGCCGTTCGTCTACCCGTACCGGGCGCATCTCGACCTCGACACGTTCCGTCGGGACTACGTGGTGGATGAAGGCGCGCCGCAGAGCCTGCGCTTCCTGTGCCGCGGCGACGGCTACGACTGGCTCGGCCTGATCCACGGCGACCTGCACCTCGTCTGCCCGCCGGAGAACGGCACCTTGTTCCTGTTCGGCACCGACAAGCTCGGGCGCGACCTGTTCTCCCGGATGATCTACGGCGCGCGGATCTCCCTCACGATCGGCCTCGTCGGCGTGGCCATCTCCTTCGCGCTGGGCCTGCTCCTCGGCGGCGTCGCGGGCTATTTCGGCGGGCTGGTCGATGCCGGCGTGCAGCGCCTGATCGAGGTCGTGCGCTCCCTGCCCGAATTGCCGCTCTGGCTCGCCCTGTCGGCGGCCCTGCCGCCCAACTGGAGCCCGCTCCTCGTCTTCTTCGGCATCACGGTGATCCTGGGCCTGCTCGACTGGCCGGGTCTCGCCCGGGCGGTGCGGGGCAAGCTGCTGGCGCTGCGCGAGGAGGACTTCGTGCAGGCGGCCGAGCTGATGGGCGCGTCCCCGGCGCGGGTGATCGGCCGGCACCTGATCCCGAACTTCATGAGCCACCTGATCGCCTCGGCGACCCTGTCGATTCCGACCATGATCCTCGGCGAGACCGCCCTCTCCTTCCTGGGCCTCGGCCTGCGCCCGCCGGTGACCAGTTGGGGCGTGCTGCTCAACGAGGCGCAGAATCTGGCCGCCGTACAGATCTACCCGTGGCTGCTGCTCCCGGTCGTGCCCGTCCTGGTGACGGTGCTGGCCTTCAACTTCATGGGTGACGGCCTGCGCGACGCCGCCGACCCGTATCATTGACGGGCAGCGGATCCGGGATCATCCGGCCAACGGCAGCGGCGCGATCCGGGCGGGCGCCACGGCGCTCTTGCGCTCGATCAGGCCCGGGGGCGGCACCGGTGCGTCGATGGTGCAGACGACGCCGCCGGGCTCGTAGGTCAAAGCGACCTCGCCGGCGAGTTCCCGGGCGAGGCTGCGCTCGATCAGCCGCGAGCCGAAACCCGTCCGGGTCGGCTTCTTCACCGGCGGGCCGCCGCGTTCCGACCAGCGGAGCGCGAGGCGCGTCTCGGTCTCGCGCCGCACCGCCCAGGCGATCTCGACGACCCCGCCCTCGGCGGAGAGCGCGCCGTACTTGACCGCGTTGGTGCCGAGCTCGTGCAGCGCCATGGCGATCGACAGGGCGAGGCGCGGCGGCAGGCGCAGGGGCGGCCCCGCCACCCGGAAGCGCGAGGCGCGGCCGTCGCCGGATTCGAGCGGCCGGATCGCGTCCGCCACGACGGCCGACAGTTCGGCCCCCTCCCAGCTCTCCCGGGTGAGCACGTCGTGGACCCGGGCGAGCGCCAGAAGCCGTGCCTCGAACGCCGCCCGGGCGGCGTCGGCCTCGGCGCCCTCGAGGCCGCGCAGGGACTGGGCGGCGATCGACTGGACCGTGGCCAGGGTGTTCTTCACCCGATGGTTGAGTTCGTGGATCAGGAGCAACAGGTGCTCCTCGGCGTTCTTCGCGTCGGTGATGTCGATGTTGCAGCCGGTATAGCCGAGGAAATTGTGGTCGTCGTCGAGGCGCGGCACGCCCTCGCAGCGCAGCCAGCGCACCGCCCGTTCCCGGTCGATGACCCGGACCTCGATGCGGAAGGACGCCCGGGCCTCGAAAGCCTCGGTGAAGGCGGCGCGGAACCCCTCGAGTTCCTCCGGGTGGACGATCCGGTGCCAGCCCTGATTGGCGAGTTCCGCCGCCGGCGTCCCGAACATGTGCTCGAAATGCAGGTTCGCGAAGCTCACCTCCCCGGTCTCGTCGGTCATCCAGATCAGGGCCGGCGCCGAATCGGCCATGTGCCGGAATCGGGCCTCGCTCTCGCTGAGCGCCGAGAGGCCGCGCCTTGTGTCGGCGAGCGCCCGGTCCCGCTCCTCCTCGCGGGTACGCAGCCGGAGCGAGGCCTCCGACAGGACGAGGCCGAGCCGCTCGATCTCGTGGACCGGCGAGGACACTCGGGGGATCGCCTCGCCCCGTGCCAGGGCGGGTCCCGAGGCGGCGAGCAGACGCAGCGGCCGGGAGACCCGCGACCAGAGATTGACCGCCAGCAGCGACGAGGTGGCGAGCACCAGCAGGCCGAACCCCGCGAAGGCCCAGATCCAGCGCCGCACCCGCGCGTCGACGAGGGCCTGGGGGATGCTGGTGGCGACCATCCAGCCGGTCAGCCGGGAGCGCGCCTCGATCACCACCACGGGCTTGTGCTGGCGGTCCTGGCCCTCCCACACCCCGGGGGTCGCCGATTGGACCTGCCGGAGGCTGGCGAGGCGCGGCCGGCCGATCACCGCATCGGGATCGGGCAGACGCGCCAGCACGATGCCGCTGCGGTCGCTGATGCCGGTCGTCCAGCCCGGAACCACCTCCCGGGACAGGATCCCCTGGAGGCGGGACAGCGGCACGGTGAAGCTCAGGATGTAGCCGACCTCGCCGTCGATCATCACGGGCACGCCGACCGCATAGGTCGACTCGCCGGGGGTCGGGCCGGGGACGAAGCCGCTGACCATCGCGCGCTGCGTGCCGCGGGCGAGTTCCTGGTCGAACGGGACCGCCACGATCGGCATCGGCGCACCCCGCGGCACGCCGGTGTTGACGACCTCCTGGCCGTTGGGCCGCCGGAGCAGGACGTCCAGGTCGATCGAATCGCGCACCAGCCGGGCCTGGGCATCGAAGGCCTCGAAATCGCCCTGGCGGATGCGCGGCGAGGTCGCCAGCGTCTGCAGCACAGAGACGAGGCCGGCCGTATCGCGGTCGAGCGACAGGCCGATGCCGCGCACGTTCTCGCGCGCGTCCTGCTCGAACCGCGCCCGCTCGGCGGAGGCGTAGCGCATCAGCAGGATGCTGGTGAACAGAAGACCCGGTCCGATCAGCGCGATCACGAGCGCGATCAGATAGACCTGCGTGGAGAAGCCGTTGCCGGCGAAGCGGTGCAGCCGCCGCGCCAGCCATGACCGGCGCGCGGGGATCACCGCCGGGAGCCTGCCGCCCTCGGCCTGATGGTCCGGACTCAAGCGGGGTCCGTCCCCGGCCCGCGGCGCCCCGCCGGCTCGTCACCGTTCCCTCGCCTCATGACCGGTCGATATGGCCGAGATCGCGCTCCGGGTCGAGGTGGTTCCGCACCCGCTGCTTCAGGGCCTTCACGTCGGGGAAGCCGCCATCCCGCACCCGCTCCCACAGCAGGGCACCGTTCAGCTCGATGCGGAAAGCGCCGCCCGTCGCCGGGATCAGGGCCACCTCCCCGAGATCGTCGCGGAAGGTCGAGAGCAGCTCCTGCGCCATCCAGGCGGATCGCAGCAGCCAGTTGCACTGCGTGCAGTAGGTGATCGCGACGCGCGGCCGCTCCGCCCGAACCGGGACCTCACCCGTCACGTCGCTGCCGGGATTCACGTCCGCTGGCCCCTCGTGCATCCGGGCACAGCGCATTGTGGCGCGGGGCTTGTCAACCTCGCCACCGCGTGACGCTTGACGCCCCGACCCGCCACGCCCTAGAAGGCCCGGCATCCGGTCGCCGGTGCCGGGGTGGCACGTCCGCTCAGGCGACGCGGCGTCCCCGCCTTCCGGCGGGTCCCCGGGACGGACGGTTAGCACAGCGGTAGTGCGTTCCCTTCACACGGGAAAGGTCGCAGGTTCGATCCCTGCACCGTCCACCAGCCCTCTCCCGATGTCCGATGGCCCGACGCGCCGCGTCGGTTTGCCGCCCGAAAAGCCCGTGCTAAGGGCGCTCCATCGGTCAATGCATAAGCTTGGACCGGCCCGACCCGGGCCGCAGGTTCCGGGCGGCGGAAGGGTGGGCGGCAATCATGAAGGACATCCTCGACAGGCTCGAAGAGCGCCGGGCGCAGGCCCGTCTCGGCGGCGGTGAGCGGCGCGTCGAGGCGCAGCACAAGCGCGGCAAGCTCACCGCGCGGGAGCGCATCGAACTCCTCCTCGACCACGGGTCGTTCGAGGAATTCGACATGTTCGTGCAGCACCGCTCCACGGATTTCGGCATGGAGAGCCAGAAGATCCCGGGCGACGGCGTCGTGACCGGCTGGGGCACGATCAACGGCCGGACGGTCTTCCTGTTCTCCAAGGATTTCACGGTGTTCGGCGGCTCCCTGTCGGAGGCCCACGCGCAGAAGATCGTGAAGGTCCAGGACATGGCGCTGAAGATGCGCGCCCCGATCATCGGCATCTTCGATGCCGGTGGCGCGCGCATCCAGGAGGGCGTCGCGGCGCTCGGCGGCTACGGCGAGGTGTTCCGGCGCAACGTCATGGCCTCGGGCGTCATCCCGCAGATCTCGGTGATCATGGGCCCCTGCGCGGGCGGCGACGTCTACTCGCCGGCCATGACCGACTTCATCTTCATGGTCCGCGACACGAGCTACATGTTCGTCACCGGCCCCGACGTCGTGAAGACCGTCACCAACGAGGTCGTCACCGCCGAGGAGCTCGGCGGCGCCAAGGTCCACACCACCAAGTCGTCGATCGCCGACGGCGCGTTCGAGAACGACGTGGAGGCGATCCTCCAGATCCGCCGGCTGCTCGACTTCCTCCCGGCCAACAACACCGACGGCGTGCCGGAACTGACAAGCTTCGACGACGTCGACCGGCTCGACGCCTCCCTCGACACCCTGATCCCCGACAATCCGAACAAGCCCTACGACATGGGCGAGCTGATCCGCCGGGTGGTCGACGAGGGCGATTTCTTCGAGATCCAGGCGGCCTATGCGCGCAACATCATGACCGGCTTCGGCCGGATCGAGGGACGCACCGTCGGGTTCGTGGCGAATCAGCCGATGGTGCTGGCCGGCGTTCTCGACGCGGACGCGTCGCGCAAAGCCGCGCGGTTCGTGCGCTACTGCGACGCCTTCGGCATCCCGATCGTGACCTTCGTCGACGTCCCGGGCTTCCTGCCGGGAACGGCGCAGGAATACGGCGGCCTGATCAAGCACGGCGCCAAGCTGCTCTTCGCCTATTCGCAGGCGACCGTGCCGCTCGTGACGATCATCACCCGCAAGGCCTTCGGCGGCGCCTACGACGTCATGGCGTCCAAGCATGTCGGCGCGGACGTGAACTACGCCTGGCCGACCGCGCAGATCGCCGTGATGGGCGCCAAGGGCGCGGTGGAGATCATCTTCCGCAGCGAGCTGGGCGACCCCGAGAAGATCGCGGCGCGCACCGGCGAGTACGAGGACCGGTTCCTGTCGCCCTTCGTGGCGGCCGAGCGCGGCTACATCGACGAGGTCATCATGCCGCACTCGACCCGGCGGCGGATCGCCCGGGCGCTCGGCATGCTGCGCACCAAGAAGATGGAGCAGCCCTGGAAGAAGCACGACAACATCCCGCTCTGAGGCGGGATCGGCGACCGGCGGCGCGATCCGCCGCCGGTTTCAGCTCCGGTCGCTGTGCTCGATGACCGCGCAGAGGGTCAGCGGCCCCTTGTCGGAGGACACCATCGCCGAGCATGTGACGCGGGCGCCGCCGAGGTCGACATTGCTGTGGCGAAGACGGACCGAGGCCGCCTGCGCCTTGCGCGCGGCTTCGGTGATCACCAAGGCGTCGATGCCCGTGACCGCGTGGCCGGCATGGCCGAACAGGTCGTAGTAGCTGTCCGGTGGGCTCTCGCCCCGGAACTGGGCGCCCACCGAGGACAGGTCCGGTTCGCCGCAGGCGAGCGTCAGCGTCATGTCCGGACTGGCCATGAAGCTCGCGTAATCGCTTCGCCGCTCGGTCGCCCTGGCGGCGGTCTCGGCCGTGACCTTGTCGATGAGTGTGTCGCAGGACTGGGCCCGGGCCGGTCCGGGGACAGCCGTCAGGCAGGTCAGGGCGAGAAGGGGCAGGAACACGCGCATCCCGGGCAGGTAGCGCGGCGATGCCGGGAAAACGAGCGGCGCGGCGTTCCGGCGCGGGCCCCGCCTGACTGCGGCGACCGCGGTCGGATCCCCGACCTGCCCGATCAGACGGCGGCGGACGACGCCTCGACCTGTCCGAGTTCGAGGAGGACGATCTCCGGCGGAACACCGAGCCGGACCGGGATCCGGCTCATGCCGAAGCCGCCGGACACGATCATGTGACGGCCGTCCTGCACGATGTGACCGTAGGAGTAATCGTTCCCGCGGACCTTGCGGATCGCCGGGGAGCGCCCGAACAGGCGGATCTGGCCGCCATGGGTGTGGCCGGCGAGCGTGAGGGAGACCCGCTCGGGCACGCGCACGAAGATATCGGGCTCGTGCACCATCAGGATCACAGGCGCCGCATCGGTGACCGCCGCGAGGGTCTGGGGCACGTCGGCGTGGCTCAGCGCCATCCAGGTCCCCGTGAACGGCTGCTGGTCGGCGAGGCCGGCGAGCCAGAACGGACGCCCGTCCTTGACCAGACGGACGGCCTGGTTCTCCATCACCGGGATGCCGCGGGCCTCCAGCAGGCCCTTGACCGCGGGCGTCCCGCGCCGGGCCGACTGGACCGCCTCGTCGTCCCACCAATCGTGATTGCCGAGGATCGCGTGGGTGCCGAGGGGGGCCTTCAGCGCCTCCATCATCCGGGCGAACTGATCGAGGGGCAGCTTGCGCCACGCGATCCCGCCCGCCGGGTAGTCGCCGAGGAGCAGCACGAGGTCGGGCTTGAGCGCATTGGTGGCGTCGACGATCTCCGCGACCCGGTCGAAGGGCATGTAGGGCTCGCAGATGTGGAAATCGGCCAGCACCGCCACGCGCAGGCGGAGCGCCGGGTCCCAGTGCGGCAGCGCCGGGGCGTAGGACGTCACCACGAGCCGGTGCATCGGCTCGATGTCGAGGGCGTAGACGCCCGTCGCGGCCGTCAGCCCGACGCCCGCGCCGAGGCCGGTCAGGAACTGCCGTCGACTCGGCAGGATCAGCATCGCACCATTCCGTTGGCCCTGAGGTTCGCCGTGGGCGGCTCGGCGCCCGGTCCGGCGCAAGCGGGACCGTCTCACGCCGTCCGTGATCTTGACACGCGCCGGGTTCAGCAAGTTTGAATCCCTAACCGGACCGTGGCCTGACGTGAAGGCCGGTCTATAAGGCCTTCCCCGTCCCGCGAAGAAGATCCGGACCCAGATGTTGAACCGTCCCCTGCGCATCGGCACCCGCGGCTCCCCGATGGCGCTCGCGCAGACCGGGATGGTGCGCGACCGGATCGTCGCGGCCAATCCGGGCCTTGAGACCGAACTCGTTGTCGTCACCACGGTGGCCGACAAGATCCTGGACCGGCCGCTCTCGGAGATCGGCGGCAAGGGCCTGTTCACCAAGGAGCTGGAGCAGGCCCTGTTCGCCGGGGAGGTCGATGTCGCCGTCCACTCGATGAAGGACGTGGAGACCTGGCTTCCCGAGGGTCTGACCATCGCCTGCATCCTGGAGCGCGACGATCCGCGGGACGCGTTCCTGTCCCCGCATGCCGACGGCTTGGCCGGGCTGCGAGCGGGCGCGCGGGTCGGCACCTCGTCCCTGCGCCGGGCGGCACAGGTGCTGATGCGCCGGCCGGACCTCCAGGTCGTCCCGCTGCGCGGCAACGCCAATACCCGGATGCGCAAGCTCGAATCCGGTGCGTGCGACGCGACGCTGCTCGCGCTGGCCGGTCTCCAGCGCCTGGGTCTCGAGAGCATGGCGCGCAGCGTGCTGTCGGTCGAAGATATGCTGCCCGCCGTGGCGCAGGGGGCCCTGGGGATCGAGTGTCGGGCGGACGATCGCCCGATCCACGCCTTGCTGGCGCCCATCGCCTGCGCCCGCACCACCACGGCCGTCGCCGCCGAACGGGCGCTGCTCGCCGAGCTCGACGGTTCGTGCCGGACGCCGATCGCCGCCCTGGCACGGATCGAGGGTGAGACCCTGTCGCTCGACGGGCTGCTGTTCCTCCCCGACGGCAGCCGCCACTGGTCGGTGTCCCGCCAGGGACCGGCCGCGGAGGCCGAGCGGATCGGCCGCGAGGCCGGAGCGGCCCTCAAGGCCGCGGCCGGCGACACCTATGTGCGCGAGTTGAAATAGGGGCCGGCCCCGGCTCACCCCGTCCCATCGGGGCCGCGGCCCGGTCGGTCACGATCGCGGCGGATGCTCCGGCGCACGGCGATCAGCTGCCAGACGCCCAGACCGAACACCACAACGAAGGCGAGGCCGAGATCGAGGACGGCGAAGAGCGGCTCGCCCATCTCCGGAACTCAGGACGGCGCGGATCGACCGAAGGCCTCCCGTTCGCGGAGGCGCTCGATCAGGTCGAGGACGTGGACGGCACGGCCGCCCACATCCCACCAGGGCCGCAGGGCGGGCCGCAGGCGGGCGGGATGGCGCGGATTGCAAGCGACCGCCTCGACCAGGAAGGCCGCCTGCGTCAGCACCGGCGCGGCGCGGTCCGTGGCGACGGCTGGCATCCGGGTGGCACGGGCGATCAGGGCGAGCTTGCGGGCGCCCCCCACGCGGGCCCGGCGGCTCACCGGATCGTGCCCGGACGCGGCGAGGACGCGGCCGATCTCGGCGTAGATCAGGCCCGCGGCGCGGATGGCCGGTCGGCAGCGGGGCGGAAGCGCGTCGATCCCGGCCTCGGCGCGGGCATAGAGCCGGTCGGCCTCGGCGAGAAGCCGGGCCACGATGGCGGCCAGCGCCGGGCTCGGACGCGGATCGGCCAGGAAGGCCTCCGTGTCGAGCCCGGCCTCCCGCATCCAGTCGAGCGGCAGGTAGAGCCGGCCCATGCGGGCGTCCTCGCCGACGTCGCGGGCGATGTTGGTGAGCTGCATGGCCGCCCCGAGGTCGCAGGCGCGGGCGAGGGCCTCCGGCGTGCGCACGCCCATGATCAGCGCCATCATCGCCCCCACCGAGCCGGCGACCCGGGCCGCGTAGGCGTGGAGCGCGTCGAGATCCGCGTAGCGCCGCCCCGCCGCGTCCCAGGCGAAGCCCTCGATGAGCGCCCGCGGCAGCGCCTCGGGGATCGCGAATCCGGTGACGATCTCCGAGAAGGCCCGGTCGGCGGGCGTGTCGGCCGGCTGGCCGGCATAGGCGCGGCCGATCCGCAGATCGAGGCGCGCCACCGCGGCGTGGCGGGCCGCCGGGTCCGTCGCCTCGTCGACGAGGTCGTCCGACAGGCGGCAGAAGGCGTAGAGCCCGTACGCCGCCTCGCGGACATCCCCCGGGAGGAGCTGCCCGGCCGCGAAGAAGCTCTTCGAGCCTCGCCGGATCGCGGTGCGGCAGGCGGTCCGGTCGGCCGCGGCGGCGAATTCAGGCGGTAACGCGGGCATCGGGGACCACGCTGTCGAGGATACGGGCGGAGGAGAGGACGCCGGGCAGCCCGGCGCCGGGATGCGTGCCGGCGCCGACCAGATAGAGGTTGCGCACGCTGGCGGAGCGATTGTGCGGCCGGAACCACGCCGACTGCGTCAGCACGGGCTCCAGACCGAAGCCGGAGCCGCGATAGCTCAGGAAATCGTCCTGGAAGTCCTGCGGCGTCGTCACCCGGGACGTGACGATCGCCTCCGACAGGCCCGGGAGCACGCTCGTCTCCAGCATCGCGGCGATGCGGCGCCGGTACGGCTCCGCGAGTGCCCGCCAATCCTGGCCACCCGCGAGGTTGGGCACCGGCGCCAACACGTAGAAGGCGTCGCAGCCGGGCGGCGCGAGGCTCGGATCGGTGGCGGTGGGCCGGTGCAGGTAGAGGCTGGCATCATCGGCCAGGACCTTGCGGTCGAAGATGTCGGCGAGCAGCCCGCGATACCGCGGCCCGAGCAGGATCGTGTGATGATCCACCTCCGGGTAGCGCCGCCGCGTGCCGAAATACCAGACGAACAGGCCCATGGACGAGCGGGCCCGGCGGAACCGGCCCGGGCTCCAGCGCTGTGCCTGCGGCAGGAGCCGCGCATGCGTCACCGCCGAATCGGCGTTCGAGACCACGAGGTCGGCCGCGATGGTCTCGCCGCTCCCGAGCTCGACCCCGGTGGCCGCCCCGCCCTCGACGCGGATCCGCGCGACCTCCACGCCGAGGCGCACCCGGCCGCGCTGGCCGCGGATCAGCCGCACGAGCCCGTCGACGAGCTGGCCGGTGCCGCCCATGGCGAAGTGGACGCCCCAGCGCCGCTCGAGATCCGCGATCAGGCAGTAGATCGCGCTCGCCCGGAAGGGATTCCCGCC
This sequence comes from uncultured Methylobacterium sp., assembly GCA_964242725.1. GTDB lineage: Bacteria > Pseudomonadota > Alphaproteobacteria > Rhizobiales > Beijerinckiaceae > Methylobacterium. Next base: position 27,853 of record CAXTCV010000018.1, read on the forward strand.
GATGAGCAGGGGATGGAAGCTGAACACCGTGCGCAGCCGCTCGTCGCGGACGAAGCGGGAGACCACGTCGTGGACCGAGCGGTGCCCGGACAGGCGCAGCAGGTCCGGGGCGATCTTCAGCATCGCGCCGACCCGTCCGAATGGGACGTGGCCCAGCCGTTCGAAACCGATCTGGCAGACGGCGCGGCTGTGGGCCATGAAGCGCTCGTAGCCGGCGACATCCTGGGGCGCGAAGCGGGCCACCTCGGCGCGCATGCGCTCCGGATCGCCGCTGTAGGCGAAGGACGTCCCGTCCGCGAAGCGGATCCGGTAGAACGGATCGACCGGACAGAGCGTCACGTCGTCCGACAACCTGCGCCCGGCGAGGGTCCAGAGTTCCTCGAACAGCTGGGGCGCCGTGACGATGGTCGGCCCGGCATCGAAGGTGAACCCGTCCTGGCGGTGAACCCGCGCGCGGCCGCCGGCCTGTTCGAGCCGCTCCAGCACGGTGACCCGGTAGCCCCGGGCCCCGAGGCGCACGGCCGCGGCGAGGCCGCCGAAGCCCGAGCCGATGACCACGGCATGCGGTCGCCGATCGGCCTCTTGCACAACGCTTTGATCGACCGCGAGTGTCAGCATGACTTGACACTATCGCGGCGGTTCGCTGGTCCGCAAGGGCGATTTGCAAGGGCGCCGCGGTACCGACAACCCGGACTCGGGCACGGCCGGGCACGGTGCCTCGGCGCAAACGCCCCCGATGGGCGTTGCGACGATGCCATGTGCGGCAGAAATTCCGCGATCGCGCGGCGATTATCCGATCGAACGGCGGTATAGGGCCGTGTTGAGAGGCGCATTCAACGGGACATGGGACGTGTGATGGACGGTCGCGATCAGACCATCTTCGTGGCCGGCCACCGGGGCATGGTGGGTTCGGCGATCGTGCGCCGCCTGCAGGAGCGGGACGGCGCGCGGATCCTGACGGCCGACCGTCAGGCCCTCGACCTGCTCGACCAGGCCGCGGTCCGGCGCTTCTTCGCCGAGAACCGGATCGATCAGGTCTACCTCGCCGCCGCCAAGGTCGGCGGCATCCACGCCAACAACACCTATCCGGCCGAATTCATCCACGAGAACCTGTTGATCCAGGCCAACATCATCGACGCCGCGCATCGGCACGGGGTCGACCGGCTGCTGTTCCTGGGCTCCTCGTGCATCTACCCGAAGCACGCGCCGCAGCCGATGCGCGAGGATGCGCTGCTCACCGGTGTGCTGGAGCCGACCAACGAGCCCTACGCCATCGCCAAGATCGCCGGCATCAAGATGTGCGAGAGCTACAACCGCCAGTATGGGCGACGCTACCGCAGCGTGATGCCGACCAACCTGTACGGGCCCAACGACAATTTCCACCCGGAGAACGCCCATGTCCTGCCGGCGCTGATGCGCCGCCTGCACGCGGCCAAGGCCGAGGGCCTCCCGGCGGTCACGGTCTGGGGCACGGGCCGGGCGATGCGCGAGTTCCTGCACGTCGACGACATGGCGCGGGCCAGCGTGTTCGTGATGGAGATGGACGACGCGGTCTACGCGGCCAACACGCGGCCGGACCTGTCGCACATCAACGTGGGCACGGGAGAGGATTGCACGATCCGGGACCTGGCCGAGGCGCTGGCGCGGGTGATCGGCTACGCGGGGGCGCTGGAGTTCGACCCGTCGAAGCCCGACGGCACGCCGCGCAAGCTGATGGACGTGTCGCGGCTCAAAACCATGGGCTGGCGGCCGGAGGTCGGGCTGGAGGACGGCCTGCGCCAGACCTACGCGTGGTTCCTCGAGAACCACGCCACCTTGCGGAGCTGAGCGGCGGCGCGGCGATCCGCGCGATCACGCCGTCACTGACCATCGATCGGGAGGAGAGGGATCATGGCCGAGCGGCCGTCCGATGCCGACGAACACATGAGACGGCAGAAGTTCCTGAAGGTCTTTCAGAACTTCGATGCGAACACCCGATTTCCCGCACCCTACGTCCAGTTCGCCGGGAAGCCGCTGGCGGTCCTGGCCGAGAAGGGCTGGCGCTACGACGTGCTCGGCTACCGCAACGACATGCATGCGGAACCGCGCCCGCCCTCGGAGACGCTGCGCGTGTTCGTGGTCGGCGACAGCACGCTGGTCGACGGGCAGGTCTTCGCCGACACCATACCTGGCCGAATGGAGACCGGCCTGAAGCGGGTCCACGGCGAGGGCGTGCGCGTCTACAATTTCGGCGTGATCTCGGCCTGCCTGAACCAGATGATCGCCCTGATCACGAGCCGGCTGATGGATCTCCAGCCGGACGTGATCCTGATCGTCGGCGGCGGCACCGACATCTTCCAGCCGTGGAGCTTCGATCCGCGGGCCGGCTATCCCTACAACCACTTCGCCAGCGAATGCGTCTACGAGTACTTCTTCGACCACCGGAGGATGGAAGCCGACACGGAGGAGTTGTCCTACGAGAGCCTGCAGGCGATGATCTTCAACCGTCTCGAGAACCTGCGCGTGCTCACCAATTGGCAGTCCGACATCTGGGAATGGGAGGTGGTGCGGCAATTCGAGCTGTCGTTGAAGCGGCTGGCCCGGCTCGCGCCGGGCATCGGCGCGCCGGTCCGCTTCCTGCTCCAGCCGACCGTCGTTCGCAAAGCGGAGCGCGTCGGCGAGGAGGCCACCGCCGCCTCCGGCACCTTCCTGGCGTATCTGGACCGTCAATACACGCGCTTCGAGGGCGTCCTCGACCGGCTCGACGCCCGAGGCGGCGCGGACGCGCCCTTCGCCGTGCGGGACCTCGGCAGGCTGTTCGAGGGCGAGAGCCGCCTCCTGTTCACCGACATCGTGCACGTGACCTCGGAGGGCCGGCAGATGATGGCCGACAGGCTGCAGGCCGAGGTCGCCGCCGTGCTCGGCGCCCGCGCCGGATCGCCGGCCTAGATCGTGACGGGGCCGATCGTCTTCATCGGGGATTCGATCACCGAGCAATGGGGCTTCCACCGCGCCGCGACCTTCGCGGCCCATGACCTCGTCCCCCGCGGGGGATCCGGACAGACGGCGCGCTGGATCACCATGCGGTTCCGCCGCGACCTGGAGGAGACCGGAGCCCGGGGCGTCCATCTCCTCTGCGGGGTCAACGATATCGGCCGCAACGAGGGGTTCTTCGTCTCCGCCGAGGAGATCGCCCGGACCATCGCCGGCATGCTCGACGAGGCACGGGCGATGGGCGTGACGGCCTGGGTCGGCTCGATCATGCCGGCCGCCCGGATCCCGTGGAACCCGGAGGTGCCCGATGCCCCGGCGATGATCGCGGCCGTCAATGCGTGGCTCCGGGACCACGCGCATCTGCACGGCGCGACCTACATCGACTACCATTCCGTGCTGGCGGACAAATCCGGCGGCCTGCGCCGGTCCTACGGCACCGACGGCCTGCACCTGAGCCCGGCCGGCTACGCGGCGATCGAGCCGCTGATGCTCTCGGCCCTCGGTCGCGCTGCGCCCAGGGCCGGGACGGACGCCTCTGCCGCACCCGCCCGCGGCGCGGCGCGGCAGCGGGTCGCCGGCCTCGCGGCCCGGACCGCGGCCTGGCTGGCCGCCGTCGCAGCCCGGGTCCGCGGCGGCCGCTGATCAGAGGCGGCGCACCGCCCCGTGCGCAGCGCTGGTGGTCAGCATCGCGTAGGCGCGCAGGGCCGCGCTGACCTTGCGCTTGCGCGGGCTCGCCGGCTGCCAGCCCGCCGCAACCTGCGCCGCCCGCCGCCGCTCCAGCGCGTCCGGCGCGACCTCCAGGCGGATGCTCCGGGCCGGGATGTCGATGGCGATGGTGTCGCCATCTTGCACGAGGCCGATCAGGCCGCCCTCCGCCGCCTCCGGCGAGACGTGGCCGATGGACAGCCCCGAGGACCCGCCCGAGAACCGCCCGTCGGTGACGAGGGCGCAGGCTTTGCCCAACCCCTTCGATTTCAGGTAGCTCGTCGGGTAGAGCATCTCCTGCATGCCGGGTCCGCCGCGCGGGCCCTCGTAGCGGATCAGCACGACCTCGCCGGCCGAGACCTTGCCGTTGAGGATGCCGTCCACCGCCGCGTCCTGGCTCTCGAACACGCGGGCCGGCCCCGAGAAGGTCAGGATCGAGGCGTCGACGCCCGCGGTCTTCACGATGCAGCCCTGCTCGGCGAGATTGCCGTAGAGCACGGCGAGGCCCCCATCCCGCGAGTAGGCGTGCGCGGCGTCGCGGATGACGCCGCCCTCCCGGTCGAGATCGAGTTCGTCGAAGCGGGAATCCTGGCTGAAGGCCACCTGGGTCGGCACGCCGCCGGGGGCCGCCCGGTAGAAGGTCTGAACCGACGCGCTCGGGCCCACGCGCACATCCCAGCGCGCCAGGGCGGCGGCGAGCGTCCCGGCCGAGACGTTGCCGACCGCCGTATCGATCAGCCCCGCCCGGTCCAGCTCGCCCAGGATTCCCATGATCCCGCCGGCCCGGTGCACGTCCTCCATGTGCACGTTGGCCACCGCCGGGGCGACCTTGCACAGGACCGGCACCCCCCGGGACAGCCGGTCGATATCGGCCATGGTGAAGGGCACCTCACCCTCGTGGGCGGCGGCCAGCAGATGCAGCACCGTGTTGGTCGAACCGCCCATGGCGATGTCCAGCGTCATGGCGTTCTCGAACGCCTCGAAGCTCGCCACGGCCCGCGGCAGCACGCCGGCGTCGTCCTGCTCGTAGTGCCGGCGGGCGAGGTCGACGATCAGGTGACCGGCCTCGACGAACAGGCGCCGGCGGTCGGCATGCGTCGCCAGCACCGAGCCGTTGCCCGGGAGCGCCAGCCCGAGGGCCTCGGTCAGGCAGTTCATGGAATTGGCCGTGAACATGCCGGAGCAGGATCCGCAGGTCGGGCAGGCCGACCGCTCGATCACCTCGACGTCGGCGTCGGAGATCCGCTCGTCGGCCGCCGCGATCATGGCGTCGACGAGGTCGACCTTCCGGGCGATGCCCGGCAGCTGGACCTTGCCGGCTTCCATCGGGCCGCCGGAGACGAACACCGTCGGGATGTTCAGCCGCAGGCACGCCATGAGCATGCCGGGGGTGATCTTGTCGCAATTCGAGATGCACACCATCGCGTCGGCGCAGTGCGCGTTGACCATGTACTCGACGGAATCCGCGATCAGCTCCCGCGACGGCAACGAGTACAGCATGCCGTCATGGCCCATGGCGATGCCGTCATCGACCGCGATGGTGTTGAACTCCTTGGCGACGCCGCCGGCGGCCTCGATCTCCCGGGCCACGAGCTGCCCGAGATCCTTGAGGTGGACATGGCCCGGCACGAACTGCGTGAACGAGTTCACCACCGCGATGATCGGCTTGCCGAAATCGCCGTCCTTCATGCCGGTGGCGCGCCACAGGCCGCGGGCGCCGGCCATGTTACGGCCGTGGGTGGTGGTGCGGGAACGATAGGCGGGCATCGCGAGCTTCGAGCGGTTTGAAGATGCAGGGCTTCTGCGCCCGCCGCCGCGCGGCCGCAAGCGTCGCCGCGGTCCGTGCATCCGTGGCATGCTCCTGGCAGATGCCGGGGTGGAGCGAGGCGTGATGGATCAGGTGGACTTCCTGCGACGGGCGATCGACCAGGGCCAGGGGCGCGCCGAGGCCGACCTCGTCCTGAAGGGCGGCCGCTTCCTCGATCTCGTCACCGGCAAGCTCGTCGCCTCGGACATCGCGATCTGCGGCGACCGCATCGTCGGCACCTTCGGCACGTATCGCGGGCGGCGTGAGATCGACCTGTCCGGCCGCATCGTCGTGCCGGGATTCATCGACACGCATTTCCACGTCGAATCCTCGCTGATGCCCCCGCAGGAATTCGAGCGCTGCGTCCTGCCCCACGGGATCACGACGGGAATCTGCGACCCGCACGAGATGGCCAACGTCCTGGGGACCGACGCCTTCGGGTGGTTCCTGGATTCCGCCGGGACGCTGGCCATGGACCTGCGGGTGCAGCTCTCCTCCTGCGTCCCGGCCACCGACCACCTGGAGACCTCGGGCGCCCGGATCTCCGCCGCGGACCTGCTGGCCTTCGCAGGCCATCCCAAGGTGATCGGGCTCGCCGAGTTCATGAACTTCCCGGGCGTGCTCGCCGGCGACCCGGGCGTGCTGGACAAACTCGCGGCCTTCCAGGGCCGGCACATCGACGGCCATGCGCCGCTCCTGCGCGGCGCCGCCCTCAACGGCTACATCGCGGCGGGCATCCGCACCGAGCACGAGGCGACGACGCCGGCCGAAGCGCTCGAGAAGCTGTCCAAGGGCATGACCGTGCTGATCCGGGAGGGCTCGGTCTGCAAGGACCTGCACGCCCTGGCGCCGATCCTGACCGAGCGCACGGCGCCGTTCCTGGCCTTCTGCACCGACGACCGGAATCCCCTGGACATCGCCGAGGAGGGGCATCTCGACCACATCATCCGCACCGCCATCGCCCTCGGCGCCCCGCCGCTGGCCGCCTACCGGGCGGCGTCGTGGTCGGCCGCGCGGGCCTTCGGCCTGTTCGACCGCGGCCTCGTCGCCCCCGGCCAGCGCGCCGACCTCGTAGCGCTCGACGATCTGGAGACCTGCGCCGTGTCGCGGGTCTTCGCCGCCGGGCGACCGGTGGACGCGGCCCTGTTCGACGCGCGGCCCCCCGTGACGCCGATCGGCCGCGGAAGCGTGCGCGCGCGGCGCGTGACGGGCGCGGATTTCGCCGCCCCGGGCTCCGGGCCGTCGACCCCGGTGATCGGCGTCATTCCGGGCCAGATCATCACCCTGCGTCACGATCTGAGCCTGCCCTACGTCGACGGCGAGCGCCGGATCGACCTCGACCAGGATGCCATCAAGGTCGCGGTCGTGGAGCGCCACGGCCGGACGCCGCCGGGGGAGCGCGGGATCGGCGTCGCCTTCGTGAAGGGATTCGGGCTGAAGCGCGGCGCCATCGCCTCGTCGGTCGGGCACGACAGCCACAACATCACGGTGGTGGGCGTCGACGAGGCGGACATGGCCGTCGCGGTGAACCGGCTCGGCGAGATCGAGGGCGGGTTCGTCGTGGTCGAGGGCGGCCGCGTGCTCGCCGAGATCGCCCTGCCGGTGGCCGGCCTGATGAGCCTGATGCCGTTCGACGCGATCCGGCACGCCCTTGTGACGCTCAGGGCCGCCGCGCGCAGCCTCGGCGTGGTCCTCCCGGAGCCGTTCCTGCAGGTGGCGTTCCTGCCGCTGCCGGTCATCCCGCACCTCAAAATCACCGATCGCGGGCTCGTGGATGTCGACCGGTTCATGCTGATCGATCCTTGAATTTCGATTGCGCACAATCTAAATCGGGGCTGTGCAGCCGGCGGCAGGCCCCTAGATGCCGCCCTTGCCCTGAAACCGGAGATTGCCGATGTCCGTCGACGTGAAGTACCGCACCACCGCCACCGCCACCGGAGGCCGCGACGGCGCGGCCCGGACCGCCGACGGCAGCTTCGAGGTCAAGCTCTCGACCCCGAAGGAGCTGGGCGGCGCGGGTGGTCCGGGCGCGAATCCGGAGCAGCTCTTCGCCTCCGGCTACTCGGCCTGCTTCCTCGGCGCTATGAAGGCCGTCGCCCCGTCGCTGCAGCTGAAGGTCCCGGCCGAGACCAGCGTCA
>CAXTCV010000019.1:0-34351 GCA_964242725.1 uncultured Methylobacterium sp.
TCGCGATCTGGCGGCGCGCCTCGGTCTCGATCGCCTGGCCGATGAAGCGGATCGAATTGACGTTCTTGATCTCGCAGCGCGTGCCGAGCGGCTCGCCGGGGCGACGCACGGAGACGTTCACGTCGGCGCGGAGCGACCCCTTCTCCATGTCGCCGTCGCAGGTGCCGAGATAGCGCAGGATCGTGCGCAGCTTGGTGACGTAGGCCTTGGCCTCCTCCGACGAGCGCAGGTCCGGCCGGGAGACGATCTCCATGAGCGCCACGCCCGACCGGTTGAGGTCGACGAAGCTGCGGAGCGGATCCTGGTCGTGCAGCGACTTGCCGGCATCCTGCTCCAGGTGCAGGCGCTCGATGCCGACGGTGATCGAATTGCCGTCGGCCATGTCGACCAGCACCTCGCCTTCGCCGACGATCGGATCCTTGTACTGCGAGATCTGATAGCCCTGCGGCAGATCGGGGTAGAAGTAGTTCTTCCGGTCGAACACCGAACGCAGGTTGATCTGCGCCTTCAGACCGAGCCCGGTGCGCACCGCCTGGGCGACGCATTCGGCGTTGATCACCGGCAACATGCCGGGCATCGCGGCATCCACCAGCGAGACATGGTCGTTCGGCTCGGCCCCGAACTCGGTGGACGCGCCGGAGAACAGCTTCGCCCGGCTGGAGACCTGGGCATGGACCTCCATGCCGACGACCACCTCCCAGTCGTGGAGGCCGCCCTTGATCAGCTTCTTGGGGTCGACAGGTGCGTTCATGATCGTCCGGGCCGGAAAGGCTTGTCAGGGGCGTCCCACTTCCACCCTCATCCTGAGGTGCCGCGCAGCGGCCTCGAAGGCGGGCTCCAGGGATCGCGCGATCTGGAGGACTCCTTCGAGGCCCGCTCGCGCGGGCACCTCAGGATCAGGGCGCGGGTGGGAGCGGGTGTCGTCGGTCAATTACGGGCCGCGCGCGCCAAGAATCAAGCGCGGCGACCGATCGCCTGCCGGACCCCGTAGCCGAGGATCGCCCAAAGCAGGGCCGCCACGGCCCGGACCGGGAAGAAGGTCGGCCCGTCATGGGTGACGGGCGCCGGCCAGGGGATGCCGGCGGCACTCACCGCCCAGGAGAACAGCACCGAGAAGCCCAGAGCCGCGATCGCCGCGATGAACACCTTGCCGAACTGGCTCGCGGTCCAGCCGAGATAGACCGCCACCACGATCAGCGCCGGATCGAACCCGGCCCAGATCCAGACCGTCCAGGGATAATACGGGACGGTCATGCCCACCACGGCTCGGGGAGCACGGTTCGGCCGGCGGAATCCTCGATCACCTGGGCGACCGCGAACAGGGTCTCCTCGTCGAAGGGCCGGCCGATGAGCTGGAGACCCAGCGGCAGGCCCTGCCCGTCGAGCCCCGCCGGGACCGCGATGCCCGGCAGCCCGGCCATGTTCACCGTCACGGTGAACACGTCGTTGAGATACATCTCCACCGGGTCGGCGGACGCCTTCTCGCCGATTCCGAACGCGGAGGACGGGGTCGCCGGGGTGAGGATCGCGTCGATACCGGAGGCGTAGGCCGCCTCGAAGTCGCGCTTGATCAGCGTGCGGATCTTCTGCGCCCGGACGTAATAGGCGTCGTAGTAGCCCGCCGACAGCACGTAGGTGCCGATCATGATCCGGCGCTTGACCTCGCGGCCGAAGCCGGCGGCGCGGGTGTTCTCGTACATCCCGGCGATGTCCTTGCCGGGGACGCGCAGGCCGTAACGGACGCCGTCGTAGCGGGCGAGGTTCGAGGAGGCCTCGGCCGGGGCGACGATGTAGTAGGCCGGCAGCGCGGAGGACGTGTGCGGCAGCGAGATATCGCGGATGGTGGCCCCGGCCGCCTTCAGCCACGCCGCCCCCGCGTCCCAGAGCTTCTGGATCTCGGCGGGCATGCCGTCGACCCGGTACTCCTTCGGGATGCCGATCGTCAGGCCCTTCACGCCCCGTGAGACCGCGGCCTCGAAGTCGGGCACGGGCAGGTCGGCGCAGGTCGTGTCGCGGGCATCCGCGCCGGCCATCGAGCCGAGCAGGATCGCGCAGTCGCGCACCGTCCGGGCGATCGGGCCGGCTTGGTCGAGCGACGAGGCGAAGGCCACCGTGCCCCAGCGCGAGCAGCGCCCGTAGGTCGGCTTGATCCCCACCGTGCCGGTGAAGGCTGCGGGCTGGCGGATCGAGCCGCCGGTGTCGGTGGCGGTGGCGCCCAGGCATAGCCGCGCGGCGACAGCAGCGGCGGAGCCGCCCGAGGAGCCGCCGGGCACGAGCGGCGCGTCGGAGCCCCTGCGCCGCCACGGCGAGATGACGTTGCCGAAGGCGCTGGTCTCGTTCGACGAGCCCATGGCGAACTCGTCGAGATTCAGCTTGCCGAGCATCACGGCGCCGTCGCGCCACAGATTGGCCGAGACGGCCGATTCGTAATGCGGTTCGAAGGTCTCCAGGATCTTGGACCCTGCCGTGGTGATCACCCCGTCCGTACAGAACAGGTCCTTGATCCCAAGCGGAATGCCCTCCAGGGGCCGCGCGGCGCCGGAGGCGATCTTTTCATCCGCAGCATCCGCCATCGCGAGCGCCCGGTCGGGCGTCTCCCGGATGAAGGCATTGAGGACGCGGGCCTTCCCGATCGCATCGAGATGCGCCTGCGTCAGCTCGCGGGCCGAGATCCGCTTCGCCTTGAGGGCGTCGCGCGCCTCGGCCAGGGTGAGTTCGTTCGGCTTCACGCTGTTCACGTCCCCGCGCGCCGCGGCGCGTCCGCACAAAATCCGGTCCGCAAGGTGCGGGCCGAAGCTCCGAGCCGAGTGGCCCCTACTCGACCACCTTCGGAACCAGGAAGTAATTGTCTTCGGTCTCGGGGGCGTTCGCGACCACGTCGGCCGCACGGCCGCCATCGGTGACGACGTCCGCGCGCTTCTTCATCGCCATCGGGGTGACGGAGGTCATCGCCTCCACGCCGGAAACGTCGATCGCGCCGAGCTGCTCCACGAAGGCCAGAATCGCGTTCAGCTCGCCCTGCAACGGACCGACCTCGTCGTCGGTGACCGCGATGCGCGCCAGATGCGCGATGCGCCGAACCGTCTTCTCGTCGACCGACATGCCGTCCCGTTCGTCCTGGTCCGGGAGCGGCCTCCCGGGATCGGCCGGCCTATAGCACCGGGTTCCGACGGGCCGCAACGCGGGCCGCGTCCCCGCGCGGTCGGGAGGCTGCCGCAGGACCGGTCGGGTTGTCGCGCTCCGACCGCGGCTTCAGGTCACGACGTGATGCGGAGTCACCGACATCTCGATGGTGATCCCGGGGCGCAGAGGGGGCTGGACCAGCGCCTGGGCAAAGCCCAGGACCAGGATCTCGAAGGCGAGCAGCAGCATCAAGCGGTGCTTGCGGGTCATCGCCGGGGCGGGCCGGGACGCTGCTGAACGGGAGAGCGGGCCGATCGTCGACAAGGCGTGACCCCGAGCGGTGGTTTAACGAAGCTTTAACCTACCTAATCGCGAACCGCTCCGCGTGCATCCGGGGCGATCTACGGAGTACGGCATGCCTGTGGATGACGGAGCGGGACCGATGTGGGAGCGGGTGTTCACCAGCCTGGTGCCGGGATTCACCCCGGACGAGGCGGCGCTCGACCGCGCCGCCGCGGAACTGGGCTTTCCCCTGCCGGACTCGTACCGCGACTTCTGTCGGGCCTGCGGCGTCGGCGTGGCCGGCGGGCAGATCAGGATCGCCGTGCCGGCCCCCTTCGAGGCGAGCGACCTGAGCACGCAGGCGGGTGTCATCGCCCACAGCATCGGTGCCGCCGTGCGGCTGCTGGAGGACGGGGCGGAGCCGCACCGCTTCGATGTCGAGGATGGCGACCCGGGGGTCGTCGAGCGGGCCTGCTTCTTCGGCCAGGGCGAGGACGGCAGCTTCCTGTTCTGGGACGTGTCCGGCAGCGGCGCGGAATACGATATCTGGCTGCTCGCACCCGATCTCGAGACGGTCCGGTTCGGCGGCGAGACCCTCTTCGATTTCTTCGCGCAGGTCACCGGTCCCACAGCCGCGCTGATTCTCGGACCGGGTATGGAACCCCTGCCCGCCCGGTTCGAGGGTATCCCTGCGGCGATCCTGGGCCGGAGCGTGCAGGCAGAGCCATGAACCACGATGCGCTACGCGTCTTCGCCGCCGCCTCGCGAGGCGGGGCGCGGCTGATCGGCATCGACCTCGGCACCAAGACGATCGGGCTCGCCCTGTCGGATCTGGGACGCCAGATCGCGACGCCGCTGGAGACGATCCGCCGGGTCAAGTTCACCCCGGACGCCCAGCGTCTGGCGGCCCTGTGCCGCCAGCACGCGGTGGGCGGCCTCGTGGTCGGCCTGCCGCTGAACATGGACGGGAGCGAGGGGCCGCGGGTCCAGTCGACGCGGGCCTTCGTGCGCAACTTGGCGCCGATCCTGCCCCTGCCCCACGTCTTCTTCGACGAGCGGCTGTCGACCGCGGTCGTGACCCGGGCGTTGATCGAGGCCGACGCGTCCCGGGCCCGACGCGGTGAACTGGTGGACAAGCTCGCCGCCGCCTACATCCTCCAGGGCTGCCTCGACGTGATGCGCCACGTCGCCGACGTCGACTTCAACGCCGATCCGCTCAACGACTGACCAGCGAGACCGTGCCGCTGCCGTGGCGTTCGATCCGCCCGTCGAGTTCGAGTTCCAGCAGCACGGTCTGCACGGTGCGGATCCCGACACTGGCACAGCGGGCCAACTCGTCGGTTCCGACCGGGGTCGGGCCCAGAAGCGCGACGATGCGTGCCCGATCGTCCCCCGGCTCGGGCGGATCGTCCAGGTGGTCGAATGGCTCGGCGGCAGGGCGGCGGGCGAGGTCTCGAGCCCCCGCCTCCGCCGGGTTCAGCGCGTCGAGGTCGATCTCGTCCCAGAAGTCCGGCTGGTCTCTGAGATCCGGCCGCCCCCGCGCGGGGGCGGCGTCCGCCTCCAGGCCGTGCTCGATGATCGGGCCGATCACATCGAGGACGTGCGCGACATCGGACACCAGGGTCGCGCCCTGGCGGATCAGGTCGTTGGTCCCCTCGGCCCGGGGATCGAGCGGCGAGCCCGGGACCGCGAAGACCTCCCGGTTCTGCTCCAGCGCGTAGCGCGCCGTGATGAGCGAGCCGGAGCGGCGCGCCGCCTCGATCACGACGGTGCCGTAGGACAGGCCGGAGATGATGCGGTTGCGCCGGGGGAAGTCGCGGCCGCGCGGCTCCCAGCCCATCGGCATCTCGGCCACGATCGCGCCGCCCTCCCCCAGGATCGCATCGACCAGGGCGGCGTGGCTCGCCGGGTAGATCCGGTCCTGGCCGCCGGCCATCACCGCCACGGTGCCGGTCCGCAGGCTGGCCTTGTGGGCCCGGGCGTCGATGCCCCGGGCGAGGCCCGAGACCACCGCCAGGCCCGCCTCTCCGAGACCGCGGCCCAGCCGCTCTGTGAAGGCGAGCCCGGCCGTGGAGGCGTTGCGCGAGCCGACGAGGGCCACGGCCGGACGGTTCAGGATCGCGGCGCCGCGCAGGGCCAGGAGCGGCGGCGCCGCGTCGGTTTGCTGAAGCAGACGCGGGTAATCCGCCTCGCCGGTGGCGATCAGGCGTCCGCCGAGACGGGCCAGGGCCGCCATCTCAGCCTCGGCCTGCGCGCGGGTCGGGGGCTCCAGCCGCTTGCCCTGACGACGGGCGAGATCGGGAAGAGCATCGAGGGCGGCACCGGCACCGGCGAATCGGTTGACCAGCGTCCGGAAGGTGCGTGGCCCCACGCCCTCGGTGCGGATCAGGCGCAGCCAGTCGAGACGCTGGGCATCGGTGAGCTGCATGCACCCCCCAAGGACCGCGCCACGCGCGTGCGCTCAGCCCTTCTGGCCGATGCGCCCCTCGGTGCCGGACGCGAGCCGGCGGATGTTGGGCGCGTGCTTCCACCATAGCAGCACGCCCAGCAGCAGGAACAGCACAGCTTGCGGCGGCGCGCCGAGGGCCCACAGCGCCAGCGGCGTCGCCGCCGAGGCGGCCAAGGCCGCCAGTGACGAGTATTTCAGCGTGAAGGCGAGACCGAGCCAGATCGCCGCGAAGATTCCGAGTGCCGGCGGGCTGAAGGCGAGCAGCACGCCGATGAAGGTTGCGACACCCTTGCCGCCCTTGAAGCCGAGCCAGACCGGGAAGAGGTGGCCCAGGAAGGCGCCCAGCCCGGCGGCGAGGGCGGGGCCCTCCCCGAAGCTCTTGGCGATCAGGACCGCCACCGTGCCCTTCAGGGCGTCGCCCAGCAGGGTCGCGGCGGCGAGACCCTTGCGGCCCGTGCGCAGCACGTTGGTGGCGCCGATATTGCCGGAGCCGATCGCCCGGACGTCCCCGAGACCGGCGAATCGCGTCAGGATCAGCCCGAACGGGATCGCGCCCAGCACGTAGCCGAGGACGAGGGCGCCGAGCGCGGCGGGGGTCGCGAGATCCGCGAGCATCAGGCCACAGCCGCCAGATCGTCGACCGCGTGGACGATCCGCCCGCCGACCAGCGTCAGGACCGCGGCGCCCTGGAGGCGCGCCTCGTCGAAGGGCGAGTTCTTCGAGCGCGACTTCAGCCGCCGCTTGTCGAGGACGTAGGGCAGATCGGGATCGATCAGCACCAGATCGGCCGGTGCTCCGACCGCGAGGCGCCCGGCCTCGCGCCCGAGGATCCGGGCCGGGTTCACCGTCAGGGCGGCGACGAGCTTGGGGAACGCCAGATCGCCGGTATGGACGAGGCGCAGGGCGGCGCCGAGCAGGGTCTCGATGCCGAGCGCGCCGTCGGCCGCCTCCGCGAAGGGCAGGCGCTTCGTCTCGACGTCCTGCGGGTTGTGGTCGGAGACGACCACGTCGATCACGCCCTCGCCGAGCCCGCACACCACCGCGTGGCGGTCGGCCTCGTCGCGCAAAGGCGGCGAGAGGCGGCAGAAGGTCCGGTAATGGCCGATGTCGTTCTCGTTGAGCACGAGGTTGTTCACCGAGACCCCGCAGGTCACCGGCAATCCGTCCTGCTTGGCCCGGCGGACGATCTCCACCGAATCGGCGCAGGAGATCATCGCGGCGTGGTAGCGGGCACCGGTCAGCCGGACCAGGCGGATGTCGCGCTCCAGCATCACGGTCTCCGCCTCGCGGGGGATTCCCATCAGGCCGAGCCGCGAGGCGAGCTCACCCTCGTTCATCACGCCCTCGGCCACGAGGTCCGCGTCCTCGACATGCTGCATCACCAGGGCGTCGAAATCCCGGGCATAGGACAGCGCGCGGCGCATCACCTGGGCATTGGCGACGGCGCGCAGCCCGTCCGTGAAGGCCACCGCCCCGGCCTCCTTGAGCAGGCCGAACTCGGTCATCTCCCGGCCGGCCAGGCCTTTGGTGATGGCGGCGGCGGGCAGGACGTTGACGCTCGCCGTGTCGCGGGCGCGGCGCAGCACGAAATCCACGATGGCCGGCCCGTCGATGATCGGGTTGGTATCCGGCATGCAGACCAGGGTGGTGACGCCGCCCGCGGCGGCGGCGGCGCTCGCCGAAGCCAGGGTCTCGCGGTGCTCGGCCCCGGGCTCGCCCACGAAGGCCCGCATGTCGATCAGCCCGGGCGTCAGGACCCGGCCGGCGCAGTCGATCCGCGTGGCGTCACCCGGGGCACCGGGGGCGGCACCGGCGGCGATGTCGGCGATCCGACCGGCGCGGACGAGGATCGCGCCGGCGGTCTCGCGCCCGGTCTCCGGATCGAGGAGGGTCGCGTTGGCGAGAAGAGTGCTGGTCACAGGGCCGTCCTCGCCGATGAAGCCGTGCCGTCGAGGCGCATGGCGAGGCCGGCCGCCGCCATATGGGCCTTGGCCTCGGCGATGCTCGCCTGTCCGAAATGGAAGATCGAGGCCGCCAGCACGGCGCTCGCGCCGCCCTCGGCCACGCCGGCCACGAGATCGTCGAGCCCGCCGACGCCGCCGGAGGCGATCACCGGCACGCTGACCGCGTCGCTGATCGCCCGCGTCAGGGCAAGGTCGTAGCCGGAGCGGGTGCCGTCCTTGTCCATGGAGGTGACCAGCAGTTCGCCGGCGCCCTTGCCGGCGACCAGCTTCGCGAAGGCCACGGCGTCGATGCCGGTCGGATCGCGGCCGCCATGGGTGAAGATCGCCCAGGCATCGGGTTCGCCGGGGCCGGAGATGCGCTTCGCGTCGATCGCCACGACGATGCATTGGGCGCCGAACTTCTCCGCCGCCCGGGCGACGAGGTCCGGTTCCTTCACCGCCGCGGTGTTGATCGCGACCTTGTCGGCGCCGGCGAGCAGCAGCGCCCGGACATCCTCGACGGTGCGCACGCCGCCGCCGACGGTGAGCGGCATGAAGCAGGCCTCGGCGGTCCGGCTGACGATGTCGAGCAGCGTGCCCCGGGCCTCCCGGCTGGCGGTGATGTCGAGGAAGCACAGTTCGTCGGCGCCGGCCGCGTCGTAGACCTTGGCCGCCTCCACCGGATCGCCGGCATCGCGCAGGCCCTCGAAGCGCACGCCCTTCACGACGCGCCCGTCCTTCACGTCGAGGCAGGGGATGATGCGGGTCTTGAGCACGGCGTCTCGACAGGGAGTCAGGCTTCGGAGTCGATCGCGAAGCGGCGATCCATGATGTCTTGATAGGCGTAGGGGCAGGTTTCCGGAAAGCGCTTGGCCAACAGGCCCGTCTCCTTCGCGGCATCGAGACGTGCAACGCGGTCCGCCTTCGATACAGCGTCGGCCAGACGACCTTTCAGGCCGGGGCTTTCGACCAACTCTTCGGCGATGTGGACGCGGTGCGTCGTGATCGAGATCGCCCAACTGCGCGTTCGCTGTGCCGGCTGGTGACCGAACTTGAGCATCTGCACCCGCACGACGCGCAGGGCGCTCATCAGACTGGCGTCCTGGCTCCGGCCCAAGCGCTCGATCTCCTCGGCCAGCTCCTCGCGATCGAGGCCTGACACGACGCCGGATCGCAGACGCGCGCGCTGCTCCTGGGTCCAGCTGTAGAAGTCGTCGGCGTACGCCGTTCCGGCCGGGACCGGCCGGACCTTCACCGCCGTCATCGAAGCCTCCCGCTCGGTGCCTTCACCGAGGATGACGTATCACGAAGCCGATCCGCGCGCCGCAGCGATCGCCGCCAGGGCCGCCTGCGGGTCGATGCGCCCGTCGTAGAGCGCCCGCCCGGTGATGGCGCCGGCGATCAGCGCGCAATCGGGCTGCAGCAGGCGGTGCACGTCGTCGATCGAGGCGAGGCCGCCGGAGGCGATCACCGGGATCCGCACGGCCTGCGCCAGCGCCAGGGTCATCTCGACGTTGAGACCCTTCAGGATCCCGTCCCGGGCGATGTCGGTGTAGATGATGGCGCCCACGCCCGCGTCCTCGAAACGGCGGCCGAGTTCCTCGGCGGTCATGCTCGAGGTCTGGGCCCAGCCCTCGACCGCGACCCGCCCGTCCTTGGCGTCGATGCCCACCGCGATCTTTCCGGGATGCTGGCGGGCGGCCTCGCGGACGAAGCCGGGATCGCGCACCGCGGCCGTGCCGATGATCACCCGGGCCACACCCTTGGCGAGCCAGCCTTCGAGGGTCTTCATCTCCCGGATGCCGCCGCCGAGCTGCACCGGGATCCCGACCCGGGCCAGGATCGCGTCCACCGCGGCGGCGTTGCGCGGCGCCCCCGCGAAGGCGCCGTCCAGATCGACCACATGGAGCCAGGGGAAACCCTGACCCTCGAAGGTCGCGGCCTGCGCGGCCGGATCGTCGCCGAAGACCTTGGCCTGGGCCATGTCACCCTGGACGAGGCGGACGCAGCGTCCCTCCTTGAGGTCGATCGCCGGGTAGAGGATCACGGGTTCTTCTGTCCTTCTGGGCGGGGCCGGATCGCGCTCACGGGCGCCAGGCCAAGAAATTCGCGATGAGCGCGAGTCCCAGGCGCTGGCTCTTCTCGGGGTGGAATTGCGTGCCCGCGACGTTGTCCCGGGCGACGAGGGCGGTGATCGGTCCGCCGTAATCCGCCTGCGCGACCACGTCGTCGGGATTCTCCGGGGCCAGCGCGTAGCTGTGCACAAAGTAAGCGTGCAGGCCGTCGTCGCCGGTGGGGATGCCGGCGAGGAGGGCGTGATCGCGCGCCGGACGCAGGGTGTTCCAGCCCATATGGGGAACCTTGAGCGCCGGATCGGCCGGCCGGATCGGTCCGACATCGCCGGGGATCCAGCCGAGGCCCGACGTCGTGGCGTATTCCAGCCCCCGGCTCGCCAGGAGCTGCATGCCCACGCAGATGCCGAGGAACGGCCGCCCCGCGCCCAGTGCGGCCTGAGTCATCGCCTCGACCATGCCGGGCACGGCGTCGAGCCCGGCACGGCAATCCGCATAGGCGCCGACGCCCGGCAGGACGATGCGGTCGGCCGCCGCCACCACATCCGGATCCGCGGTCAGGCAGATCCGCGCGTCGCGCCCGCTCTCGCGGGCCGCCCGCTCGAACGCCTTGGCGGCGGAGTGGAGGTTTCCCGACCCGTAATCGATGATCGCGACGGTCTCGGAACTCATGCGAATCTCGTCGGGGCCGTCACCGGGCCGCTTCCTGGGCGGGGAACAGGCCGATGACCGGCTCGGCGCGACGGGTCGGGCCGCCGGGGAACGGCGGCCGCGGGGCCGAGACCGTGCTGTCGAGCCAGCGTCCGAAGGCCCGCGTCTCGGCCTCCTCGGGCGAGGCTGCGATGACCGTGTCGCGCATCGGCAAGCCGCAACGGGTGAGGGTCCAGCGGCGCAGGCTCGACGCCTCGAGCCCGATCAGCCACGCGGCCAGCAGGGTCGCGATCACACCGGCGCCGGTCGGCAAGCCGAGGGTGAGGCCCAGGCCGGACAGCGCCAGCAATCCGACGAGCACCATGAGTGCCGCGATCCAGAGGCGATGATAGAGAAACCACAGCACGGTGAAGGCGAAGGCCGGCCATGAGAACCCATCCGGCACCAGAACCGCCCGGTCGAGGCCCAGACCCTCGCCCGGGCGCGCCTCGGCCGGCAGGTGGAGCGTGTAGCTGCGCATGCGCATCGCGGGACTCCGACAACGGCGCTCGTCCGGGGCCTCTGGGGCGACCGGGGAGCGCGACGACAAGAAGCTCTACAGGGAGCCCTTCGTTGAGGGAATGCGCCCCTCCTCCCGCGGATCGACCGCCACTGCTTTCCGCAAGGCACGGGCCAGCCCCTTGAAGCAGCTCTCCGCGATGTGATGGGCGTTGTCGCCGTACAGCGTCTCCACGTGCAGGGTCAGCCCGGCATTCATGGCGAAGGCCTGGAACCACTCCCGCACGAGTTCGGTGTCGAATTGCCCGATCTTCTCGACCCGGAACGTGGTGCGGAACACCAGGAAGGGTCGGCCCGAGATGTCGACGCAGACCCGGGTCAGCGCCTCATCCATGGGCAGGTGGATGTCGGCGTAGCGGGTGACGCCGCGCTTGTCGCCCAGCGCCTTGGCGAAGGCCTGGCCCAGCGCGATGCCGCAATCCTCGGCGGAATGATGCTGGTCGATATGCAGGTCGCCGACGACCTTCACGTCGAGGTCGAACAAGCCGTGCCGGGCGAACAGGTCCAGCATGTGATCGAGGAAGCCGATGCCGGTGGCGATCGTCGATCGTCCGGTCCCGTCGAGACCGACGGTGACCGCGATGTCGGTCTCGGCCGTCTTCCGGCTGATGGTGGCGCTGCGCATCGGGTTTCAGACTTCGCATCGGGGCCGGCCAGCGGCCGCGAGCGCCTTCTAGTGTGAGTGTCCGTGCAATGGAAAGGGCCACGTCGCCCTAACCGGTCAGGACCCGTCCCGCCACGGCGTCCAGCTTCTCCAACAGAGCGGGATCCCGGACCGCGGGCGCCGTCATGATCGCGCCGTCCAGCGCCCGGTGCGAGCCCGCGGGGCAGGGTTCGCGCTCGGCCGGGAAGTCCCGCGCGAGCCGCGCAACCACCTTGGCGGCCTTGTCGGCATTGGCGCGGGCGACGGCCACGACGGCGGCCACGTCCACGGCATCGTGGCCGGGATGCCAGCAATCGTAATCGGTGACCATCGCGATGGTCGCGTAGGTGATCTCCGCCTCGCGGGCGAGCTTGGCCTCGGGCATGTTGGTCATGCCGATCACGTCGAAGCCCTGTGCCTTGTAGGCCCGGGACTCGGCGAGCGAGGAGAATTGCGGCCCGTCCATGCAGACATAGGTGCCGCCGCGATGGACTGCGACGCCCTCCGCCTGGGCAGCGTTGGCGATCCGGGCCTGCAGCCCCGGTCCCACCGGGTGGGCGAGGGAGACATGCGCGACGCAGCCGTCGCCGAAGAAGGACGAGGCGCGGCCATGGGTGCGGTCGACGAACTGATCGACCAGCACGAACAGGCCCGGAGGCAGATCCTCGCGGAACGAACCGCAGGCGGAAAGCGAGACGAGATCGGTCACGCCGGCGCGCTTCAGCGCGTCGATATTGGCGCGATAGTTGATGCCGGACGGGGAGAGCCGATGGCCGCGGCCGTGCCGGGCCAGGAACACCACCTTGGTTTCGCCGATCCGCCCGATCCGCAGCGCATCGGAGGGCTCGCCCCAGGACGAGGCGACCCGCTCCTCGTGCACGTCCTCGAGCCCGGGCAGATCGTAGACGCCCGACCCGCCCATCACCCCGAGCACCGCTGCCGTCATGCCGATTTCCCTTGTTTGAGCTGCATCCTGTCCGTCACCTCATCCCGGGATGCCGGTGCGGAGCGGAGGCCGTAAAGGCGCCTCCCGCTAGCGGGGCGATCCCTGGAACCCGCCTTCGCGACCCGCTGGCGCGGGCACCTCAGGATGGGGTGGTCGGCTGGGTTCGATGCCGCGGCGAGACGGACCGCGGCGGTCGCCGAGCGGTAGCACGCAGCCACAGCCCAAAAAAGATGGGCCCCCCGGAGGAGGCCCATCGGTCAGATGCGAAGTGACTGCGCTCAGTAGGCCTTGTGCAGTTCCGGCTGGAGGCCGTGGACCTCGCCGCCGACATCGGCCCAGACCTTCTTCTTCACGTAGTAGAGCAGACCCGACAGGATGATCAGGAACAGGATCACCCGGAAACCGAGGGCTTTCCGATCCATCATATGCGGCTCGGCGGTCCACATCAGGAAGGCCGCCACGTCCTTGCCGTACTGGTCCACGGTCTCGGGCACCACCGGCTGGCCCTTGTCGTCCTTCGGGTAGGTAACCTGCCCGTCGGAAATCGGCGGCGGCATCGCGATGATGTGGCCGGGATAATACTTGTTGTAATGGCCACCATCCGGAACGACGAAATCCTTCGGCGGCTCCTCATAACCACCGATCAGGGCGTGGATGTAGTCCGGCCCCTGCTCGGAATAGCCGATCAGCGGAAGCCAATCGGTCAGGAAGTACAGGGAACCCCGCGAGAAGGTCCGCGCCTTGGCGATCACCGAGAAGTCCGGCGGTGCCTTGCCGCCATTGGCCGCGGCCGCGGCCTGGTCGTTCGGGAAGGGCGGCGGAAAGGTGTCGGCCGGCCGGCCGGGGCGGTCGAACATGTCGCCGGCATCGTTCGGCCCGTCCTTGACCTGATAGGTCGCGGCCAGCGCCTTGACCTGGCCGGCGGTGAAGTCCGGTCCACCCTCCTGCGCGAGGTTGCGGAAGGAGACCAGCTTCATCGAGTGGCAGGCGGAGCAGACCTCCTTGTAGACCTGGAAGCCGCGCTGCAGCTGCCCGGTGTCGAAGCGGCCGAAGGTCCCGGCGAAGCTCCAGTTCATCCGGGCCGGGATCGGTCCGCCATGCCCTTCCTGTGCGGAGACCGGTGCCGCGCCGAGCAGCAGGGCCGCGAGGGCGAACGCGGCTTTCGTCGAGAGGACGCGCGTCATGGTCATGGTCCCGTCGTCAGCCCTTGGTTGTCGGAGCGGCGGCAGCACCCGCCGGCATGCCGGAGCCGCTCACCTGCTTGCCCGGCCCGGTGACGGTTTCCAGGATCGAGCCCGGTAGCGCCTTCGGCGTCTCGAACAGGCCGCAGAGCGGCATGACGAGCAGGAAGTGGGCGAAGTAGTAGGCCGTGCAGATCTGCGACGCGATGACGTAGCCCCCCTCGGGCGGCTGGGATCCGAGCCAGCCCAGCAGGAAGGTCGCACCGATGAAGACCCAGAAGAACTGCCGGTAGATGGGCCGGTAGTTGCAGGAGCGTACCCGCGACCAGTCGAGCCACGGCGCGAAGGCGAGGATGATCACCGCCGAGAACATCAGGATCACGCCGCCGAGCTTGCTCGGGACCGCTCGCAGGATCGCGTAGAACGGCAGGAAGTACCATTCCGGCACGATGTGAGCGGGGGTCACGGCCGGGTTGGCCGGGATGTAGTTGTCGGCGTGGCCCAGATAGTTCGGCTGGTAGAACAGGAACCACGAGAACAGGATCATGAACACGCAGGTGGCGAACACGTCCTTGACGGTCGCGTAGGGCGTGAACGGCACCGTATCCTTGCCCGACTTGATCGGGATGCCTGCAGGATTGTTCTGGCCGGTGACGTGCAGCGCCCAGACATGCAGCACGACGACGCCCGCGATCATCCACGGCAGCAGGTAGTGCAGGGAGAAGAACCGGTTCACGGTCGGATTGCCGACCGAGTAGCCGCCCCACAGCAGGGTCTGGATCGTATCGCCGACTACCGGGATCGCCGCCAGGATGTTGGTGATGACGGTGGCGCCCCAGAAGCTCATCTGGCCCCAGGGCAGCGTGTAGCCGAGGAAGGCGGTGGCCATCATCAGCAGGTAGATGACCACGCCCAGGATGTAGAGCACCTCGCGCGGGGCCTTGTACGACCCGTAATACAGGGCCCGGAACATATGGACATAGACCGCAACGAAGAACATCGACGCGCCGTTGGCATGCGCATAGCGCAGCAGCCAGCCGTAATTCACGTCGCGCATGATCTTCTCGACGGAATTGAAGGCGCCCGTCGCCGACGGCTCGTAGTGCATCGCCAGCCAGACGCCGGTGACGATCTGGATCCCCAGGAAGGCCGCCAGGATCGCCCCGAAGGTCCAGAAGTAATTCAGATTTCGAGGGACGGGATAGGCGATGAAGGACGAATGCACGAGGCCGGCGATCGGCAGACGGGCTTCGAACCACTTGGCGACGCGGCTCTTCGGGACGTAGGTGCTGGCAGTTCCGCTCATGACCGCGCCCTCCTCAGGCCACTTCCTTGCCACCCTCGCCGATCCGGATTTTGGTGTCCGTCTCGAAGGCGTAGGGCGGAATCGGCAGGTTGATCGGCGCCGGCCCGTGGCGGACGCGGCCTACGGCATCGAACTGAGAGCCGTGACACGGGCAGGCCCAGCCCTCGAAATTACCCTGATGGCCGATCGGCACGCAGCCGAGATGCGTGCAGTTGCCGTAGACCACGAGCCACTGATCGTGCCCGTTCTTGACCCGCGTCGTGAAGGCGGCGGGATCGATCATCGCCGGCAGGGGGACC
Organism: uncultured Methylobacterium sp.; assembly: GCA_964242725.1. Classification (GTDB taxonomy): domain Bacteria; phylum Pseudomonadota; class Alphaproteobacteria; order Rhizobiales; family Beijerinckiaceae; genus Methylobacterium. The sequence continues at coordinate 15,454 of CAXTCV010000019.1, forward strand.
GCCTGCATGTCGGTCACTTCCTTGCCGGTGAGCTTGCGCACGAAGATCAGCTTGCCGCGCCAGAACACGTTGACGATCTGCCCATCCTGGATCGGGGTGAGATCGACTTCGATCGGTGCGCCGGCCGCGATCGTGTCGGCATCCGGCGCCATGGAGGAGACGAAGGGCCAGGCCACCGCGCCCACGCCGACGGCCAAGCCGGCCCCCGTGGCCAGAAACAGAAAATCACGACGGCTACCCTCGTGCCCGTGGGCCGCGGGAGTGGCGGCTGATGTGTTCGCCAAGGTTCTGAACTCCGTGGGTCGGCGTGGGCACCGCAGGCGCCCTACCCTGATTTCCCGGCTCGGCCAGGATCAAAGCATTATCATTCTAATCCCGGCAATGAGACCGTCTGACGCCCCCGAGTCAAGCGGGCCTCGCAGCGCGGCGATACGGGCGGGCCGTCCTTGTCCCGGTCGACCGCCGGTCGCCGGTTCGGCCGCCGCGCTACGCTGCGGCGCTGTCGAAGCGCGCCGTTCCATCGGCCAGGAAACCACCCGACTGCCGCGACCACAGGCCGGCATAGACGCCGCCGCGGGCGACCAGCTCGCCGTGCGTTCCCTCCTCGACGATCCGCCCCCGGTCGATCACCACCAAGCGGTCGAGGGCCGCAATGGTCGATAACCGGTGCGCGATGGCCAGCACGGTCTTGCCAGCCATCAGCGTATCGAGGGATTCCTGGATGGCCGCTTCCACCTGGCTGTCGAGGGCCGAGGTCGCCTCGTCCAGGATGAGGATCGGCGCGTCCTTCAGGATCACCCGGGCGATGGCGATCCGCTGGCGCTGCCCCCCGGACAGTTTCACGCCGCGCTCCCCGACCTGGGCGTCGTAGCCGCGGCGCCCCTTGTGGTCGACCAGATCGGCGATGAAGCCATCGGCATGCGCCAGCCGAGCCGCGCGTGCGATCTCCGCCTCGCTCGCGTCCGGGCGACCGTAGGCGATGTTGTCGCGGATCGAGCGGTGCAGGAGCGAGGTGTCCTGGCTCACCATCGCAATCGCCTCGCGCAGGGATTGCTGCGTCACCGCGGCGATGTCCTGTCCGTCCACGAGGATCCGGCCGCTCTCGACGTCGTAGAGCCGCAGGAGGAGGCTCGCCAACGTGGATTTGCCCGCGCCGCTGACGCCGACCAGACCCACCTTCTCGCCGGGGCGGATCGTCAGCGAGAAATCCTCGATCACGGTGGCGTCGCCACGGCCGTAATGGAAGTCGACGCTGTCGAACCGGATCTCGCCGCCGGTGACGACGAGGGTTCTCGCGTCCGGCGCGTCGACCAGCGCGTGCGGCCGCGCCATGGTCTGCATGCTCTCCTGGATGACGCCGACATTCTCGAAGACGCCGCGCACGGTCTGCATCACCCAGCCGGACATGGCGATGAGCCGCAGGACCAGGGCGATGCCCGCGGAGGCCTCGCCGGTGGTCATGCCGCCATCGCGCCAGAGGATCAGGCAGGCGGCGCCCGTGGCGATCAGCAGGGCGCTGTTGAGGCCGCCGAGGAGGCTCGTTGTGAGCGTGACCAGGCGGAACTGGTGCAGGTAGGCCTCGGTGTGGACATCCACGGCATCGCGCACCGCGGCCCGCTCCTCCCGATCCCGCGCGAAGAGCTTCACCGTCAGGATGTTGGTGTAGCTGTCGACGATCCGGCCGATCAGGGTCGAGCGCGTATCCGCGGTGCGGTGCGAACGTGCGCGGGCCCGGGGGACGAACCACGTGGTCAGACCGGCATAGGCGGCGATCCACAGCAGGACCGGCAGCACGAGCCACGGGGAGATCGAGCCGAACAGCCCCACCGCGGTGATCGCGTAGATGGCCACGTAGAGCAGTGTGTCGATCAGGACGACGGCGAGTTCCCGCACCGCCGGGCCGACCTGCACGACGCGGTTCGCGAGGCGCCCCGAGAAGTCGCCCTGAAAGTACGAGAGCGCGTGCCCGAGGGTGTAGAGATGGGCCCGCCACCGGATCTGGCTCGTGGATTGCGGGACCACGAGCTGATTGGACAGCACCTCATGCGCCCAGATCGAGGCCGGTCGGACCACGGCGATGAGCAGAACGGCGAGGCCGAGGCCGGTGGCGTGCTCCGACAGCACGGTCGACCGGTCTGCGGTGCCGAGCAGGTCGATGAACCAGCGCATGACGAGGTACAGCGACGCCTCGACGGTCCCGGCGATCACCGCGATGACGAACAGGACCGCGAGGACGGCGCGGATCGGACGCAGGTAAAACCACGCAAAGCCGACGATCGTGTGCGGCGGCATCCGTGATTCATCGAAGGGCGCGAACGGATCGACGCGGCGCTCGAGCCAATCGAGGAACATGCTGCCTGGGGTGTGACGCTTCTGGAACCCACCATGTAAGCACGGGACGTCCTACGCCAACCGTGCGCGGAGGTCGCGGCGGCTCAGCGGTTCAGGGCGAGGGCGGCGCCCGACTTGGTGAGCGCGCCCTCCAGGCCACCGCCGCCCTGGCGCAGGCGCGCCGCGACCGACCCGCCCGGCTGATAGAGGTAGACCTCGCCGTCCCGGAAATCCCAGGCCGAGACCTTGGCGAGATCCTTGTTGGGACAGGCCACGGCCGAGGCCTTGTAGAGATCGAGGGCCGGGGCGCTCGACAGCGTGACCTTGCAATTCGCCCCGGTGGCGTCCCGGGCATCCCAGCTTCCGACCACGGAGGCGCGTCCCGTGGAGACCACCGGCGGTGGTGGCGCCGGCGGGGCGACCGGCTCGGCGATCACCGTCGGCGTCGCGGGTGACAGGGATGCCTGGGGGCCGGGCGGCGGCGGCACGTCCGGGCTCGCCGCCACGCCGGGCGGGGGCGCGAGCGGCGCCGCCGTCACGGTTCCGGACGGAATCGCCGGCACCGCGTCGAGGGCGGCCTGCGGCGCCCGGGTGCGCGGCGCGTCCAGACGGCTGGACGCGCAGGCGCCGAGGCCGGCCCCCAGGCAGAGAATGGCGAACGTCGACAGGCTCGGGCGCAGCATCGGTCCACTTGGGTCAGGCTTGAAGAGGCGCGCGGATGCGCTTCGGTCCTGACTCGGCGGCAAATGCGCTGACCGCAAGGCGCCACCCGCGGCCCCGGGTGAGTCCCGTGCGGACGGGGCACCTTTTCACGGCAGTGTGGCCGCCGGGCCGCAAGCGCCTGCGATCAGAGCGTGCGCTCGACCATCATCTTCTTGATCTCGGCGATCGCCTTGGCCGGGTTCAAGTTCTTCGGGCAGGTGTTGGCGCAGTTCATGATCGTGTGGCAGCGATAGAGCCGGAACGGGTCGTGCAGGGAGTCGAGCCGGTCACCGGTGTTCTCGTCGCGCGAATCGATCAGCCAGCGATAGGCCTGGAGCAGGGCCGCCGGGCCGAGGAACTTGTCGCCGTTCCACCAGTAGCTCGGGCACGACGTGCTGCAGCACGCGCACAGGATGCACTCGTACAGGCCGTCGAGCTTCGACCGGTCCTCGGGGGTCTGGCGCCATTCCTTCTCGGGGGCCGGCGTCTCGGTCTGGAGCCAGGGTTCGATGGCGGCGTGCTGGGCGTAGAAATTGGTGAGGTCCGGGACCAGATCCTTCAGCACCGGCATGTGCGGCAGCGGGTAGATCCGGATCGCGCCGTCCTTGTCCTTGCGGGTCATCATCGGCAGGGCGTTGTCCGGGCTCTTGCACTCGTCGATGCCCATCGTGCAGGCGAGCGCGTTCTGGCCCTCGATGTTCATGGCGCAGGAGCCGCAGATGCCCTCGCGGCAGGACCGGCGGAACACCAGCGTCGAATCGACCTTGTTCTTGATCCATAGCAGCGCGTCGAGCACCATCGGTCCGCAATCGTCGCGGTCGACCTGATAGGTGTCGATCCGTGGGTTGGCCCCGTCGTCCGGGTTCCACCTGTAGATCTTGAAGGTCTGCAGGCTCTTGGCGCCGGGCGGCGGCGCCCAGTTGTGGCCCTGCGTGATCTGGGAGTTCTTCGGAAGATTGAACTGGGCCATTGCGATAATATCCGGCAATATCGGTCAAACCGGAAACCGGTCTGAAGGGACGCACGCGCCGCGCATCGGCACGTGCATCGTGATTGTTGGCCTCAGTACACCCGCGCCTTCGGCTCGATGTACTGGATCTCATTCGACATGGTGTAAGTGTGCACCGGCCGGTAATCGATGGTGACCTGGTGGCGCCCCTCGTCGAGCCAGGACAGGGTGTGCTTCATCCACTCTTTGTCGTTGCGGTCCGCGAAATCTTCGCGGGCATGGGCGCCGCGCGATTCCGTGCGGTTGGCGGCCGATTCCATGGTCACGACCGCCTGTCCGATCAGGTTGTCGAACTCGAGGGTTTCCAGCAGATCGGTGTTCCAGATCAGCGACCGGTCGGTGATCTTCACGTCGGCGGCCGCGTTCCAGACCTTGTGGATCAGGCCCTTGCCCTCCTCCAGGACCTCGCCGGTGCGGAACACCGCGCAATTGTTCTGCATCGTCTTCTGCATCTCGGCGCGCAGCTCCGCGGTCGGCGTCGAGCCGTTGGCGTGGCGGAAGCGGTCGAGGCGCTCCAACGCCTTGTCGGTGGCGCCCTTGGGCAATTCCTGGGCCCGGCCGTTCGGCTCGACGATCTCGGCGCAGCGCTTGCCGGCGGCGCGGCCGAACACGACGAGGTCGATCAGGGAATTGGATCCGAGGCGGTTGGCGCCGTGGACCGAGACGCAGGCCGCCTCGCCGATCGCCATGAGGCCCGGCACCACCGTGTCGGGATTGCCGTTCCGCAAGGTCAGCACCTCGCCGTGATAGTTCGTCGGGATGCCGCCCATGTTGTAGTGCACGGTCGGGATGACCGGGATCGGCTCCTTGGTCACGTCGACGCCCGCGAAGATCTTCGCGCTCTCCGAGATGCCCGGCAGGCGCTCGTGGAGGATCTTCGGGTCGAGGTGGTCGAGATGCAGGTAGATATGGTCCTTGTTCTTACCGACGCCGCGACCGTCGCGGATCTCCATGGTCATGGAGCGCGAGACCACGTCGCGCGAGGCGAGGTCCTTGGCCGACGGCGCGTAGCGCTCCATGAAGCGCTCGCCCTCGGAATTGGTCAGGTAGCCGCCCTCGCCGCGGGACCCTTCCGTGATCAGGCAGCCGGCGCCGTAGATGCCGGTCGGGTGGAACTGCACGAACTCCATGTCCTGAAGCGGGAGCCCGGCCCGCAGAACCATGGCGTTGCCGTCGCCCGTGCAGGTATGGGCCGAGGTCGCCGAGAAGTAGGCGCGCCCGTAGCCGCCGGTGGCCAGGATCGTGGTCTGGGCGCGGAAGCGGTGGATCTCGCCGCTGGCCTGATCGAGGGCGATGACGCCCCGGCAGCGGCCCTCCTCGTCCATGATCAGGTCGAGGGCGAAATACTCGATGAAGAAGTCCGTCTGGTTCTTCACCGCCTGCCCGTAGAGGGTGTGCAGCATGGCGTGGCCGGTGCGGTCGGCTGCCGCACAGGTCCGCTGGGCGGTGCCCTTGCCGTAATCGGTGGTCATGCCGCCGAACGGGCGCTGGTAGATCTTGCCCTCCTCAGTCCGGGAGAAGGGCACGCCCCAGTGCTCCAGCTCGTAGACCGCGGCCGGGGCATTGCGGACGAGATACTCGATGGCGTCCTGATCCCCGAGCCAGTCCGACCCCTTCACGGTGTCGTACATGTGCCAGCGCCAGTCGTCGGGGCCCATATTGCCCAGCGAGGCCGAGATGCCGCCCTGCGCCGCAACGGTGTGCGAGCGGGTCGGGAACACCTTGGTGATGCAGGCGGTGCGCAGCCCGGCCTCGGAGCAGCCGACGGTGGCGCGCAGGCCCGCGCCGCCCGCGCCGACGATCACCACATCGAAGGCGTGATCGTGGATGGTGTAGGCAGGCCCGCTGCCGTTGGTGCCGTTGCTGGCCATGTTCGGCTCCTCGAAATGCGTGATGGCAAGGTTCAGGCCGGCTGTCCGAAGCCGATGCGCAGGACCGCGTAGAGGCAGGCCACGGCCACGAGGACCGCGTAGATGTTGTTGGCGAACACTGCGGCGACCTTCGTCGCCTGGCCGTGAACGTAATCCTCGATCACCACCTGCATGCCGATCCGCATGTGGATGGTCACCGACAGGAGCGCCAGGATCAGGATGATGGAGACCAGGGGCTTTGCGATCAGCTGCGTCGCTTCGACGTAGCCCCGGCCGGCCATGCTGGCGATGATGACCACGAAGGCGATCATCAGGACGGTGTTGGCGACCGCCGTCACGCGTTGCTGCCACCAATGGCCGGCCCCGTGATGGGCGACCCCGAGGCCGCGGACCCGGGCGCGCGGGGTGCGGATGGAGACGCGGGGATCCTGACGGATCTGTTCCTGAGCCATGCCGGCCTCCTTGGAGCGCTCGCCGCCGAAGTTGACGCCGGTTCGGCGTCAGCGAGCGCATTGAAACGGGGACTTGGAGCCGTTCCCGATCGCAGCGCGATCGCAAACGGTCCTATCGGACCAGAAGGGCGACCGCCCAGATGACGACGGTGAGTGCGACGGACCCGACCAGCGTCAGGCGCGCCATGCTCAGGCGCCGCTCCCGGTCGAAGCCGACGCCGGTATCCCATACCAGATGGCGCAGCCCGCCGAGCATGTGGTGCATCAGCACCCAGGTGTAGACGAACAGGATCAGCCGCCCGAGCAGCGACCCGAAGAACCCGGCGACGTAAGAGTAGGCGACAGGTCCGGAAGCCAGTCCCACCAGCCAGATCGCCACGAGTGCAGTCCCGCCGTAGAGGGCGGTGCCGGTCAGGCGGTGAAAGACCGACATCGCCATCGTCCAGGTCCAGCGATAGATCTGGAGATGCGGCGAGAGCGGCTGTGCCACAGTCGGGCGGGCGGTGGGTGCCATCGGATTGAAGCCTCGCAGCGGCGAACTGGACCGTCTCTAATCTGGTAGCGCTAGTGCCTGCACGAGCAAGCCGCAATCCATCATGGTGCGACGCAATGTGACCACCCGCGCAACACCGGGCGCGATCTGTCACTTCAGCTGCCTGAGGAGCGACCACCACGCGTAATCGAGCGGAGCCGCGACGACGAGCGAGGCCAGGCCGAAGGCCAGGGTGAGCCGCGTCGCGTCCCGCAGCCTTACGCCGCCCAGTTCGCTGGCGAACACGATCGGGGGGGCCTGGTAGGGGAAGAACAGGGTCGCGTAGCCGATCACCTGAAGCGAGACCACGGCGTAAGGGGAGAGCGCGCTGGCCTTCGCCATCTCGCCCGCGAGGGCGGTGTAGAGGGCCGGAGCGCCGTTGGCCGTGACAAGGAGGGTCAGCACCGTGGAGACCCCCGTGAGGACGGCGAAGTTCTGCGCCGGCGCACCCGGCTCCAGCGGAGCGGCCGCCAGGAGCAGGTGACCGAGACGTTGCCCGAGACCGGTCTCGCTGACGAGCGCCACCAACCCGAGCAGGGCTGCGATGTAGAAGCAGGTGCGCAGGTTGATCTGCTGGAACGCCTCGGGCGGAAGGACGCCGATGCGCGGCAGGAGGCAGATCACCGCGGCGGCGAGCCCGATCCAGGCCGGCGCGAGCCCGTGCAGGCTGTCGGTCATCCAGAACGCCAGGGTGACGGCGAGGATGATCGCCAGGCGTCGTTCGGCGCCCGAGACCGGCGGCAGGGGCGGGAGTACCGGCCGGCCGCCGCTCAACGCGTCCGGGAACAGGTGCACGATGAGCGCGACCAGGATCACGCCCTTGACCCCGGCCAGCACCGGCGCGTGCAGCAGAAAGTACGACAGGTACGAGAGGTGGAGCCCGAGCAGGCTTTCCGCCGAGCCGGCCATCACGAGGTTCGGGACGTTGGCGGGCAGGATCGCCGCCGACAGGATCGGCGTCGCCACGCCGACCGCCAGGACCGCGCCGGTCCGCCCGGGACGACCCTGGGTGAGCCCGAACGCATCGCACAGCGCCAGAGTGACCGGGATCATCAGGGCGATGCGGCCAAGGTTCGATGGCATCACGAAAGCGATCAGGAAGCTCAAGCCGACGAGCCCGGCGATGAACTGCGTGTAGGAGCCGGAGAGGCGCAGGGCGAGCGCCCGGGCCATGCGGGCCCCGAGCCCGGTGCGGGTCATCCCCTGCCCCACGATCATGCCGGACAGGACGAGCCAGAAGGCCGAGGCCGCAAAGCCGGAGAAGACCGTCCCGGCGCTGCCGAGCCGGAGCAGCATCGCCAGCCCGAAGAAGGCGAGCGCGGTCACCACTTCGGGCAGAATGGCGGTGGCCCAGAGGCCCATGCACAGCACGAGCAGGGCGGCCGTCGCCGGAACAACCCCCGCCGTGCTCATCCCCCCACCTCGCCACCGCGTTCGAGACGACCGGTATCGTGGCCGTTTTGGAACGGTTCGCAATTCGGGACTTCTTGATCGAACCTTCGTGACAGACGAAGGCTGGCGGACCGGCAAGCGAAAGCCCGGCCGCGGGGCGGCCGGGCTTCCGGGATCGATCCGAAGGGTCGGCTTGCCGGGCGGCTCAGTAGCCGTAGCCGTAATAGCCGCAGGACGGATCGTAGGCGCCGTACCCGTAATCGTAGTTGCAGCTGTCGTCGCCGAGCCCGCTCAAGCCGTAGCCGACCCCGAGGCCGAGCCCGACACCGGCGAGCCCGTAGCCAACGCCACGGCCGTAACCGCGGCCATAGCCGCGCCCGGCGAAACCACGCCCGACGATGCCCCGGTTACCCGCCACGCCCAGACGGCCGGCGTTGTTGAAGCCGCCGGTCCGAAGCCCGCCGACGCCGGCGCCCGTCACACCGGTCCCGCCGAGGCCCGCGCCCCGGAAACCGCCGTTTCCGCCCGCGCGCGCGCCACCGAAGCCGCCGCCGTGGAAACCGCCGCCGCTCATGCCACCGCCGTGGAAACCGCCGCCGCCGAAGCCGCCCCCGTGAAACCCGCCGCCGCCGAAGCCGCGCGCATCCGCGTCAGCCGGGACGAACGCCACCGCTGCCAGGAGAGCGGTCGATGCCAATGCCAATCGCTTCATCGGAAAATCCAATTCGAAGTGAGGTGTCTGGCTATTCAACGGTCCCGGTGAGGCGTGTATCCAAGCTTGAGTACAATCTGCTTCCTATTGGCGCTGCCATCGCGGGAGCGGCCCGATCCGCGTCCCTCGGCCCGTTCACCGGAACGGCGGCTCGTCGAAGCTCCGCAACTTGCGCGAATGCAGACCGTGCCGGTCAGCTCGCAGCATGTCGAGCGCCGCCAGGCCGACCTTGAGGTGTTCCGAGACCGCCCGGTCGTAGAAGGCGTTGGCGGCCCCCGGAAGCTTGATCTCGCCGTGGAGCGGCTTGTCCGACACGCAGAGGAGCGCGCCATAGGGCACCCGGAGGCGGAACCCCTGCGCCGCCACGGTGCCGCTCTCCATGTCGACCGCCACGGCCCGGGACTGATTGATCCGCCGCCGCTCCTGGCTGAACCGCAATTCCCAGTTGCGGTCGTCGTAGGTGACCACCGTTCCGGTGCGCAGGCGTCGCTTGAGCGCCTCAGCCTGATCGCCGGTCACCGCGGCCGCCGCGTTCTGGAGCGCCACCTGCACCTCCGCGAGGGCGGGGACGGGGACGTCCGGCGGGACCAGCTCGTCGAGGATCCGGTCGCGGCGCAGATAGGCATGCGCCAGGACGTAGTCGCCGATGGTCTGCGACTGGCGCAGTCCGCCGCAATGGCCGACCATGAGCCAGCAATCCGGGCGCAGCACGGCGAGGTGGTCGGTGATCGTCTTCGCGTTCGAGGGTCCGACGCCGATATTGACCAGGGTCGTGCCCTGCAGGGTCCCGTCGGCGCCGCGGGCGACGAGGTGATAGGCCGGCATCTGGTGCCGGTGCCAGGGCGAGGCGGCGATCACCGCCGCCGGATCGGCCTGCGCGGCCTCGGCCCGGGAGACGGAGATCCCGCCCGGCAGGACCAGCCGTTCGAACCCCTCCGCCCCCGAGGCCAGCCGTTCGAGCCCGTGGCGGACGAACTGATCGACGTAGCGATGATAGTTGGTCAGCAGGATCCAGGGCTGGACCTCGCGCCAGTCGCAGCCCGTGTAGTGGACCAGCCGGCGAAGCGAATAGTCGACCCGCACCGCATCGAACAGGGCCAGCGGCAGCGGCTCCCCCTCGATCACCTCGAAGGTGCCGTCCGCGATCTCGTCGCCCACCAGGGACAGGAGCGGCACCGGGAAGTAGGTGGCCAGTTCCGCGCCGTCGACGGCCCGTCCGCCCGCATCGAGCCCGGCTTCGAGGATGTAGGGGTAGGGAATCTCCTGCGCGCTCAGCCCCACTTCCAGCGAGATCCCGTAATCGGCGATCAGCGGCTCGAGCTGCCGGGTGAGATAGGTGCGGAAGAAGGCCGGGTGCGTGATCGTGGTGGCGTAGGTGCCGGCGGCCTGCAATTTGGCGGTGGCCCGCCGGACCCGCGGCAACGGTCCGTCCGGCCGGTAGGTGATCCGCAATTCCGGATAGCGGAAGGCCAGGCGCTCCGTGGCGTCGGGCGGCGGGCCGCCCGCGAGGTAGCGTTCGAGGGCCGTCCGCAGGGCCCCGGCCGCGTCGTCGTACAACTCGACCAGACGGTCGATCGCGGTCCCGGCATCCGCCACCGCCTGCATCGGCCGCAACTCCCGCTCGATCATGTCGCCTCCGATTCCGGTGCCGGCTCTACACCCCGCAGCGCGGGGGGGCGAGATCCGGGCTTGCGGGCCACGGGTGCTTGGCCGAGAAGCCGGCGGACGTATTGTGAGGATGCATGAGCGCGGACGAGTTCGGGATCCGTCCCGGCGAGGAAACGGCGAACCTGCCCGCGACCTTCGATGCGGGCCTGCACTTCATCGGACGCCTGCGCACGCCCTGGCGGTCACGATCCGAATGCCCGAAGAACGGGCTGCAGACCGACGCGCTCTGCACCGTCGAGGTCGATCCGGCCTACGTCCCGGGCCTGCTCACCATCACGGGCTGCACCCATCTGATCCTGCTCTACTGGATGGAGCAGGCCACCCGCGGCCTCGTCGTCCAGCACCCGCGCCACGCGGACGGTCCGCGCGGCACCTTCGCGCTGCGCTCGCCCGCCCGCCCGAACCCGATCGCCCTGTCGGTGGTGGAGCTGATCGCCCGGGAGGGCGACGCCCTGCGGGTCCGCGGCCTCGACTGCCTCGACGGCACGCCGCTCCTCGACATCAAGCCCTATTACGCGTCGACCGATAGCCGGCCCGACGCGCGGGTCGACCGGGCCGGCGCCGCATGGTGAAGCGTTTCGCCTTCCTGATCGCCGGCGGCTGCGCGTTGCTCGCCCTGGGCGCCTTCGCGGGTTGGCGCCTGCACAGGCCGGCCACCGATGCCCGCGCCTACGCGGTCATGCGGCTCATCGCCATTCAGGTGAGCCTCGACGAGGCGCCGGTCGACTACGTCTTCTGGGGCGGTGATTCGCAGGTCGAGCTGCAGCCCGGCGGACAGCAGCCCTGCGGCCGGGCGCTGGTCAACGGCGGCGTCAGCGGCTCGACGGCGGCGGCCTACGCGGACCATCTCGCGCAGCTGTCATTCAAGGCTCATCCCCGGGTCGCCGCCCTGACGATCGGGACCAACGACATCCTGGCGAAGAACAAGCCGCGCTCCGCCGACCCCGCCGCGCGATTCGAGACCTCCGCAGAGACGATCGTCCGGCGCCTTCAGGGCCTCGCGCCGCGCGTGGTGGTGACCGCCCTCCCCCCGGTCGGGCGCGAACTGGCGAGTCTCGTCGATGCCGCGGCGGTCGCGGACTACTCGGCGCGGCTGCGCGCCCTGTGCGGGCGCCTGGGCTGCGCCTTCGCGGACCCGTTCGCGGTGCTGCGCGACGGCGATACCGGCTACGCCAAGCCGGGCGCCATGCGGGACGGCCTGCACCTCGCCGCCTACCGCCCGGCGCTGGCGGCCCTGGGGCCGGCCCTGTGCGGACCGTGAGGGCTCACTCCCACTCGATCGTGCCGGGCGGCTTCGAGGTGATGTCGTAGGTCACCCGGTTGATGCCCTTCACCTCGTTGATGATCCGGGTCGCGACCCGGCCGAGGAAAGCCATGTCGAACGGGTAGAAGTCGGCCGTCATGCCGTCCACCGACGTGACGGCGCGGAGCGCGCAGACGTGGTCGTAGGTGCGGCCGTCGCCCATCACGCCCACGGTCTTCACCGGCAGGATCACCGCGAAGGCCTGCCAGATCGTGTCGTAGAGCCCGGCCTGGCGGATCTCGTCGAGGTAGATCGCGTCGGCCTTGCGCAGGGCCTCGAGCTTCTCGGCGGTGATCGTGCCGGGGCATCGGATGGCGAGACCGGGTCCGGGAAACGGGTGACGGCCGACGAACCCCTCGGGCAGGCCGAGTTCCTTGCCGAGCACCCGGACCTCGTCCTTGAACAACTCGCGCAGCGGCTCCACGAGCTTCATGTTCATGCGCTCGGGCAGGCCGCCGACATTGTGGTGGCTCTTGATCGTGACCGACGGCCCGCCGGTGAAGCTGACGCTCTCGATCACGTCGGGATAGAGCGTCCCCTGCGCGAGGAAATCGGCGCCGCCGATCTTCTTGGCCTCGTCGTCGAACACCTCGATGAAGGTCTTGCCGATGAACTTGCGCTTGGCCTCGGGATCGGTGACGCCCGCCAGCCCGTTCAGGAACAATGTCTCGGCGTTCACGTGGACGAGCGGGATGTTGTAGTGGTTGCGAAACAGGCTGACGACCTGCTCGGCCTCGCCCGCGCGCAACAGCCCGTGATCGACGAACACGCAGGTGAGCTGGTCGCCGATCGCCTCGTGGATCAGCACCGCCGCCACGGCCGAATCGACCCCGCCCGACAGGCCACAGATCACCTTCTCGGAGCCGACCTGCGCGCGGATCTTGGCGATGGCCTCCTCGCGGTAGGCGCCCATGGTCCAGTCGCCCGAGCAGCCCGCGATGTCGCGCACGAAGTTGCGGATCAGCAGCGCGCCGTGGGGCGTATGGGCCACCTCGGGATGGAACTGCACCGCGTAGTACCGGCGCGCCTCATCGGCCACCGCCGCGAAGGGGGCGTTCCTGGAAATCGCCACCGTCGTGAAGCCGTCCGGAAGCTTGGTGACCCGGTCGCCGTGGCTCATCCAGACCGGGTATTTTTCCCCCGTGTGCCAGACCCCGTTGAACAGCGGGCAGTCGGCCAGGATCTCGACCTCGGCCCGGCCGAACTCGGCGTGATGCCCGCCCTCGACCGCGCCGCCGAGCTGGGCCGCCATGGTCTGTTGGCCGTAGCAGATGCCGAAGACCGGGACGCCCGAATCGAACACGAGTTGCGGCGCCCGGGGCGAGGCTTCGACGGTCACCGATTCGGGTCCGCCGGAGAGGATCACGCCCTTCGGCCGCTGCTCGCAAAACGCGGCCTCGGCCTTGGTGAAGGGCACGATCTCGCAGTAGACGCCCTCCTCCCGCACCCTCCGGGCGATGAGCTGGGTCACCTGAGAGCCGAAATCGACGATCAGGATCTTGTCGTGGTCGGTGTTCATCGCGGGCGAGTATCCGAAGCCCGGCACGCGCGCAACGCGCATCCCCGCCGGGGCTGGGGATCGCCGCGCAAGCCGCGCGCCAGGATCGTCCGCCGTCAGTCGAAGTTGCGGACCTTGGCCGAGCCGCCCAGGCTGATCGCCGGCTTCGACGCCGCCCCGGCGAGGCTCACCTTCTTCTGACCCGGCGGGGTCTTGGCGCGCAGCTGCGGCGCGGCCTCCGGCACGGGCCGGGACGGCTTCAGGTGCGCCTGGCCGTGGATCACCGAGCCGATCTCGCCCGCGACCCGGACCAGGTCGTCGCGCTCGCAGGATCGGGCCACCTTCAGGCCGAGCTTGTGCATGTGGCTCTTCCCGTAGAGGTAGGTGGCGAGTTGCGCGCGCTGCAGTGGCGGGATCTCCTCCAGGATCAACGGCAGATCGAATTCGTCGGCGCGGTACACGGAGCCCAGGACCTCGAGGCTCACCGGGCAATCGACTTCGGGCTCGGCGCCGCTGGTCGGATGCGCTTGGGTCATGGTTGCCTCTCGGGACTCGATGGATCGGGGTGGACGGATGCCCCGGAGCCGGGGTCGAGTTCAACCCCTGTCGGGACGGTGAGGTCCGCGACCCGGTCGGAGCTCGGTTCGGCAGGCGCTTCGGTCGCGGGCTGCCACGCGCCGAGGCATCCGGTACAGACCGTTTCGATCACCGCCCGGGCATGGGCCTGACGGCGCGCCCACACGGCTTCGCGGGCCGCGCGTGCGGCTTCGGCATCGGACAGGGGGCGGATGCGGATGAAGAGCGGCTCCTGGGCCAGACAGGGTCCCTGAGCCAGGACCAGCATTCCCAGTGTCGCGACGATGCGGCGGCCGTGGCCGCGCGCGGACCCGTGAAGCCGTGGCGCGGCGCTCAGCATGCATCCCTCCCGGCGGAACTCGTCACCCTACCTCCGGCCGCAGGGTAAACCGCGCGTTAACCTTGCCGTCTTTCCGGCGGGGATCGGCGCCGCAAGCGGGTCTCCGCATCGGCGTCGACACAGCGTCGAGCCGCGGTGCGACCGAGGTCACCGCCCGGGCGAAGCGGCGGCGCGTCCGAGCGGGACCGGCACCGGACCCGGTTCGTCGGCGCCCGCGAGATCCTCCGCGGTCCGGCGCCGCTCCTGAGCGCGGCCGAGCCAGAGACTGTTCACGAGCCACATCATGGACAGCGGGATCGCGGCCCCGGCAATGCCCACGCTGCCGAAGCCGAGCCCCTGGATTCCGGTGAACGACCACGCGCCGACTTGGTCACCGAGGCGATAGACCACCGTGTCGATGAAGCTCTTCGCCTTGTAGCGGTCCTCCCGCGGGACGACCGTGAACAGGACTTCCCGGACCGGGCGCGCGATGGCGAAGTTGCCCGCCCGGCGCAGGACCTGGAACGCCACGATCACGCCGATCGTCGGCCACAGGGCGAGCGCCGCGAAGCCGAGAATGCTGAAAACCGGGAGGATGGCCAGCGTCAGGGCGATGCCGATCCGGTTCACGATCCGGCCGGTGAGGAACAGCTGGACGCCCAGCGTCAGCACGTTCACCGCGAGGTCGACGCTGGCGAAGAAGGCTGTCTGGGCCCCGCGATCCGGAAAGCTGCGCTTGGCGATGCCGGCCTGCTCGAAATACAGGAAGGTCGAGGTCACCGAGAACAGCAGCAGGAACAGGGAGATGTTGAGCAGGTAGGGCGACGCGAAGGTCCGGGTCACGCCGGCCAGCACGTTGCCGCCGATCGTCCGGTCCTGCCCGTCGCCCGCGCCCTGCGTCGATCCGGGCATCTCGTGCAGCCGCATCGCGTGAGCCGCCAGGCCGCGCATGCAGACCACCGCGACTTCGAGGAGCACGACGGCGCCGAGCATCAGGCCCCAGGTCGGGACGTTCTTGGCGAGGAGCGCCGTGGTGGCCGAGCCCGCGATGGCGCCGAGCGTCGCCCCGGCCGCGATGAAGCCGAACAGCCGCCGGCCCTGGGCATTCGAGAAGACGTCGACGATCGTCGCCCAGAAGATCGACACGACGAACAGGTTGAAGATCGACAGCCAGACGAAGAACACCCGCCCGATCCACACCCCCCAGTCCGGCGGCGCCAGGTAGAGCGTCAGCGCGAAGGCGAGGATGTTGGCCGCGAAGAACCGGTAGGTGATCGGCACGAACCGCGCCCGCGGCATCCGCTTCACCAGATAGGCGAAGGGCAGGTTCAGGGCGAGCATGCCCACCAGGGTCGCGGTGAACAGCCAGGGCAGGTTCTCGATGCCGCCGGCGACCCCCATCTGGTCGCGGATCGGACGGAGGACGTAGTAGGCGGCCAGGATCGAGAAGATATAGGCCCAGGACCAAGCGAGCGCCCTGCCCTCCCCGGGCTGGACGTCGATCAGGCGCGCGAGCGGCCCCCGGGCCGGGACGGGCTCAGCCATGGGGCGATCTCGCTGGTAGGGTCGGCCCCCTCACGCCGCTGCGCCCCCGGTCGGGCGATTTGCAGCGGAGCGCCCGACCGATCACTTGGAAACGCCGAGCTTCTCGCGCAGCGCCGGGGCGGTGAGTTCGTGGCCGAAGCCCGGCGAGCCCATGGCGAACCGGTCGGCCTCCTTGAGCGGTCCGACCACCACCGGGTCGAAGCCGGCATCGCGGACCAAGCCTTCGGCGACCTTCAGTGCATCCGGGTCGTCCCCGGCGATCGGGATCGCCATCCGGCCCCCGGCGCGGTCCTTGCCGCCGTCGGCCCCCTCCTTGGCGAAGACCTTGTAGTTGGCCGCGTTGAATGCCCGCACCAGCTTCGCGCCGGCGAAGTACTTGGCGGAGGTTGTGCCGATGCCGTTCGCCTGGACCTCGTCGTAGAGCGCCCCGTCGCGCCGCTGCGTGGCGTTGCCGGCGTCGAGCACGATCTTGCCGGACAGGGCCGGCCCGATCTCCTTGGCGAGATCCGGATAGGCCTTGTAGGGCACGGCGATGAAGACCGCGTCCCCGAACTTGATCGCCTCCTCGGGTGTGCCGGCCTTCGCCTTGGGGCCGAGTTCCGAGACCATGGAGGCGAGGGTCTCCGGGTGACGCGAGGCGAACATCACCTCGTGCCCATCCTTCACCCACAGGGTCCCGATGGTGCCGCCGATATTGCCGGCGCCGATCACGCCGATCCGGATCTTCTTCGCCCCGTCCTGCGCCTGGACCGGGACGGCGGCCGCCAGGGACAGGCCGGCCGCCAGGGCGAGCGCCGCGCGGCGCGTGACTCGATCAGACCGCATCGATGAAGTTCTCCATCTGCTTGCGCTGGGCTGGATCCGGAAGTGCCCCCCGGGCGGCGCCGAGATTGTCCTCGACATAGGCGGCCTTCGCCATGCCCGGGATCGGGCAGGTCACGGCCGGGTTGCCGAGGACGTATTTGAGAAAGAACTGCGGCCAGCTCGCACAGCCGAGATCCTTCGCCACCGGCGGCAGCTCCCTGCCCTGTACCGCCTTGAACAGGCGGTCGCGGCCGAAGGGCACGTTGGTCATCACCGCCATGCCACGGTCGGCGGCGAGCGGGATGACGCGCTCGGCGGCGGCCCGGTTGTCGATGGCGTAGTTGACCTGGATGAAGTCGAGGGTCTCGCGCTTCATCACGGCCTCCAGCGCCGCAAGCTGGTTGTCGCGCCAGACGGTGACGCCGACGTATCGGATCCGCTTCCGGCTCTTGAGGTCGCGAAGCAACGCGAGATTCTCGGTCACGTCGATCAGGTTGTGGACCGCGACGAGATCGAGCGTCTCGACTTTCATCCGCGTCAGCGACCGCTCGAATTCCGCAAGGGTCGCGTCGCGCCCGCTCGTGTCGACCTTGCTGGCCAGGAAGATCGTCTGGCGCAGGCCCGGCTCCGACAGGATGGCGCCGAGCACGTCCTCGGCGGTGCCGTAGCTCGGCGCGGTGTCGATCACCGTGCCGCCGCCGGCCACGAAGGTCCGTACCGCTTCCTTGAGGGGCGCGACGTTGTCGGGTGTGGGCTCGACCTCGTAGCGGCGGGAGGTGCCGATCCCGATGGCCGGCAGCATCTCCCCGCTCGACGGGATCGACCGGCGGATCAGCGGCTCGGCGGCCTGTGCGAAGCGGCTCGCCAACGGTGCGAGCGCGGCCGCGGCGACGACGGCACGACGGGATACGGGCATGGCCGGCCTCCGACGGAATCAGGACACCCGGTCACATAGGGCGCCGCCGGCCCAAGTGTATTCGTTATTCTCACGCTTGCGCGAGCGCGTCCGGACGCGGGGACGCGCTAATCCTCCTCGGGCGGATCCTCGAACTCGGCGCCCTCCGTGTCAGGGGCGATACGGAACCGGTACTCGTCGATGGCCAGGAAGGCCCGGTGGGCCACCTGCGGATCGATACCGTCGCGCACGACGAGGGTCTGGAAATCGATGAACAACCGGGCGATGCGCGCCTCGTCCGACAGGGCAGCGAGCGCCGACGAACTGGCACCGGCGCGCATCATGTAGCGTCTCGCCTCCCCGG
This sequence comes from uncultured Methylobacterium sp., assembly GCA_964242725.1. Lineage (GTDB taxonomy): Bacteria > Pseudomonadota > Alphaproteobacteria > Rhizobiales > Beijerinckiaceae > Methylobacterium. The sequence continues at coordinate 33,427 of CAXTCV010000019.1, forward strand.
CGTCGTCGGGCGCGGGCAGGACGACGACCTGCCCGGCGGTCTCGGGTTTCAGCTCCGCCCAGCGGATGGGCGTCCAGGCGATGATGGCCTCGATCTGCTTCATCGAAAGCTCCGGCGGGTGGAGGAAACCCGCCTAACCGGCGCGCGCCGACGCGTCGAGGCGTCGGATCAGTGCGCCGGCTCCACCTGCCCGCGGATCTCGCCCTTCGGGTTCGCCGCGGTGTGGAGGTTGAAATAGAGCTTGCCGGCTTCGAGATCCGCGGCCTTGGCGTCGTCCAGGGTCGCCTCGCCGGAGAACGGGCTGGTGGTGGCCGTCACCGGCACGAGCACGCCGGCATTCTCGCCGGCCTTGGCCGGGCCGTGGAAGTGGGCGGCGGTCACGGGGCCGGTGAGGCCGCTATACGTCCCCGTCCAGCTCAGGTGCTTGGTCGCCGGGTCGTAGGTCGCCGACACCGTGCCGGTGCCCGCCGACGGGGTCGCCGGCACTTCGCCGCCCCCGCTGAGGGCCGCGCGGTAGGTCGTCCCGCCCGCCGCGAAGGCCGGCGCGGCGACGAGCGGGATGGTGAGGCCGAGCAGGACGGCGAGGGAGGTGCTGGCGCGACGGGTCATCGAACGCTCCGATCTATCAGGCCCCGACAGGAGCCGTGCGGGCAACATAGGGGCGCAGGCCAGGGCGAACATGCATGCCGTGACGATGGCCTTCCGCCCCGCATGACAACCCCGCGAGTCCGTCGCGCCCGACACAGGTGCGAAACGATGCGCTTGACCGTTGACACCGTGCGCCCGGCCTCCCTATACCGCCGCCGTTGCACGCGTCGCCCTCCGGGGCGCAGGCGGCTTGGGGCGGGGTAGCTCAGCTGGTTAGAGCAGAGGAATCATAATCCTTGTGTCGGGGGTTCAAATCCCTCCCTCGCTACCAACTTTC
>CAXTCV010000020.1:0-33849 GCA_964242725.1 uncultured Methylobacterium sp.
GGAAGAACGCGAGGCCGAGATTGGCCCCGGTATTGGCGAAGTAGATGAACGACAGGGCGATCAGCCGCGGGTCGGCGATCGCCTTGCGCAGGCTGGTGCCATGGGCACCCGCCACCGCCCGCTGCTCCGCGTCGATCAGGGCCTGCAGGGCGGTCCGGTCGGCGGGGGCGAGCCAGGCGGCATCCTTGGGCCGGTCCGGGATCAGCGCCAGGAAGACGAAGCCGAACAGCGTGGTCGGGATGCCCTCCAGCAGGAACAGCCATTGCCAGCCCTTCAGGCCCAGCAGCCCGTCGAGCTGCAGGATCGTGGTCGAGAGCGGCGCGCCGATGGCCAGGGAGACGGGGATCCCCACCGCGAAGGCGCCGAAGATCCGCGCGCGGTAGGCCTTGGGGAACCAGTAGGTCAGGTAGAGGATGACGCCGGGGTAGAACCCGGCTTCGGCGGCACCGAGCAGGAAGCGCAGGACGAGAAAGCTGGTGGCGCCCTGCACGAACATCATCGCCGCGGAGAGCAGGCCCCAGCTGATCATGATCCGGGCGATCCAGCGCCTCGCGCCGACCTTCTCCAGGATCAGGTTGCTCGGCACCTCGAAGAGAAAATAGCCGATGAAGAAGATTCCGGCGCCGAGGCCGAACACGGCCGGGCCGATCCCGAGGTCGGCGTTCATCCGCAGGGCCGCGAAGCCGACGTTGATCCGGTCGACATAGGCCATGACGTAGCCGATGAAGAGCAGCGGCATCAGCCTGAAGAAGACCTGCCGGACGATCCGGTCCTGTTCGCTCGGGGCCATGGTTCCCTCGTGGTTTCTCGGTTGTTGTCCGCCCGTGCGGTCGTCGCGCGCCCAGGGACGTCATCCGGGGACGCGCGACGGTCGGGGTCCGGCGCCGCACCGGCGCGCTTGGCCGCGCCCCCGACACTCGGCCGCGCCCCCGAAACTTGGCCGCGCCCCCGAAAGCAGTGAACCGTCGGGGGCGCGCGGTTAGAACGCTGGCTCAAGACCGCTGATGCGGTAGGCGGATGCCGCTTCCGGCGTGGTCAGGCCGTCGAGGAAGCGCAGGGCGCCGGCGCGGTCCGTGGCGCCGCGCAGGATCGCGGCCGAGAAGGTCGTCATCTCCTGGACCGGGTCGGGTAGGGGGCCGACCACCTCGATGCCCGGCACCACCATCAGCTCGCTGATCTGCTGGACCGCGATGTCGGCCTCGCCGGAGACCAGCTTCTCCGCGGTGAAGCCCTGCGGGATGATGGTCGCGCGGGCGTTGACCGCCTCGGCGAGGCCGAGCCGCGGCAGGAGACCCGCGAAGTAGATCCCGCTGGCGCCGGTGCGCGAGTAGGCCACGGACCGCGCCGCGACCAGCGTGCGCTTGAGCGCGTCGACGGTGGCGATGTCGGGATGGTCCGCACCGGCCTTCACGGCGATGCCGTAGCGGGAGCGCACGGCGTCGACCCGGCTCTCCGCCTCGACCCGCCCGTCCGCGATTAGGCGGTCCATGGCGTCGGACAGGACCAGGATCGCGTCGGCCGTCTCGCCGGCCTCGATCGCCTTCATGATCACGGCGGTCGGCGCCCAGTCGATCGCCACCCGGCCCCCGGCCGCCTCGAAGGCGGGGACGACGTGCGCGTCGAAGGCGCCGCGCACCACCAGGGCGCATTTCAGCCGCGTCGCGTTCCGCTCGTCCGCCATGTCGTGTCCCATCGCTTTTTGAGAATCTGTCGACCCGAGGATCGATCCGGCCGTGTCCGAGAGACCGGGATCCGGAACGCGACCTCATCCTGAGGCGCCCGCGTCAGAGGCCCTCGAAGGAGGTCTCCAGCCTGCCGCGCGATCCCTGGAGCCCTCCTTCGAGGCCGCCGCGCAGCACCTCAGGATGAGGGTGCGTTCGGGAGATCCCGGGTGAAACAGCCGTCCTGCTGTCACCGCGGAGGTTCCACCCGGGAATAGTCCATCCCCGTGAACCCGCCGCCCTGGTAGCGCTCCGCCACAGGGTTGCCGCTGGTCTTGCCCGCCAGGGCCGCCGCGTGGGAATCGGCGCTGTCCTGCGGCGCCCAGCCGATGATCGCGCGGCCGTCCCGCCGCCACCAGGTCATGCGGCTGTTGTTCGAGGCGCCCCAGATCACCACCGAGCCCTTAGGCCCGAGGTTCGGCGCCAGGGTCGCCCGCACGACCAGGCGGGTCAGGTCGGCGTAGGACAGCCAGGTGGCGAGCATCCGGGCGTCGGTGGGCTCCGGGAAGCAGGAGCCGATGCGCAGGAAGACGCTCTCGACCCCGTGCTTGTCGCGATAGAGGCCGCCCATCAGCTCGCCGTAGGCCTTGGACAAACCGTAATAGCCGTCCGGCGCCAGGGTGCAGTCGTCGTCCAATGCCTCGGACCGCTCGTGGAACCCGATCGCGTGGTTCGACGACGCGAACACCATCCGGGCGCCCTCCCGGCGGGCCGCCTCGTAGGCGTGGTAGAGGCCGCGGATATTGGGGCCGATCACCGTCTCGAACGGGTGCTCCACCGAGATCCCGCCGAAGTGGAGGATCGTGCCGCAGCCCTCGGCCAGGCGCAGGATCGCGGGGCCGTCCTCCAGATCGGCCAGCTGGAAGCGCGCGCCCTCCGGCAGCGGTTCGGGGAAGGGCACCCGGTCGGTCAGCCGGAGCGCCCAGCCCTGCTCCCCCAGGGCCCGGGTCAGCACCCGCCCGAGGGCCCCGGAGGCCCCGGTGAGCAGGACGGGTCTGTGCGGGACGGTGTCGGCACGCATGGGATGCTGCTCCAGGATCAGGCGGCCTTGGCCGCGCTCAGGGGCCCGGCCGCCTCCGGGACGCGGGGCCGCCGCACGAAGATCGCCATGGCGACGACGCCGGCGGCGGCGATCAGGGCCGCGATGACGAAGGCGCTGGCATAGCCGCCGAGATGCTGCACGGCGAGGCCGGTGGCGGTGGGCCCGATGATGCCCGAGATGTTGCTCAGCAGGTGGATGAAGCCGCTCACGCCCCCGACCCGCGCCTCCGGCACCAGCTCGTGGATCGTCGCCCAGCAGGATTGCACCGAACTCGTCAGCATCAGCACGGCCAGGGCGATGAGCGCGACCGCCATGGCGGTGCTTCCCGCGGCGTTGACCGCGATCAGCGCGAACCCCGCGACGGCGAGCGGCACGATCGTGGTGATCTTCCGGGCCGCCAGCTTGTCGCCCATGCGCCTGTAGACGAGATCGGCGACGACGCCCCCACCGACATACCCGACGAACCCGCAGGCCCAGGGGATCGAGGCGACCAGGGCCATCTCCTTGACCGGCATGTGCAGGGCGTCGGTGAGGTAGCTCGGGAGCCACGAGAGGAAGATGTAGAGGGTGTAGTTCACCGCGAACATGCCGAGCCCGAGCGACAGCGTGCTGGGCAGGAACAGGTAGTCGCGCAGGGAGCGCGCGTGGTCGGACGGCGCGAGATGGGTCACCGCCCGGCTGCGCTCAACGAGGGCGACCTCCTCCGGACCGACCCGGGGATTGTCCTGGGGCCGGTCGGTCATCAGGAGGCGCCACGCAACGACCCAGAGCAGCCCCAAGGCGCCGATCGCCACGAACGCCACCCGCCAGCCGTACTGGATGGCCAGCAGGCCGACCACCGGGGCCGCGACGGCGCTGCCCACGGTCTGGCCCGAGAAGGTGAATCCGATGGTCCGGGCGGTCTCCTCGCGGGGGAACCACGTGGTGATGGTCCGGTTCGTGGTCGAGTTCATCGGCCCCTCGGCGAAGCCGAACAGGGCGCGGACCACGAACATCTGGGCGAAGCCGGTCACGGCGCCCGTGAGCATGCACAGGATCGACCAGGCGGCGGCGGCCCAGCTGTAGACGCTGCGCGGCCCGTAGCGGTCGGCGAGCTGGCCGCCCACGAAGGCGAAGATCGCGTATCCGAAGAAGAACGTGCTGAAGATGACGCCCAGTTCCGAGGGCGACAGGTTGAGGTCCTGCTTCACGAACGGCGCCGCCACGCCGAGCGCGGCGCGGTCCATGTAATTGATGATCCCGGCGATGAACAGCAGGATCGCGATCAGGAACCTGTAGCGCTTGTCGAACATGGCGTTTCCTCCGGGATGGTTTCTGGTTTTTCTTATTAATTCATTTTGATAGCTTTATTTTAAAGAACAGCCTCGGTCAGTTTCGGAATTTCCCTCCCCCGCAGAGCGGGGAGGGGCGTGGCGGATCCGACCCGTCGTGAAAATCAAAGAGGCGCTCGACCTCCGTCACAGGAACGCGATCGTGCAGGGGCTGAGGCTGGGGCGGCTGCCGGTCCTCGTCAGGTCTCCGCTCCCGGCATCGATGGCGAATTCCACGAGGCTGTCGCCCTGCTCGTTGGCGACGAGCAGGTGCGCCCGATCCGGTGCCAGCGTCATGAACCGCGGGTCGCGCCCGCCGGACGGCGTCCAGCCGGTGGGCTCGAGCCGACCTGCTTCCGCGTCCACACGGAACCGCGCGATCCCGTCCTGGCCGCGGTTCGACGCGTAGACGAACTGCCCGTCCGGCGTGACCGCGATCGCCGCGGCGGTGCTCGCGCCGAAGAAGTCGGGCGGCAGCGTCGGGGCCAAGTGCAGGGGCGTCAGCGTGCCGGACCCCGCGTCCCAGCGGCAGGTGGCGATACTCGAGTCCAGCTCGTTGACCAGGAAGGCGAGCGGCCGGTCCGGGTGGAACGCGATGTGGCGCGGCCCGGCGCCGGGGCGCATCGCGGTCTCCGACGCGATGGCGAGCCGCTCGCCCTCCAGCCGCAGGACGAAGACCCGGTCGAGGCCCTTGTCGGGAACGATGACGTGGTTTCCGTCGGGCGCCAGGACCACGTGGTGGGGATGGGCGCAGGCCTGCTCGGTCCGGTGCGGACCCGGCTCGCCCGGCAGCGGCAGGATGTGGCAGGCCGGATCGAGCCCGCCCTCGGCGCCGGCCGGCAGCAGCGCCACCGAGCCGCTGGCGTAGTTGGCGACGATCAGGAAGCGCCCGCTCGGGTCGAGCGCCTGATGCACGCTGTTGCTGCCGCCGGTCCCGGCGCTGCCGAGGGTGCGCAGACCGCCGTCCGGCTCGACCGCGAAGGCGCTCGCTGCCACGCCGTCCCCCTGGACCGTATAGAGCACGCCGCGCCCCGGATCCGCGACCAGGAAGGAGGGATTTACGAGGCCCTCGACCCGGCCGAGATGTGTCCACGCCTCCAGTCCGCCATCGACCCGGTAGGCATCGATGCCCAGGCCGCGCGCCCGACGCCGCTCGGTGGTGAAGCAGCCGACGAAGGCGAGGCCGAGGGGAGCGGGGTGGGGCATGGCGGTCTCCGGATCAACCCCGCCGCGGGACGCGGCGCAGGAAGTCGGGATTGAGGTCCGACAGGCGGTTCACCCCGATCAGCGCCATGTCGCGGTTGAGCTCCTCCTTGAGAATCCGCATCGCGTGCTCGACCCCGGCGACCCCGCCGAGCGCCGCGGCGAACATGAACGGCCGGCCCAGGAGGACGAAGTCGGCGCCGAGCGCCAGGGCCTTCATCACGTCGGTGCCCCGGCGGATGCCGCTGTCGACGATGATCTTCAGCCCCCCCTTCCGGGCCGCGATCTCCGGCAGCACGTCCAGCGGCGCGACGGCGTAGTCGAGCTGGCGGCCGCCATGGGTCGAGAGGATCACGCCGTCGGCGCCGCATTCGCGGGCGATCTCGACATCCGCCGGGGACAGCAGCCCCTTCACCAGCAGGTTGCCGGTCCAGCGCTTCCGGATCGCCTCCAGGTTCTTCCACGAGAGCTGGTCGCGGGCGATGGTGTTGCGCACCGCCCCCTGGGACATCATCGGCGGCCCGCGCTCGGCCTCCGTGTTCTCGAAATGCGGCGCCCCGTGCTTCAGGAACGTCCGGGCGACGGTGCCGAGGAGCCAGCGCGGGTGCGTCGCGCTCTGCCACGCCACCTTGGGCGTGACCTTGATCGGCATGGAGAAGCCGCTGCGGATGTTGTGCTCCCGGTTGCCCAGCGTCGGTGTGTCGGCGGTCACGACGAAGGTCCGGTAGCCGGTGGAAGCGACCCGGTCGAGCAGCCGGTCGATCCGGTTCTGGTCGCCCGGCAGGTAGCCCTGGAACCACGCCTGTGGGTTCTGGGCGTGCACGTCCTCCAGCTTGATCAGCGAGGAGGCGCTGAGGCACATCGGCAGGTTCATGCGCCGCGCCGCCTCGGCCAGGACGAGGTCGCCCCGGTAGGCGATGAAGGCGGCCCCGCCGAGCGGCCCGATCCCGAAGGGCGCCGCGTAGGTATGGCCGAACAGCGTGGTGGCGGTGTCCCGCGCCGAGGTATCGCGCATCAGCCGCGGCAGGAACGCGTGATCGGCATAGGCGCCGCGGCTGTGCGCCAGGGCCGCGCCGGTCTCGACCCCGCCGGACACGTACTGGAAGATCATCGGCGGCAGGAGGCGCCGCGCGTGGCGCTCGAAATCGTCCAGCGCCAGCAGGTCGCGGAACCGGTAGGGGGTGGCCGCGTCGCTGCGCTTGAGGCTGGTGACGATCGCCTGCGGGGCGGCGATGCCGGCCGCGGTCGCGTCGGCGCCCCCGACGGTCGGCGCATCGCGCTCGGGTGCTCCCGGTCCGGAAGCCGGCGGGTCGAGCATCGCCATCGGGTCCTCCCTGCGGGCCGTTGTGGTGCGCCGCTTTTGAAAGCGCTTTCAGATAGCCAGCCGCCCGGTCCAGTGTCAATATACTGCCGACCCGGTCCGCATGACGGCATGGCGGATCCGGGAGGACGTGGGCCGAGGGAGAGACCGATTTCCGTGCTGGACCTGCCGGTTGAGATCCTCGAAGCACCGTCGCGCAACCCGGTGGCGCGGGACGTCGCCCGCCGTGCCGGCGTCTCCACCGCCACCGTGTCGCGGGTCTTGAACGGCTCCGCCGGGGTCCGGGCGGACAAGCGCGAGGCCGTGATGCGCGCCGCGCAGGATCTCGGCTTCGTCGCCAACGGGGCGGCCCGGGCGCTCTCCACCCGCAGGTTCATGGCGGTGGGCGCGGTGGTGCCCAACATCGAGAACGAGGCCTTCGTGCGCGTCCTGTCCAGCGTCCAGGATCGCCTCCGGCAGGCGGGCTACACCCTGGTGGCCGCCAATGCCGGCTACGACCTCGAGGACGAACTGCGGGAGGCGACCTTCCTGCTGGAGCGGGGCGTCGACGGGCTGATGCTGGTCGGCGACATCCATCATCCGGACCTGCACGCCCGCATCGCCCGGCACGGGATCCCGATGGTACAGACCTTCAGCCTGTCGCAGGAGCAGGCGTGCGTGGGCTTCGACAACGCCGCCTCGGCGGCCCGGGCGGCCAATTACCTGATGGATCTCGGCCACCGGCAGATCGGGGTGATCTCCGGCCTGCGCAAGGACAATGACCGCGGCGGCGCCCGGGTGACCGGTATCGCGCTGGCGCTCGCCGCCCGCGGCCTCCGCCTCGCTCCGGAGCACGACATCGAGATCTCCTACGGGATCGGCGGCGGCCGCGACGGGTTCCGCCAGATGCTGGCCGGCGGGCCGCCCCCGACCGCGATCATCTGCGGCACGGATCAGATCGCCTTCGGGGCGATGATCGAGGCCCGCGCCCGCGGCCTCGACGTGCCGGGCGACCTGTCGGTGATCGGCCACAACGATTCCGACTTCGCGCCCTTCCTGGACCCGGCCCTGACCACCATCCGCATCCACTCCGCCGAGATCGGGCATGCCGCCGGGGACCACCTGATCGCCCGGATCCAGGGCCGCCCGGTGGTGCGCGTCACCGAGATCAACGCCGAACTGATCCTGCGGGCCAGCACGGCGCCGCCGCGGGAGCGTCGCGCCGCGCGCTGAGTTCTCGCATCCGGATGTCACGCGACCTGCGCTATCTTGCCACCCGTTTGAAATCGCTTACAAGGCGGGACCAGCATCCGGCCCGTCCCGTGGAGGACAGAATGGCACCCCGCATCGTCCTCCTGCACGCGACCCCGGTCGCCATGGCGCCGATCCAGGCCGCCTTCGCCGAGCGCTGGCCCGAGGCCGAGACGGTCAACCTCCTCGACGACGGCCTGTCCCTGGATCGGGCCCGGGAGCCGGGCGCGATCTCGGAGGGGATGATCGAGCGCTTCGTGCGCTTCGGCCGCTACGGCCACGACATGGGCGCCGACGGCATCCTGATCACCTGCTCGGCCTTCGGGCCGGCCATCGACCGGCTGATCGCGACCGTGCCGGTCCCGGTCCTGAAGCCCAACGAGGCGATGTTCCGTGCGGCCATCGCGCAGGGCGCGCGCATCGGCATGCTGGCGACCTTCGGACCCTCCATCGGTACGATGACCGACGAGTTCGAGGAGTTCGTCGGCCAGGCCGGGCGCCCGGCGACCCTGAAGACGATCCTGGTGGACGACGCCATGGCGCGCCTGCGCGCCGGCGACGCTGAGACCCACAACCGGCTGATCGCCGCGCGGGCGCCGGAGCTGGCCGATTGCGACGCGATCGTGCTGGCGCATTTCTCCACCTCCCGGGCGGCCGAGGCTGTGCGGCAGGCGGTGTCCGTCCCGGTCCTGACTGCGCCCCACGCGGCGGTGGACCGGATGCGTGCGATGATCGAGACCGGCAGGAGCGCCTGACCCATGAAGCTCGGTGCCTTCAAGGACCGCCTCAGCGGCCATTGCGGCTTCCTGTTTACGGAGCTGCCGCTTCCCGAGCGCTTCGCGGCCGCCGCGAAGGCGGGATTTCGGGCCGTCGAGCACCCGAACCTGTTCGCGACGCCGGCCCGGGAGGTGGCGGGATGGCTCGAACGGGCGGGCGTACCGCTGGTCCAGACCGGCTTCCCGGCGGGCGATGCGTCCAAGGGCGAGAAGGGCTTTGCGGCTTTGCCCGACAAGGTCGCCTATTACCGCTCCACGATCGAGCCGACGCTCGATTTCGTCGCCCAGCTCGGCTGCCGCATGGTCCACCCGATGGCGGGTGTCCGGCCCGTGGGCGTCGAGCCGGCCCGGCTCTGGGACACCTATCTCGACAACCTCGCCTTCGCGGCCGACGCCGCCAAGGCCAGGGGGATGACGGTGATCGTCGAGCCGATCGGCCCGGGCTCGATCGCCGATTACGTGATCGACGACCCGCTGGTGGCGGTCGAGGCGATCCGGGCGGTCGGCCGCGACAACGTCAAGCTCCTGTTCGACGCCTATCACTGCGTCTGCCTCGGCCACGACCCGGCGGCGCTGATCCGCGACCACGCACCCCTGATCGCCCATGTCCAGATCGCCGACGATCCGGGCCGGCATGAGCCCGGGACCGGCTCGATCGCGTTCGACCCGATCTTCGGGGCCCTGGAAGAGGTCGGCTACGCCGGCTTCGTCGGCTGCGAGTACCACCCCGCCGCCGGCACCGAGGCGGGGCTCGGCTGGATGCGGGCGGCGGTCTAGCCGAGCAGCCGCGCCCGGCGCTCCAGCACCGCCGGCCACACCTCCGGGTTGACCAGCCGCGGCGGCGTCTCACCCTTCAGGAGGCCGATGATCTGCGCGGCGCCCCAGGCGGCCACGTTGCGGCGCGCCTCGTAAGTGACGCCGGCGGTGTGGTAGGTCGCCACGACGGTGTCGAGCCCGAGCAGGGCCGAGTCGAGGGCCGGCGGTTCCGGCGCCCAGACGTCGAGGCCGGCCCCCGCAAGGTGCCCGGAAACCAGCGCGGCGGCGAGCGCCGCCTCGTCGTGGACGCCGCCCCGGGCGGTGGTGACGAACAAAGCCCGCGGCTTCATCGCCGCGAAGGTCGCCGCGTCGAAGCTGCCGCGGGTCGTGTCGTCGAGGGGGCAGTGGAGGGAGACGATATCGGATTCGGCGAGCAGACGCGCACGGTCCACCGGCTCCGCGCCGCGGGCGCGGATCGCCTCGGCCGACAGCAGCGGGTCGTAGGCCAGCACGCGCATGTCGAAGCCGCGGGCGAGCTTGGCGACCGCCCGGCCGGTATGGCCGATCCCGACGAGACCGAGGGTCGCGCCGCCGATCTCGTGGCCCATCAGCGATTCCCGCGAGAAACCGCGCTGCGTCCGGAGCAGCCGGTCCGAGACGCAGATCTTGCGCGAGACCGCGAGCATCAGGCCGATCGCCAGTTCCGCCACGGAGCGGGCATTGCCGCCCACCTGATTGACCACCGCGACGCCCGCCCGGGTGCAGGCGGCGGCGTCCACCGTGTCGAAGCCCGCCCCCGCGGATGAGACCGCGAGGAGGTTCGGGCATTCTGCCAGCAGCGCGTCCGTGACGTGCCAGCGGCGCGGCAGCTCGTCCCGCGACGGCGAGACGTGGAAGACGTGCGCCTCCCGGAGCAGGGCCTGGAGCGCGCTGTCCGGGCCCTGCAGATCGCCGACCTGCAGGTCGATGTCGGGCTCGGCCCTCAGCGTCTCGTCGAAGACCGGGTTGATCCAGACGTTGAACCGGCAGACGCGCTTCAGGGCGGCCATGGGATCAGCCCTTCACCACCGCGTCGATCGCGTCGATGACGTGGTCGATGTTGTGGGTGTTGACCGCGGCCACGCAGATCCGGCCGGTCTCCAGGGCGTAGACCTCGTGCTCCTCGCGCAGGCGCGTGGCCTCGGCGGGGCTCAGGCCCGTGTAGGAGAACATGCCCTTCTGCACCTTGATGGCGTCGAAGCCGCGGTCCGGATGGCGCTGCTGCAGGCTGTCGGCCATCCGCTCGCGCATGGCGCGGATCCGGTCGCGCATCTCGGCGAGCTCCCGCTCCCAGTCGGCGCGCAGCTCCGGATCGGTGAGCACGATCTCCACGATCGCCGCCCCGTGGGTGTGCGGGTTCGAGTAGCTCGCCCGCACCAGCCGCTTGGCGAAGCCCTCGACCTTGGCCCTGGCGGCCGGGTTCTCGGCCACGATGGTGAGGGCGCCGACGCGCTCGCCGTAGAGGGAGAACGACTTCGAGAACGACGAGGCAACCAGGAATTCCTGGCCCGATTCGGCGAACAGGCGCACCGGCTCGGCATCGGCGTCGAGGCCGTTGCCGAATCCCTGATAGGCGATGTCGAGGAACGGGATCAGGCCGCGCTCGGCCATCAGGGGCACGAGGTCGCGCCACGCGTCGAGGCTGAGATCGGCGCCGGTCGGGTTGTGGCAGCAGGCGTGCAGCACCACGATCGAGCCCGTGGGCAGGTCCTGGAGGGCGGCCTTCATCGCCGGGTAGTCGGCGCTGCCGGTCTCGGCCGAGAAGTAGGGATAGTCGACCACGGAGAAGCCGGCCTGGGTGAACAGGGCCTTGTGGTTCTCCCAGCTCGGATTGCTCACCGCCACCTTGGCGTCCGGATACAGCTTGGCCAGCACGTCCGCGCCGGTCTTCAGGGCGCCGGTCCCGCCGATGCTCTGGAGCGTCGCGACGCGGTTCTGGGACAGGATCGCGGCGCCCGCGCCGAACAGCAGGGCCTGGACCGCGTCGCGGAACGGCTTGGTACCCTCGATCGGCCGGTAGGTCTTCGGCAGGCCCTTCTCGATCCAGCGCGTCTCGGCGGTCTGCACGGCGCGAAGGCGCGGGACCTTGCCGTCCGCGTCCGTGTACACGCCGACCACGAGGTTGAGCTTCTTCGGGCTCGGATCCGCGTTGAAGGCCTCGAAGAGGCGCATGATCGGATCGAGCGGCGCGTCCTGAATGCCGGCGAACAGCGAGGTCATGATCGTCAATCGTCCCAGAGGATCTTCGCCGCGGCGCGCAGACGCCGCGATGCGCCCGGCTGCGAGACCGGGCCGAGGCCCTTATTCCGCACATCGCGCCCGCCCGCCAGCGCTTGTGTGCGCATCAGCATCCCGATTCGCTCACAGGTGGCGGCGGCCGGCGGTCCGCTACGCCCGGCCGCGGGTCTTCCGCAATCCGCCCGCCACGCCGTAGAGTGGCGCCATGAGAGTTCCGTCATGACGCGCCGCCGCGCCCTCACCCTTGCGGTCCTCCTCGCCACCGCGGCGACCGGCCGGCCGGCCGCCGCGCAGGTGCCGGTGCGGATCGGGCTCTCGGCCCCGCTCACGGGACCGGACGCCGCCTTCGGCCAGGGACTCCGGCAGGGGGCCGAGCAGGCGATCGCCGATCTCAACCGGGCGGCCGGCGGGCGTCCCAGGCTGGTCCTGGTGCCCGCCGACGATGCCGGCGACGCCAGGCAGGCCGCCGCGGTCGCCCGGAAGCTGGCAGCCGACGGGGTGCGTCTCGTGGTCGGGCCGTTCGAGTCCGGCGCCGTCGCCGCCGCGACACCCCTCTACGAGGAGGCGGGGGCGGTCGCGGTGACCACGGGCGCGACCTACGCGCCGCTGACCGGCCGCAACCTCTGGAACCTGTTCCGCCTGGTGCCGAGCGACGCGCAGCAGGGCCGGGCCGCGGGGGCCTACCTCGCCAAGGCCTTCGCCGGACGCCGGGTCGGGATCCTCAACGACCGCTCGACCTTCGGCCGCAGCCTCGCCGACGCTGCGGCGATGCAGCTGAAGGAGGCCGGCGCCCCGGAGGTGCTGTTCGACGGCTTTCCCCGCGGGACCCGCGATCTCGCCGATCTCGTCGCCCGCATGAAGGCCGCGCGGCTTGACGCGGTTTATTTCGGCGGGCTCGCCCCCGAGGCCGCGAGCCTGATCCACGCGATGCGCGAGGCCGGCCTCGGCGCGACCCTGGTTTCCGGCGACGGCATCCTCGATCCCGCCTTCGCGACCGCCGCCGGCGCGGCCGGCGAGGGGACCGTCATGACGCTGGCGCCCGATCCGCCGCGCCTGCCCGATCCCCGGGGCGGCCGGCCGGTCCCGCGGAGCCCCGAGGCGGAGAGCGTGGCGGCCGGCGCCTACGCGGCGGTGGAGCTGCTCGCCCAGGCGGTGGAGCGCACCCACGCGGCCGATCCGAAGACGGGCCGCATCGCCGACGGCCGCAGGGTCGCCGAGGCCCTGCGCGGCGGCCAGCCCCTGCGCACCCTCCTGGGACCGATGGGCTTCGACGCCCGGGGGGATCGCATCGGCGGCGGCGTGGGCCTGCGGGTCTGGCGGCGGACGCCGGACGGCCGCCTCGACTATGCCGGCAACGAGGCCGCTGAGCCCTGAAAGTCAGCAAATCGTGTCGATGACGGAACCTGCGTCGCGTCCGTGACTTGCGGCCGGTTCCCGCGGCGACTACATGCGAGCGTGCTGCTGAGCTGGCGCGGGCGGTCCATCGGATCGGATCCGCGCGCTGCGGCGTTTCCCAAGCTCGATGACTGGGCAAGACGCATTGCCGGAACGCCTGCTGCCGGACGGTCCGACTGGAGAAGGTGCATGGCAAAAGAAGAATTGATGCAGTTCGATGGTCTCGTCGTCGAGATCCTGCCGGATGCGCGCTACCGCGTGCAGCTCGATCAGGGCCACGAGATCGTGGCCTACACGGCCGGCAAGATGAAGAAGAACCGCATCAAGACGCTCGCGGGCGACCGGGTGACGGTCGAGATGTCGCCCTACGATCTCGAGAAGGGGCGCCTCGTGTTCCGCCACAAGGACGAGCGCTCCTCCGGACCGCGTCCGCAGGTCCGGGGCGGTCAGTTCCGCCGCCGTTGACCGTGGAGCGGGTGGCCCGGGCTCCGTCGGCCGCACCCGCCTATCTCCTGCTCACCGCGACGGCGCTGCTCTGGGCCGGGAATGCTGTCACCAGCCGCTGGGCGCCGGGGCACGTCTCGCCACAGGTGATCACGACCTTGCGCTGGGCCGTCGCCTGCGCGGTGCTCGCGCCCTTCGCGGGCCCGAGGCTCGCCGCGGCGTGGCCGGTCCTGCGGCCCCACTGGCTGCGCATCCTGCTGATGGGTGGCCTGGGCTACACGGCCTTCAACTGCCTGTTTTACGCGGCCGGCGCCTATACCGGGGCGATCAATCTCGCCCTGTTCCAGGGGGCGATCCCGGTTCTGGTGATCGTCCTGAACCGCCTGGCCTATCGGGTGCCGGTCACGCCCGGGCAGCTGGCCGGCGTGGGCCTCACATTGGTCGGAGCGGGGCTGGCCGCGACCCATGGCGACTGGGCTGTGCTCACCCATCTCGCGTTCAACCGCGGCGATGTCCTCGTCTTCGGCGCCTGCCTGCTCTACGCGGGCTACACGATTTTCCTGCCGACGCGTCCCAAGGTCTCGGGGCTGACGTTCTTCGCCGCCATGGCGGTCGCCGCCCTGCTCACCTCGCTGCCGCCGCTGGCCGTCGAATGGGCGAGCGGGCACGCCGTCTGGCCGGGCCGCACGGGCTGGGCGATGGTGGTGTTCGTCGGCCTGGGGCCGTCGCTCCTGGCGCAGCTCTTCTTCATGCGCGGCGTCGAGCTGATCGGCCCGAACCGGGCCGGCCTGTTCGTCAATCTCGTGCCGATCTTCGGCGCGATCCTCGCCGTCCTGCTGGTCGGCGAGCCCTTCGGGGCGACGGAAGCGGCCGCCCTGGCACTGGTCCTCGGCGGCATCGCCTGCGCCGAGCGCCTGAAGCCGGTGCGCCGGGACGCCCCGGATCCGGCCTACTCGCAGACGCGCACGCGGCGGATGTAGACGTCGCCGTAGGGATCGACGGTCCGGCGGCGCTCGAAGTGGCAGACCGGGCCATAATCCTCTTCGACGTAGACCGGCGGCGGGGCGCGGTAGACCGGGCGGCCCGGGTAATAGCCGTTGTTGGCCGACGCGATGGCGCCGCCGACCGCGAGGCCGCCGAGCACGCCGAGGGCCGCCGCGCCGCCGGCGCCGATGCCGTCACGGGCCTGGGCGGCCGGCGCGAGCGTGGCGAGGCTCCCGACGACAAGGCTCGTCGCGAGAAGGTACTTCATGACATCCCCCTGAAGGCGATTCGTGCCGGTCATCGGCACAATCCGCCTAGCACACCCGAGATTTGGGGCGTTTGTTCGACCGCACGGACCGGCTTGACGTGGGGTGTACCGTCGCACCAAACCCGAGGCGGCGCGGGAACAGCGGGGGCCGGCATGGTGACACGGGGCTTCGTCGGGCGCAGGCCGCCGCCCGAGACCGGCGCGCGCCTGCCGCCGGGCCAGTATCGCACCGACGACTTCCCGATCCTGCAGATCGGCCCGAACCCGACCGTCGACCGCGCCACCTGGCGGTTCACGCTCCGCGAGGGATCCCGGCCGATCAAGGCGTGGAGCTGGGCGGAGTTCGAGGCGCTGCCCCGGACCGCCTGGCAGGGCGACATCCACTGCGTCACCAAGTGGTCGAAGTTCGACACGACCTGGGAAGGCGTGAGCTTCGACGACCTGCTGGCCGATGCCGGGATCGCGGCGCCGACGCCGTTCCTGCTGGCGGAATCCTACGACGACTACACCACCAACGTGCCGGTGGCCGATCTGGTCGGCGGCCGCGCCCTGGTGGCGACCCGCTATGCGGGCCAGCCGATCCACCCGGACCATGGCGGCCCGGCGCGGCTGTTCGTGCCGCATCTCTATTTCTGGAAGAGCGCCAAATGGGTGAAGGGTCTGCGCTTCACCAAGGTCGACACCGCCGGTTTCTGGGAGCTGCGCGGCTACCACATGTACGGTGATCCCTGGCGTGAGCAGCGCTACACCGGTGACTGAACCCGTCGTCTTCCGCTGGCACCCGGCCGAGATCACCGCGATCACCCCGGCGACGCCGCTGGTGACGAGCGTCCGGCTGCGCTGCGCCCTGGCGGAAAACTACCGCGCCGGGCAGCATGTCGACGTCCGGCTCACCGCCGCGGACGGCTATCAGGCCCAGCGCAGCTACTCCATCGCCTCCGCGCCGGACGGCAGCGGCACCGTCGAACTGCTGATCGAGGCCCTCCCGGACGGCGAGGTTTCGGGGTGGTTCACCCAGGTCGCCGAGCCCGGCGACACGGTGGAGCTGCGCGGGCCGATCGGCGGCTCCTTCTCGTGGGATGGTCCGGACGGTGGGCCGCTGCTCCTGGCCGGCGGCGGGTCCGGGGTGGTGCCGCTGCTGGCCATGCTGCGGCGGCGGGCGCAGGACTGGCGCGCCATCCCGGCGGCGCTGATCTACGCGACGCGCACCCGCGAGGAGGCCATCGCGCTCCCCGAGCTGGAGCGGCTCGCCGCCGAGGATCCCGGCTTCGCGCTCCATCTGGCGGTGACGCGCGTCCCCGGCGGCAAGCGGATCGATGCCGCCCTGGTCGCCGACGCGCTCGGGCGGACCGGCCCGCCGGGCAAGGTGTTCCTCTGCGGCTCGGACCGTTTCGTCGCCGCGGCCTCCGACCTGATCCTGGCGGCCGGCGTCGCGCCGGGTCTGATCCGCACCGAGCGCTTCGGCGCCTGACGGCCGGGGCTCAGGGGCTGAAGATCAGCATGAGGTAGACGAAGAACAGCACGAGGTGCACCGCGCCCTCCAGCACCGTGGTGCGCAAGCCCGAGAAGGTCTGCGTGCTGAGGATCAGCGTCACGGCGAGCAGGGTCATCTCGGTGGGCTTGAGACCGAGCACCACGGTCTGCCCGGTGAGCAGGCCGATGGTCAGGACGGCCGGGACGGTGAGGCCCACCGTGGAGGTCGCCGCGCCGAGGCACAGGTTGATCGCCCGCTGCAGCTCGTTGCGGGCCACCGCCTTCAGGGCCGAGATCCCCTCCGGTGTGAACACGATGGCGGCGATCAGCACGCCGCCGAGCGCCGACGGGGCGCCGAGCGCCGCGATGCCGTGATCGAGGATCGCCGCGAGGCTCTTGGCCAGGATGACGATCGGCAGGACGTTCGCGAGCATCAGGCCGAGATGCTTGGCGATGCCGCCACCCGACGCGGCGGGCGTGCTGGCAGGAGCCTCCGCGTCCGGGGTCTCCGCGTCGAGGAAGAACTCGCTGTGGCGGCCGGTCTGGATCAGCAGGAACACGCCGTAGAGCGCCAGGGTGAACACCGAGAAGGTCACGGCCTGGAGCACCGTCAGGGTGCCGTCGCTGGTCGAGCTGGTGAAGTTCGGGATGATCAGCGCGATGGTGGTCAGCGGGATGATCACCGACAGGAAGGCCGACGCCCCCTGGAGATTGTAGCGCTGCTGGTGGTGGCGCAGGCCGCCGACCAGGAGCCCGAGGCCGACCACGCCGTTCAGCACGATCATCAGCACGGCGAACATGGTGTCGCGGCCGAGCGTCGGCGCGTCCTTGGCCGAGAGCATCACGGCCGAGATCAGCGCCACCTCGATGATCACGATGGCCAGCGTCAGCACCAGGGTGCCCAGGGGCTCGCCGAGCCGGTGGGCGAGCTCCTCGGCCTCGTGCACCACGCCGAAGGCCGCCCAGACGATCACCGCCAGCAGCCACGCGAACAGGCCGCCCGCGAGGGCGGGCTGGGACAGGTCGCCGAGCCAGCCCTTGCCGAACCACGCGAAGGCGAGAACCGTCGCCCAGGCCACCGCCACCCGCAGGGCTGCCAACATGTCCGAGGTGTTCTCCGGTGGGGCCGCGTCGCCGCCGCGATGGACCTTGCTAGAGCGTGTCATAGTCCGCCGCCATGGCGGGACCAGTGCCGGTGCGCGGTGTGGCGGCGGATATCCGGGACCGGCGCAGGGGCGCGACGCAGGAAGCCCGTCCCGCCCGAGCCGCGATCCTGGATCGGACGGAGGGGCGCGTTCCATCGGCGGTTCCCGCCGGTTCGCAGCTGCAACCGCCCCATGCTGCGGCGGGAGTGGTCAGCGGGCCCGCTTGGCGTTACCATACGACACCCGAATAAAGTCCGATGCCTGATTCCTCCGCCGCGCGATGGCGCGCTGCCGGGCGCGGCGCGGCCGTTGAGAGTTCCCGAAGCTTGCCTTTCCCGACCCTGCCCGCCCCCCTCGCGCGGGCCTTGAGCGAACGCGGCTACGCCGATCCGACCCCGGTCCAGGCCGCGGTGCTGGAGGCGGCCGCCGGCGCCCGCGACCTCCTCGTCTCCGCCCAGACCGGCTCCGGCAAGACCGTGGCCTACGGGCTCGCCATGGCCGGCATGCTGACCGGCGAGGGCGAGATGCTGCCGCCTCCGGGGGCGCCGCTCGCCCTGGTGATCGCGCCGACCCGGGAACTCGCGCTCCAGGTCCAGCGCGAGCTGTCCTGGCTCTACGGCCAGGCCGGCGGCCGGATCACCGCCTGCGTGGGTGGCATGGATCCCCGCCGCGAAAGCCGGATGCTCGCCGAGGGCACGCACATCGTCGTGGGGACCCCGGGCCGCCTGCGCGACCACTTGGAGCGGCGCAACCTCGATCCCACCGCCCTGCGCGCCGTCGTCCTCGATGAGGCCGACGAGATGCTCGATCTCGGTTTCCGGGAGGATATCGAGTTCATCCTGTCGGCCACCCCGGCGGAGCGGGCGACCTACCTGTTCTCCGCGACCCTGCCGAAGGGCATCGAGGCGCTGGCCGAGCGCTACCAGCGCGATGCCCTGCGTCTGGCGATCAAGAGCGAGACCCGCGGGCACGCCGACATCGCCTATCGGGCGGTGCGGATCCTGCCGCGGGAGACCGAGCACGTGGTGCTCAACCTCCTGCGCGAGGCCGACGCCAAGACCGCCATGGTCTTCTGCAACACCCGCAACGCGGTCCGGCATCTCCAGGCGAACCTGACCGAGCGCGGCTTCTCCGTCGTGGCGCTGTCGGGCGAACTCGGCCAGGGCGAGCGCAACGCCGCCCTCCAGGCCCTGCGCGACGGCCGCGCCCGGGTCTGCGTCGCCACCGACGTGGCCGCCCGGGGCATCGATTTGCCGTCCCTCAGCCTCGTCATCCACGCGGATCTCCCGCACGACGCCGAGGTCATGCAGCACCGCAGCGGCCGCACCGGTCGCGCCGGTCGCAAGGGCACCTCGGTGCTCCTGATCCCGAATTCCCGCCGACGCCGGGCCGAGCAGATGTTCGCCCTCGCCAAGGTGAGCCCCGAATGGTCGGGGCCGCCCTCGGCCGACGAGATCCGCCGGCTCGACGGCGAACGCATGCTCGACGACCCGCTCTTCGCCGAGCCCCCCGCCGAGGAGGACGTCGCCCTGGCCGGGACGCTGCTCGCCAGCAAGAGCCCGGAGGAACTCGCCGCCCTCCTGGCCCGCGTCTACCGCACCCGCCTGCCGGCCCCCGAGGAGGTCGGCGATCCGGGCGAGGGCCGGGCCCCGCGGGGCGAGCGTCCAGCCTACGACCCGATGGATGGCGAGCGGATCGCCGCCATGGGGCCGGCGGTCTGGTTCCGGCTCAATCTCGGCCGCCGCGACAATGCCGATCCGCGCCGCCTCCTGCCGATGCTGACCCGCAGGGGCGGCGTCGGACGCGAGGAGATCGGGGCGATCCGGATCTTCGACCGCGAGACCAAGTTCGAGGTGCGCGGCAACGCGGCGGCGCGCTTCGCCGAAGCCTTCGCCCGCAACGGCTCGCCGGAGATCCAGATCGAGGCGCTGGTGGGCGATACCGGGCCGGCCGAGCGCCAGGGCCGTCCCGACAGCCCGAAGGGATTCGCGAGCCCGCGGGCCGGCAAGCATCAGCGCAAGGCGGAGCGCTCCGGACCACGCACCGAGCCCAAGCCCGGCCGGCACACGGGCCGGGGCTGAGACCGGGGCCGACAGCCGACACAGTCAGGGCGGGTCTCGTCCGGACGGGCATGGGCTCCCGCGCCGGTGCCGTATCCGGGCGCGTTTTCCTCCCCCGCAACGGGGAGGGAGCGCGTGGCGGCGATGGACTGGACACCCGTCGACCGGGCGATACCCCCAAGGGCTAAATCGAAAGCCGGTCGCGCGCGGGGCGGCAGGCGGCTCAGAAAACGCTCTTCATCGCCTCGCCGAGCGCGTCGACGCTTTCCTTCAGCTTGCGTCCGGCGGGCGCCAGGGACGGGAGCTTGATCCCGAGCACCTCGGTCTCCTCCGGTTCCGCGGCTTCCGCCTGCGCGACGGTGGCGGGCGCGGGGCGCTTGGCCTTCTCGGCCGTCTTCAGCGGCGACGGCTTGGCGGCGACGACTTTCGGCGCCGGTTTGTCAGGTGGTGCCGTCGGTGCCACCGCGGCAACAGGCTTCGGCGCGGGCGGAGCGGCCGGCTCGACCAGCGCGCGGGCCCGCACGGTCTCGGAGGCGCGGGGCGGCAGGAGCGCGGCCGTGCGAGTGGGCGGGAGCGGCACCACCAGCCGGCTCGCCGCGACCGGCACCACCGGCGTCGGAGTTGGGATCCGCCGGGTCGGCGGTTCGGCGACCTCCGCGGCCTTGGGGCGCGGTGACGGCGCGATCGGTGCGGCCGCCGGGGTGAATCCATCGGACAGGGAGGCCATCCGCGGGGCCTGCGCCACCGGTGCGGCCGGTTTCGCGTCCGCGGGCTTGGCCCCGACGGCACCGGCCATGGCGGGCAGCCCATCCTTCAGATCGGGCCAGTCCGCGGCCCGGCCGGTTGTGGCGACAACCTTGACCGGCGTCGGCGCCGCGAGACCGGCCATCAGCGTCGAGGCGGCGACCCCGAAGCCGCCGAGCAGGCCGAGTCCGGCCAGCCCGAACAGCAGCACGCGGAGGTCGCGTCCGCGCCGGGGCGGCGCCACCGGATATCGAGTCTCTCGGGTCTCGGAGGGGTCCAGGGCGAGATCGATCATGGTCCGGGGGCTCTGACACGATGCACGACGTGCGCGACCGGGCTCCCCTCGACCGGTCGCCTGCCTCGGCTGATCCGGAGGCAATTCGACGCTGCCGCCAGTAGAGGAGCCGCAATACGGCGCAAAGATGTCGGTCCGACTGGTCGCCGCGCCCATTCGAGGGGCCGCTATCCACAGGATATGCTTGGGCTGCTTAACAATCCGTCATCCGGATCGGCGTCCGGTCTCGACCGCATGGACTTCGACGGCGTGCCCGCTATGGATCTGGGCGTGGATGCACGACCGACCCAGCTTCCGATGCGGGATGCGCCCGAAACCGATGCCCGCCGGGCCGGACGCTGGCCCTGGGCCGTGTGGTCGACGCGGGCGCGGCTCGTGGCCGTGGTCCTGCTCATCGACGCGGTGGCGGCCCTGGTCTCCTGCGGCGTGATCGTGCACAACGCCCGCACGGCGGTGCGGGTCGAGACCCGGGCCTCACTGGCGACCGTCGAGTCCCTGGTCGCGGACACGATCCGCCTGTCCGAAGCGACCCCGCCCGAGACGCTGCTCCAGACCCTCGACCTACGCTTCAAGGTGCTGCGGCACGTCCGGGTCGCCGTTCTCGACAATGCCGGCGAGCGCGTGGGCCGTTCGGCTCCGCCCCATCGCTCCACGCGCGAGGCGCCGCGCTGGTTCGCCGACCTGATCGAGCCGCCGATCGAGCGCCACACCCTTCCGATCACGGTGAACGGGCAGCAACTCGGCACGGCGCAGATCACCACGCAGCCGCTCGACGAGATCGACGAGATCTGGGGCTATGCCCGGGCGCTCTCACTGACCACCGCGGCCATCAACGCCGCGATGCTGATCGCCCTCTACGGCGCGCTCGGCCGCATCCTGGCGCCGCTGCGGCGGCTCGGGGCCGGCCTGACGCAACTGGAGCACCACGATTACACCGCACGCCTGGCGCCGCCCGGCGCCCGGGAACTCGCGGTCATCGCCGAGCGCTTCAACAAGGTGGCCGCGGCTCTGAGCGACGTGCGCGCCGCCAACGGCCGCCTTAATCGGCAGTTGCTCACCGCGCAGGACGACGAGCGCCGCCGCACCGCCCTCGAACTGCACGACGAGTTCGGCCCCTGCCTGTTCGCCCTGGAAGCGAACGCCGCCTCGATCGCCCGGATCGCCTCGGGACCGACCGAGCCCAGCCGCGAGAAGCTCGCGACGCGGGCGGCCGAGATCAGCGCCATCGTCGCCCAGGTCCAGACCGTCAACCGCGACTTGCTGAACCGCCTGCGGCCGCACGGGCTCGGGCAGGCGCCGCTGGGCACCTGCCTCGACCTGCTCCTGCGCGGCTTCGGGCAACGCCACCCCGGCCTCGATTGCGTCGGCCGGTTCGACGGCCTGGCGCGCGGCTACGGCGACCTCGTGGACCTCACCGTGTTCCGCTGCGTGCAGGAGAGCGCCACCAACGCGGTGCGACACGGCGCCGCCACCCGGGTCGAGGCCGGGGCCGTGGAGGCCGCGGGGCGGCTGACCGTGACGATCCGCGACAACGGCACCGGCATCCCGCCCGAACACGGGACCGGGCTCGGGCTGTCGGGAATGCGCGAGCGCGTCGAGGCGCTGGACGGCACCTTCACCCTTGACAATGCCGGCCCCGGCGCAATCGTCCGGATCACCATCCCCGTTCCGCCGGACCGGGGCGACGACAACGACGCGCCGAGCGCATGAACGCCATCGCCTCCCAGATCGACATCGCCGCGACCCGTCTGCCCGTCCTGGTGATCGACGATCACCCGATCGTCCTGCAGGGCTGTCGACGGGTCCTGGAGGATGCCGGCGTCGAGACCATCGCGGAGGCGACCACGGTGGTCGGCGGCTACCGGGTCTTCCACCGGCTCCGGCCGCCGGTCGTGATCTGCGACCTGACCTTCCAGGGCAGCGGCATGGCCGGCCTCGGCCTGATCCGCCGCATCCGCGCGGTCGCCCCGGAGACGCGGATCCTGGTCTTCAGCATGCACAACGATCCGGTGATCGTCGCCCGCGCCCTCGAGGCCGGGGCGCTCGGCTACGTCCTGAAGGACCATGCCTCGGCGGAGCTGTTCGAGGCGTTCGGCAAGGTCCGGATCGGCGAGGTCTACCTCGACCGGCGGCTCGCCACCGAGGTGGCGATGCTGCGCGCCGACGCCCGCCGCACCCCGGAATCGCAGCTCACCCCGCGCGAGCAGCAGATCCTCGCCCGCCTCGCCCAGGGGCGCTCCTACGGCGCCATCGCGACCGACCTGTCGGTGAGCTACAAGACCGTGACCAATGCCTGCTCGCAGATGCGGCAGAAGCTCGGCGTCCGGACGCTGGCCGAGCTGATCCACGTCGCCGTCACCCACGCACAGCGGCAGGGGTAGGATGGCTGGAGGAGACAGGCAGGGCGCGGGCGGACCGGGATCCTTCTCCCGGGAGGCATGGGCGCGCAACGGAGCCGCCTACGAGGCGATCCGGTCGATGCCGTTCAACGCCGAACTGGCCGCCGGCACGCTGCGTCAGGACCGGTTCCGCCACTACATCGTGCAGGACGCGCATTACCTGATCGGCTTCGGCCGGGCGCTCAGCCTCGCCGCCGCGAAGGCGCCGGATCCGGAGGGGATCGTGCAGTTCGCCAAAGCCGCGCAGGAGGCCATCGTGGTCGAGCGCGCCCTCCACGGCGGCTTCTTCTGCGATTACGGCATCGGGCCCGAGACCTTCGCGGCCACGCCGCTGACGCCGGCCTGCGACCACTACGTCTGCTATCTGCTGGCGACGGCCTATGCCGAGCCCTTCGAGGTCGTCTGCGCCGCCCTGCTGCCGTGCTTCTGGATCTACAAGGCGGTGGGC
Source organism: uncultured Methylobacterium sp. (assembly GCA_964242725.1). Lineage (GTDB taxonomy): Bacteria > Pseudomonadota > Alphaproteobacteria > Rhizobiales > Beijerinckiaceae > Methylobacterium. The sequence continues at coordinate 23,292 of CAXTCV010000020.1, forward strand.
GACGACATCTTCGCCCGCGCCGCGCCCGACAATCCGTACCGGGCCTGGATCGACACCTATGCGGGTGCCGAGTTCGCCGAGGCGGTCGCCGCCATGATCGCCGCGACCGACCGGGCGGCACGGGGTGTCTCCGCCGATATCGAGGTGCGCATGCACCGGGCCTTCGCGCAGGCGACCCGCCTGGAATGGATGTTCTGGGACAGCGCCTATCGCGACGCGGCCTGGCCCCTGTGAGGCGCCGGGCCCGGCCGTGAGCGGACCGCCGGGCCCGCGCCGCCGCGATCTCGTCGCCGCCGCGGCGGCCGCAGCCGCCCTCTGGCCGCGTGCGGTCGGGGCGGACACGGGGCCGGCCCCGGTCCCGGAGGACCGGCCGGTCCGGATCGCCATGCTTCTCTATCCCGGCCTGACGGCCCTCGACCTCGTCGGGCCGCAGGCGCTGCTGGCCGGGCTGGCCCCGGGCAGCCTGCACCTCGTCGCCGAGACCGACGGACCGGTGGCTAGCGATACCGGCCTCGCGCTGATGGCGACCGACACGTTCGAGACCTGCCCGCAGGATCTCGACGTCCTGTTCGTGCCCGGGGGCGACGGCACGCCGGCGCAGATGCGCAACGACCGGCTCCTCGCCTTCCTGACCGGGCGCGCCGCCCGGGCCGCCTGGGTGACGAGCGTCTGTACCGGATCGCTGATCCTGGGGGCCGCGGGCCTGCTGCGCGGTTACCGGGCCACCTCCCACTGGTGCGTGCGCGACGCGGTGCTGCCGCTCCTCGGCGCGGAGCCGGTGGCGGAGCGCGTCGTCGTCGACCGCAACCGCGTCACCGGGGCCGGGATCTCGGCCGGGCTCGACCTCGGCCTGGTGCTCGCCGCCCGCCTGCGCGGCGACGCCTACGCGCGCACCGCGCAGCTGGTGGCCGAATACGCTCCGGAACCGCCATTCCAAGCCGGCACCCCCGCCGGGGCCGGGCCGGCGGCGGTGCGGGCGGCGGACGCGATCCTGGCGCCCCTGGTCGCCGGGGCCGAAGCGGCGGCGCGGCGCTGAGGCCACCCGGGCGTGGGCGATGCAGCGCGGCCACGCCCGGCGCCGACCTGCGTTCCCGTCCTTGACGGCACGAGTCCTCCGGCCGAACTGTGCGATGCAAGATCCGCCGGAGCCGCCATGTCCCTGATCGCACGCCTGCGCGCCTACGCGGCCGAGGCTCTCGGCGTCGGCACGCACGAGACCGTGGACGATACCCATCTCGCAGCCACCGCGCTCCTCGTCCACGTGGCGCGGGTCGACGGGATCCTGGCCGCCTCCGAGAGCGAGCGCCTGTCCCGCCTGGTGGAGGGCCACTACGCCGACGGTCCGGATGCCGCGCGGGCCCTGATCGCGCGGGCCGCCGCGATGGATTCCGAGACCCGCGACGTGGTGAGCCTCGTGGAGATGATCCCCCACGAGGCCAACACCGCCGAGCGCCAGGAACTCCTGACCATGGCGTGGTCGGTCGCGGCCGCGGACGGACGGGTCGACGAGTTCGAGGAGGCCCTGGTGGAGCGGCTCGGCCGCTTGCTCGGCTTCGACGACGGCGCCATCGCGGCCGCGCGCCGAACCGGACAACAGGGGGCGGGGATTGCGTAAGCTGCGGGCCGGGCGATGATCGCGAGCCTGGCGCTGATCCTGTTGGCGCAACTCCTGGGCGAGGCCATTGCCCGTGGCGCCGGTGTCCCGATCCCCGGTCCGGTCATCGGCATGGGGCTGATGTTCGCCTTCCTGCTGCTGCGCGACACGGCGCGGATCGGCCTGACCCGCTACCTCCCGAAGGCGCTCACCGACGGCACCCTCGAGACGACGGCGCGGGGTCTCTTGATGAACCTGTCGCTGATGTTCGTTCCGGCGGGCGTCGGCGTCGTCGGCCGCCTGGACCTGCTGCGGGCGCAGGGCTTGAAGCTCGCCATCGTGCTGGTGGTCTCGACGGCGCTGTCGCTCCTCGTCACCGTTCTGGTGTTCCGCGCTGTCGCCGCCCTGGTGGAGAAGCCCGGGACGGACGGGGAGCCCTGACCGTGGGCGGCGACTTCTCCCTCTGGGTTTATCTCGCCAAGACGCCGCTGCTCTGGCTCACGGTCACGCTGACCGCCTACGTCCTGGCCGATCGGATCGCCGCCGCGACCGGTCGGCACCCGATCGCCAATCCGGTGCTGATCACGGTGACCCTGGTCGGCGGAATCCTGGCGGCGACGGGGACGCCGTATCCGGTCTATTTCGAGGGCGCGCAGTTCGTGCACTTCCTGCTCGGGCCCGCCACCGTCGTGCTGGCCATGCCGCTCTACGAACGGCGCGCCACCGTGAGGCGCGCGCTGATCCCCATGCTCACGGCGCTCGCCGCCGGGGCGGCCACGACGCTCGCCGTCGTGATCGGGCTGGCGCGGCTGCTCGACATCCCGCAGCCGGTCCTGGTCTCCCTCGCCCCGAAATCGGTGACCTCGGGCGTGGCCATGGGCATCGCGGAGGCGCTCGGCGGCGACCCGACCCTCACCGCGATCCTGGTGATCCTCACCGGCATCATCGGGGCGATCCTCGTGACGCCGATGATGAACGCCCTGGGGATCCGCGACATGCGCGCCCGCGGCTTCGCGGCCGGGCTCGCCGCCCACGGTATCGGCACCGCGCGCGCCTTCCAGGTGAGCGAGGTGGCCGGCACCTTCGCGGGCATCGCCATGGGCCTCAACGCCTTCCTGACGGCCATCCTCGCCCCCCTGGCGCTGCACCTGCTGTTCTAGCGCATCGTCCCGAAAGGTGGCCGCCGGCTTTCGGGACGATACCGATCAGACAGTGAGCGCATCGTCCCGGAGCAGCGCCGGCCGCTCCCCGGCGCCGATGCGGCTTCCAAGACGGAGCACCGCTTCTCGTCTTGAATCGTCGTTGACTGCAAATCCGAATTCTAGGTAGAAACGATTATGAGATAAATCGCGTACTAGTTGTGTTTCCTGACCGGCTCCGGATCGCTGGCGGCGGAGGCACACGCAGGTACGGAAGCAGCCCTGTCGATCAGTGACAGGACGGAGGAGAAGGCCATGCCGACCACGCCGCCGAGTGTCGAGCTCGCCTCGAAGATCCTCAGCGCTTACGTCACGCGCAACAGTGTTCCCGCGGACCTCCTGCCGGATCTGCTCACCACGGTCCACAGCTCGATCCTGGCCCTGGACCGCCCGATGCTGCCGCCGGTCAGGCGTCCGACCGAGGCACAGATCCGGGCCTCGATCCGGCCCGACGCGCTCGTCAGTTTCGAGGACGGGAAACCCTACAAGACCCTGCGGCGCCACCTGACCCTCCGCGGGTTGTCGCCCGAGGCCTACAGGGCGAAATGGGGCCTGCCGGTCAATTACCCTCTGGTCTCGGCCAATTACAGCGCCCGCCGCTCGGATATCTCGCGCCAGATCGGACGCAATCATCGGCTTCGGATCACGGTCGCGCCGGGCGCCGTCGAGACGTCCTGGATCAGCAGCGCCACGAGCCCCGACCACCCGGTCTGATGGGAGGCGCCCACGCCCCGGCCGGTATCGCCGTCGTAATACTCGTAGAACAGGACGAGGTCGCGGAAATGCGGGTCGTCCTGCTCGAGCCGGCTGTCCCCGTAGACCGGCCTGCGCCCGTCCGGACCGCGGGTCGACAGGCCGATCAGGCGCCGTGACAGCGCCAGGGCGATCTCGCGCAGGGCGTAGCTCCGTCCCGAGCCCGTGGGCGCCTCAACCCGGAAGTCCGGGCCGTAATAGTCGTGGAAGCGGTTCAGGGCGGCGATGAGCAGGTAGTTGACCGGCATCCAGACCGGCCCGCGCCAGTTCGAGTTGCCGCCGAACAGACGGGAGCGCGATTCCGCGGGCTCGTAGGCGAGGCCGAGATCGCGGCCGTCCCACGTGAAGCAGAAGGGTGTTTCGGCGTAGGCGCGGGAGACCGCCCGCAGGCCGTGATCCGAGAGGAACTCCCCGGGGTCGAGGGCGCGGCGCAGCAGCGCCTTCAGCCTGTGGCCGCGCAGCAGCGAGAGCAGGGCGGTCTGGCCCTGGCCGGGCTCGTTCCAGCGCGACACCAGGGCCGCGAGGTCCGGGCGGTTGTCCAGGAAGAACCGCATCCGGTCGCGCAGGGCGGGCAGCTTCTCCAGGTCGTGCTCGCTGATCGTCGCCACCGCGAAGATCGGGATCAGCCCGACCAGGGTGCGCGCCCGGATCGGAAGGCGCGCGCCCTCGCGGGTCTCGATTACGTCGTAGAAGAAGCCGTCCGCCTCGTCCCAGACCCCGTCGCCCGTCGCGGCGGCGATGAGGAGGAAATGCTCGAAGAATTTCTCCGCCAGATCTTCGTAGGTCGGATCCCGGAGCGCCAGCTCGATGGCGATGCGCATCAGGGTGAGCGCGTAGGCGGCCATCCAGGCGGTGGCGTCGGACTGGGTCAGCGTGGCCCCGTCGCCGACGGGCTTCGACCGGTCGAAGATGCCGATGTTGTCGAGGCCGAGGAAGCCGCCCTGGAAAAGGTTGCGGTCGTCCGCATCCTTCCGGTTGACCCACCAGGTGAAGTTCAGGGTCAGCTTGTTGAAGACCCGCTTGAGGAAGAGGTGGTCCGGCGTGCCGGTGAGGGCCCGGTCCAGCTCGAACACACGCCAGGCGGCCAGCGCGTGGACCGGCGGGTTGGCGTCCCCGAACCCCCATTCGTAGGCCGGCAGCGCCGCGTTCGGGTGGGCATAGGCCTCGTCGACCAGGAGCAGGAGCTGGTTCTTGGCGAAATCGGGATCGATCAGCGCGAAGACGATCGCCTGGAGGGCGAGGTCCCAGGAGGCGAACCAGGGATATTCCCAGGCATCCGGCATCGAGATGATGTCGTTGGCGCGCAGGTGCGCCCAGTCGGCGTTGCGCCCGTGCCGTCGCTCGGGGGCGGGGGGCGGCTGGGCCGGGTCGCCCGCGAGCCACTCGCGCACGTCGTAATGGTAGAGCTGCTTCGACCACAGCATGCCGGCGAGCGCCTGCCGTTGGACGAGGCGCATCTCGGGATCGGCGATCGGGGCCTGGAGCGCCGCGTAGAAGGCGTCCGCGTCCGCTTCGCGCGCGGCGAAGACGGCGTCGAAATCCGCGTACGGCTCCCCGGGCGCGGTCTCCGGCCGCAGGCGCAGGCGCAGGGTGCGGGATTCGCCGGGGCCGAGATGCAGGGCGTAGCGGGCGGCGCATTTGGTGCCGGAGAGCCGGTTGACCGCGGCCCCCTCGCCGCCGACCACGCAGCGGTCGATGCCGTCCTTGTAGAAGCCGTCGGCCGAGCCCACGCCGTACAGGCGGTGCGTGTTGGTCTCGTTCTCGGTGAACAGCAGCTCCGCCGCGCCCTCGGCGAAGAAGCGCATCGGCGCCATCGCGGGATGGCGCGCCCAGGCCGAGCCATCGGCGCCGGCCGTCAGTTCCGGCTTCGCGGCGCCCGGTTTCCAGGACCAGACATTGCGGGCCCAGAGCTGCGGCAGCAGGGTCAACGCCGCCGCCTCCGGCCCGCGGTTGGTGGCGGTGACCCGCATCAGGATGTCGTCGGGTGCCGCCTTGGCGTAGGCGATCGCGACATCGAAATAGCGGCCCGTGTCGAACAGACCGGTGTCGAGCAGCTCGAATTCCGGCTCGTCGAGGCCCCGCCGCGCATTCTCCGCGACGAGCTGGTCGTAGGGGAACGCGGCCTGCGGATACTTGTACAGCATCCGCATGAAGGCGTGGGTCGGGAGACCATCGAGGTAGTAGTAGAGTTCCTTGACGTCCTCGCCGTGGTTGCCCTCCTGGTTGGTGAGGCCGAACAGGCGCTCCTTCAGGATCGGGTCGCGGCCGTTCCAGAGGGCGAGCGACAGGCACCAGTTCAGGTGCCGGTCGCCGAAGCCGCCGATCCCGTCCTCGCCCCAGCGATAGGCCCGGGACCGGGCATGGTCGTGGGGCAGGTAGGCCCACGCGTCGCCGCCGGGGCTGTAATCCTCCCGGACCGTGCCCCATTGCCGGTCGCTGAGATACGGCCCCCAGCGGCGCCAGGCCGGATCCGCGCGTGCCGCGACGAGCCGGAGGCCCTCGGCGGTCTCGAAAAGGCTGTTCGGCACGCCGTTGGGCTCTGTCATCGGCTCGTGGATCCCGGCATTCCTCCGCCGGATAGTGCCGTACCGCGCCCGGGGAAAGTCAACGCTGCTGCCGGACCGACGCGTCGGCCGCGGGCCGGCGGATCCGCGAATCCCATGCTCATTCGGACGGGGCGGCGGCACTCACGCGGACCCCGTCCGTGGCGGCATCGATGCGGAGCCGGCGATAGTCGCGGATCGCGGCGTGGCGGGTGCGCAGCGGCGCGGGATGGGTCGCGGTCACCACCACCACGGGCGCGCCCGCAGCCTCGGCGGCCTCGATGCCGGCCGGGGCGTCTTCGAAGACGAGGCAATCCGCCGCCGCGACGCCGAGCCGCTCGGCCGCCTGGAGGAAGCAATCCGGTGCCGGCTTGCCGCGGGCCACGTCCTCGGCGGCGACCAGGAGCGCCGGCACGGGCAGCCCGGCGGCCGAAAGACGGCGCTCCGCCAGCGCCCGGGGCGCCGAGGTCACGATCGCCCAGCGGTGCCGCGGCAGCGCCGCGACGAGCGCCCGCGCCCCCGGGATCGCGGTGACGTCGCCGACATCCTCCATCTCGGCGCGGGCGATCGCGGCGGCCTCGGCTTCGGGATCGACGCCCGGCAGGCCGAGACGGCGGATCGTCTCCACCGAACGGACGCCGTGGATCGTCGGCAGGAAGCGCGCGACGTCGAGGCCGTGGGCCAGGGCCCAGCGGGACCAGACCCGCTCCGCCGAGGCGATCGAGCTGATCAGCGTGCCGTCCATGTCGAACAGGAACGCCGCGAAACGGCGCGTCGGGAGGCGGGTGTCGGTCATGCGGGACGGCTACCGGGGCGCCGCGCCCCCCGCAATCGGTCCGCGCGCAGGGGCGGGTCCCGTTTCGGTCTCCGATCCCGGAGCGGCACGCCGGGGGCGCCCGCTTCACGAGCCCTCGGCTTTGGTGTAGCGCGGAGGCAATCCCGGGCCCGTGACGGCCCCGCAACGATGAACACCGCCCGCCCATGCCGAGCCGTATCGACGCCACCTTCGCCCGCGCCCGCGCGGAGCACCGGGCCGTTCTCGTCACCTACGTGATGGCGGGCGACCCCGACCCCGCGACGTCCCTCGAGGTCCTGACGGCGCTGCCGGGCGCGGGCGCCGACATCCTCGAATTCGGCCTGCCCTTCACCGACCCGATGGCCGACGGCCCGGCGATCCAGGCGGCCGGCCTGCGGGCTCTGAAGGCGGGTCAGACCGTCGCCGGCACCCTGGACCTCGTGCGCCGCTTCCGCGCCGGGAACGACACCACGCCCATCGTGCTGATGGGCTACTACAACCCGATCCACACCTACGGCGTCGCGCGGTTCCTGGACGACGCGGTCGCGGCCGGGGTGGACGGCCTGATCGTGGTCGACCTGCCGCCCGAGGAGGATGCCGAGCTGTGCCTGCCGGCGCTCGCCAAGGGGATCGCCTTCATCCGCCTCGCCACGCCCACCACCGACGAGCGGCGCCTGCCGACGGTGCTCGCGAACACGGCGGGCTTCGTCTACTACGTGTCGATCACCGGCGTCACCGGTACGGCGACGCCGGATTTCGGCAAGGTCTCGGAGGCGGTGGCGCGCATCCGCCGCCACACCGATCTGCCGGTCGTCGTCGGCTTCGGCGTCAGGACTGGCGCCCACGCGGCCGCGATCGCCCGGGGCGCCGACGGGGTGGTGGTGGGTTCGGCCCTGGTGGACGCGCTCGTCCGGTCCCTCGATGCCGAGGGCCGGGCGGGGTCCGGGACCGTTCCGGCGGTGGCGGATCTGGTGCGGGAGCTCGCCGAAGGCGTGCGGTCGGCCGGCGTCGAGCGGGCGGCCTGAGCGGCGTCTGCGGCAGACCCTGGCGGCGGCGCGCGCGCCACCTGATATCAGCACGGGCTTGAAGCGGACGGACGCGTGGCGATGGTCGAACCGATGAACTGGATCTCGGAGGTGGTGCGCCCCCGGATCAAGACCCTGTTCAAGCGCGAGACGCCCGAGAACCTCTGGGTCAAATGCCCCGATACCGGGCAGATGGTCTTCCACAAGGAGGTGGAGGCCAACCAATGGGTCATTCCGGGCTCCGAGCACCACCTGAAGATGAGCGCCCAGGCGCGCCTCAAGATGATGTTCGACGAGGGCACCTGGATCGACGTGGCGCTGCCCGAGGCCGCCGTCGATCCGCTGAAGTTCCGCGACGAGAAGCGCTACGTCGACCGGCTCAAGGAGGCCCGCGCCAAGACCGGGATGCAGGACGCGTTCAAGATCGGCTTCGGCCGGGTCGGCGGCCTGCCGATGATTCTCGCCGCACAGGAATTCGGCTTCATGGCCGGATCCCTCGGCATGGCGGCCGGCGAGGCGTTCGTGCGCGGCGCCGAGACGGCGCTGGAGAAGCGCACGCCCTACGTGCTGTTCGCGGCCTCCGGCGGCGCGCGCATGCAGGAGGGCATCCTGTCGCTGATGCAGATGCCGCGGACCACCGTGGCGGTGCGCCGGCTCAACGCCGCGCGGCTGCCCTACATCGTGGTGCTGACCAACCCGACCACCGGCGGCGTCACCGCCTCCTACGCCATGCTGGGCGACGTGCACCTCGCCGAGCCCGGCGCGCTGATCTGCTTCGCCGGCCCCCGGGTGATCGAGCAGACCATCCGGGAGAAGCTGCCGGACGGGTTCCAGCGGGCGGAGTACCTGCGCGAGCACGGCATGGTCGATCAGGTGGTCCATCGCCACCAGCTCAAGGAGACGATCGCCCGCCTGTGCGGCCTCCTGACCAACGTCGCCGAACCGGTCGCACCGGTCTCGGCCGCCGAGGCGGCTTAAGCCCGACGCGATGGCCTCCTCCGATGCCCTGATGGCGCGATTCCTCGCCCTGCACCCGCGCACGATCGACCTGTCGCTGGGCCGGATCGAGCGGCTGCTCGCGCGGCTCAACCATCCGGAGCGGCGCCTCCCGCCGGTGATCCACGTCGCCGGGACCAACGGCAAGGGCTCGACCATCGCGTTCATGCGGGCGATCCTCGAAGCGGGCGGCCTGGCGGCCCATGTCTACACCTCGCCGCACCTCGTCCGCTTCCACGAGCGGATCCGCATCGGCGGGATCGGCGGCGGGCAATTCGTGGCCGAGGATCGCCTCGCGGACGCGTTCGCGCGCTGCGAGACCGCCAATGCCGGCGAGCCGATCACGATGTTCGAGATCACCACCGCGGCGGCGCTGGTGCTGTTCTCGGAGAGCCCGGCCGACGTCCTGCTGCTCGAGGTCGGCCTCGGCGGCCGGCTCGACGCCACCAACGTGATCGCGGAGCCCGCCTGTGCGGTGGTCACGCCCATCGGCCGCGACCATGCGGAGTATCTCGGCGATACGGTCGAGTCGGTGGCGACCGAGAAGGCCGGGATCTTCAAGCGCGGCTGCCCGGCGGTGATCGCCGCCCAGGACTACGCCGAGGCCGACGCCGTTCTGTGCCGGCGCGCCGAGGCCGTGGGGGCCGGCCCGATCCTCGTCGGCAACCAGGATTTCTCCGTCCACGAGGAGCGCGGCCGCCTCGTCTACCAGGACGAGACCGACCTGTTCGATCTGCCGCGGCCGCGGCTCGCCGGCCGGCACCAGCTGGTCAATGCCGGCACGGCGATCACGGCGCTGCGTGCGGCGGGCTTCGGCGACATCGGCACGAATGCCCTGGAGAAGGGGCTCACGGAGGTCGATTGGCCGGGACGGCTGCAGCGGCTGGGCCGCGGGCGCCTCGCCGGGCAGCTCGATCCGGGCACCGAGCTGTGGCTCGACGGCGGCCACAACATCGACGGCGGCCGCATCCTCGCCGCCGCCATGGCCGATCTCGGCGAGCGCAGCGACGTGCCGCTGGTGCTGATCGTCGGCCTGCTCGGCACCAAGGACGCCGACGGCTTCCTGCGCAACTTCGTCGGGTTGGCGCGGGCGCTCATCGCGGTGCCGATCACCGGCACAATGGCCGCGCGTCCCGCCGAGGAGGTCGCCCGGATCGGTGAGGGCGTCGGTCTGTCGACCTACGCGGCGCCGAGCATCGAGGCTGCGTTGGCGATGGTGAAGGACATCGCCTTCGAGCGCCCGCCCCGGATCCTGATCTGCGGTTCGCTCTACCTCGCCGGCATGGTGCTCGCGGCCAACGACACGCCGCCCCTCTGACGCCGCCGCACCCGGCCGCTATCAGCCTCGATCAAGACGCCCTCTCGACGACTCACGCTTTTTTGAGGGTAAGAATCTGAATGTCGTCGATTCGCCGTAATCGGCCGGTCGAAAATCGCCAAACGGCCACGCTTTCCCCCCGCTGTGGCAGACAAGCTACATCCTCGGCGGGGACGATCGCTTAGTTTCCTGACCGATCGGGCCAATGCTGGGGATCACAGTAATGAAGACGCTTATCACTTCTCTTGCGGCATTCACGGCGCTCACCGCCGCCGCTTCCGCCGCCGACCTTCCCCGCCGCGCCGCGCCGCCGCCGGTGTTCACCCCCGTCCCG
>CAXTCV010000021.1:0-7488 GCA_964242725.1 uncultured Methylobacterium sp.
TATGCGTCTCTCCCGCTACTTCATGCCGACCTTGCGCGAGACGCCCAAGGAAGCCGAGATCGTCTCGCATCGGCTGATGCTGCGCGCCGGCCTCGTGCGGCAGGAGGCGGCCGGCATCTACGCGTGGCTGCCGCTCGGGCTGCGGGTTCTCGAGCGCGTCTGCGCGGTGATCCGCCGGGAGCAGGACCGCGCCGGCGCCATCGAGATCCTGATGCCGACGGTGCAGTCCGCCGAACTGTGGCGGGAATCCGGCCGCTACGACGCCTACGGCAAGGAGATGCTGCGCCTGAAGGACCGGCATGACCGCGAGATGCTCTACGGCCCCACCGCCGAGGAGATGGTCACCGAGATCTTCCGGGCGAGCGTGCGCTCCTACAAGGACCTGCCCAAGAACCTCTATCAGATCTCGTGGAAGTTCCGCGACGAGGTGCGGCCGCGCTTCGGAACCATGCGCTCGCGCGAGTTCCTGATGAAGGACGCCTACTCGTTCGACTTCGACCAGGCCGGCGCCCGCCACGCCTATAACCGCATGTTCGTGGCGTATCTCCGCACCTTCGCGGGGCTCGGCCTGAAGGCGATCCCGATGCGCGCCGATACCGGCCCGATCGGCGGCGACCTGTCCCACGAATTCATCATCCTGGCCAAGACCGGCGAGAGCGAGGTCTTCTGCGACAAGGCCTATCTCGATTTCGACATCCCGCCCGAGACCGTGGATTTCGACGACGTCGCCGCCCTCCAGGGCATCGTCGATGCCTGGACCTCGCACTACGCCGCCACCGAGGAGATGCACGAGCCGGCGGCCTTCGCGGAGGTGTCCGAGGAGAGTCGTCTCGCGGCGCGCGGCATCGAGGTCGGGCACATCTTCTACTTCGGCACCAAGTATTCCGAGCCGATGGGCGCGAAGGTCGCCGGGCCGGACGGGATCGAGCGGCCGGTCCATATGGGTTCCTATGGCATCGGCCCGAGCCGGCTGGTGGCGGCGATCATCGAGGCGAGCCACGATGAGGCCGGCATCGTCTGGCCGGACTCGGTCGCACCCTTCGACGTGGCGCTGATCAACCTGAAGGTCGGGGATGCCGGGACCGACGCCGCCTGCGCGCAGATCCAGTCGGATCTCGAGACCGCCGGCCTGTCCGTGCTCTACGACGACCGCGACGAGCGCCCGGGGGCGAAATTCGCCACCGCCGACCTCATCGGTCTGCCCTGGCAGGTGATCGTCGGGCCGAAGGGGCTGGCCGACGGCAAGGTCGAGCTGAAGCGGCGTGCCGGTGGCGAGCGGGAAAGCCTCGCCACCGTCGACCTGCTGGCGCGCATCCGGCGCGTCTGAGAGCTCCGATGGCGGGATCAGCGGCGATCGACCGGGTGAGGAGCCTCGCGGCGTCGTTCCGCACGGGCACCGCCCCCTTCGCGCCGTTCGAGTGGATCCTCGCGGGCCGCTACCTCCGTGCCCGTCGCCGGGGCGGCGGCGTCTCGGTGGTGGCGTTCTTCTCGGTGCTCGGCATCGCGCTCGGGGTCGCCACCCTGATCATCGTTCTGTCGGTGATGAACGGTTTCCGGGCCGAGCTCCTGTCGAAGATCGTGGGCATCAACGGCCACCTGTTCGCGACCCCGATCGACCGGCCGTTCAACGACTGGACCGACCTCTCCGAGCGCCTGTCGAAGGTGGCGGGCGTGCGTGCGGCGGTGCCGCTGGTGGAGGGACAGGCCTTCGCCTCGTCGCAATATGGCGGCTCGGGGGTGATCATCCGCGGCGTGCGCGCCGCCGACCTCGACGCTCTGGCGGCCGTATCCAGCTCGGTCCGCGGCGGCACCCTGGAGGGCTTCGACGACGGCACCGGCGTGCTGATCGGCCGGCGGCTCGCCGACACCCTCGGCCTCCAGGCCGGCGACACCATCACGCTGGTGACGCCCAAGGGCTCGTCGACGCCGTTCGGGACGGCGCCGCGGACCAAGAGCTACACGGTCAAGGCGGTGTTCGAGGTCGGCATGACCGAGTTCGACCAGACCTTCGTGTTCATGCCGCTCGCCGAGGCGCAGGCGTTCTTCAACAAGGACGGCGACGTCAGCATGATCGAGATCTATGTCGACGAGCCCGACCATGTCGGCGAGATGCGCGAGCCGCTGGAGATGGCGGCGGAGCGCCCGATCCTGCTCACCGACTGGCGCCAGCGCAACCGGACCTTCTTCGGGGCGCTGGAGGTCGAGCGCAACGTGATGTTCCTGATCCTCAGCCTGATCGTGGTGGTGGCGACGCTCAACATCGTCTCGGGCCTGATCCTGCTGGTGCGCGACAAGTCGAGCGACATCGCGATCCTGCGGACCATGGGGGCGACGCCCGGCACGATCATGCGGGTGTTCCTGATCAACGGCGCGCTGATCGGCGTGGTCGGGACGCTCAGCGGGCTGGCTCTCGGCATCCTGATCACCCTCAACATCAAGCCGATCCAGCACGTGCTGTTTCCCGGCGCCTGGGACCCGACCGTCCGGTTCCTCGCCGAGATCCCGGCCCAGATGAACCCGAAGGAGATCACCGCCGTCGTGATCACCGCGCTGCTCCTGTCGCTCGCGGCGACGCTCTATCCCTCTTGGCGCGCCGCCCGGCTCGATCCGGTGCAGGCCCTCCGCTACGGCTGACGGGCAACCGCCGCATGAGCGATCCGAGCGAGTTGACCGGCACCCCGCCGGTGCCGGCCCTGTTCTTTTCCCGCGTCGAGCGGCGCTATCCCCAGGCCGAGGGCGCCCTGGAGATCCTGCGCGGGGCCGACCTCGCGATCTGGCCCGGGGAGCTGGTCGCCCTGGTGGCGCCGTCAGGGGCCGGCAAGTCGACGCTGCTCCACCTCGCGGGCCTTCTGGAGCGGCCGGACGGGGGCGAGATCTATATCGGCGGCCAGCCGACCGCCGCGATGGCGGATTCCGAGCGCACCCGCCTGCGCCGCGAGGAGATGGGTTTCGTCTACCAGTTCCACCACCTCCTGCCGGAATTCTCCGCGCTGGAGAACGTGGTGATGCCGCAGCTCATCCGCGGCCTGAAGGCCCCGGAGGCGAAGAGCCGGGCCACCGAGCTCCTGAGCTTCCTCGGCCTCAAGGAGCGCCTGCCGCACCGCCCGGCGGAGCTATCGGGGGGCGAGCAGCAGCGCGTCGCCATCGCCCGGGCGGTGGCCAACGGGCCGCGGCTGCTTCTGGCCGACGAGCCCACCGGCAACCTCGACCCGGGCACGGCCGGCCGCGTCTTCTCGGTGCTGGTGGCCCTGGTGCGGGCCTCGGGCCTCGCCGCGCTGGTGGCGACCCACAATCTGGACCTCGCCGCCCGCATGGACCGCCGGGTGACGATCCGCGACGGGCTGATCACACCGCTCGACTGAGGACGTGCGGCCGCGTCGACACGCACCGGCGGGCCGGAGGGGCCCATCCCCGGCGCACCCGGAGGGCGCCAGACCTGCGCCCGCCACGCCGAAGCGCCCGCGCAATTTAATCCATCGCGCCGCGTGCGGCGCGTCACGCCGCGAAGATCATCTCTCCACTATATTCAAGTTGTTGAGAACAGGCAGCGCCGATCTGAGACGATCGTCCTGCATAAAACTTGGAGAGACACCATGAAGACTCGCATTGCTGTTGCCGTCACCGCGCTCATGCTCGCCGCCGCGCCGCTCTCGTCTGCTCTGGCCTCCGACGGGGCCCGCTGGACCGGGTTCACCACCACCGCACCCGAGACCACCGGCACGCTCGGGCTCGGCCGCGGCGTCCACGACACGCCGTTCTACGACGGCTGCCCGATGAGTTCGGCCGCCGAGGGCAACGCCAACCAGCAGACCCGGCCGGTCAAGCAGTACGGCCAGACCGCGGGCGGTTACCGCTGCTGATCCGGCGCGACCCCGGATGACGCTCAAGCCCGTCTCCTACGTCATGATCGGCGCTTTCCTGGGCGGCGTCGTCATGACCCTGATCGGCTCGGCGACCGTGCTGCTGAGCCCGTGATCCCGCGGCGCCGCCCCGGAACCGGGGCGGTGCCGCGTCCGATCATGACCCGGGTGGAGATCCGCGGCCGCGTCCCGCATCCGTCGGCGCGGCGCGCGTGGCTGCCAGCGCCTCCATTTGATCGCAGGCCTCGGTGATCGCGTCGCGGCCCTCGGCCATCCGTGCCCGGGCCGCCGCGGTGGCGCGCGCCACCGCGGGATCGGCGAGCAGCCGGTGCAGGATCCGGGAGGCCCGCGCGGGGCGGAAGGCGCGGCGGCTCACGGTGGCGCCGAGGTCCCGGTCCTTGAGCCGCCGCCCCTCGTCGAAATGGTCGAACGCCACCGGGACCACGAGTTGCGGGATGCCCGCCGCCAGCGCCTGCGCCACCGTGCCGACGCCGCCGTGATGGACCAGGGCGGCGCTGCGCGGCAGCAGCGTGCTCAGGGGCGCGTAGGGCAGATGGATGATCCCGTCCGGCAGCGGCCTGGGGATCTGCCCGCCCTGGGGGGCGAGCAGGACGCCGCGCCGACCCATGCGGCGGCATGTCTGCACGGCAGTGTCGAAGAAGGCGGCGCCCTGGCGCATCGCCGAGCCATAGGTGAAGACGATCGGCGCGTCGCCCTCCGCCAGGAAGGTGTCGAGCTCCGCCGGCATGGTGGGCACGTCGCCGAACCGGTCGACGAGCGGGAAGCCGAGTTGCACCGCCTGGGCGGGCCAATCCGCCTGCGGGGCCGCGTACCAGTCCGGGAACATGAGCAGCATGCGCGTCGGGCTGTTCCACCAGTGCCGCAGCCGGTGGACCGGATCGAGGCCGAGGCGCGCGCGCAGGGCGTTCAGCGGCGGCAGCGTGAACGGACCGACCGCGAACCGGTCGACGCCGAGATTGACGTAGGCGCGCAGCGCCGCCGGCAGCAGCCGCGGCAGGGCCAGCCCGGGCAGACGGGGCGGATCGGACCGGCTCTCGATGAGGAACGGCATCACGTGCAGCGTCGCGGTCGGGAGGTCATAGAGATCCTGGGCGAGCCGCGCGCCCCAACCGAGGGGCGAGGCGACCACCAGCAGGTTCACCCCGCGCGCGCGGGTGGCCCCGAGCCACAGGCAGGTGGCCTCCG
This sequence comes from uncultured Methylobacterium sp., assembly GCA_964242725.1. Classification (GTDB taxonomy): domain Bacteria; phylum Pseudomonadota; class Alphaproteobacteria; order Rhizobiales; family Beijerinckiaceae; genus Methylobacterium. Next base: position 5,067 of record CAXTCV010000021.1, read on the forward strand.
CCACCCGCAGGGCATAGTCGAACATGGGCCGGAAGCCCTGTTGCGGATGCCAGAGATCCGGCTGGCGGATCACCGCCTCGTAATCGGCCACCGTGCCGAGGGGCTGGAACGCGAGGCCGGCCCGGCGCGCCATCGCCTCGAACGGGGCCGGGGCGGCCAGCGAGACGCCGTGGCCGCGCGCGAGCAGTTCATGCCCCAGCGCGATGAACGGCAGCACGTCGCCATGTGTGCCGACGGCCACCAGGGCGACGTCGAAGCGCTCGGCCGTCGGATGCGCAGGAATGGCTTGCTCCTTCAAACCCCCCAATCCGGTGACGGGCTCATCTCGAGGGCGGGGCATGCCAGCCCGCCCGATGCGCATCAAGACACTTTTTACCGTAACCCGAAGACGTGACCGCCTGTCGCCCGCCGGCCCTTTTCATGGAACAAAACATGAACATACTGGGCCGGGCACACGGGAGGCACGGCGATGCAGAAGCGGTTGGTCCTGACCGGGATGGTCGAGCTGATGATCGAGCTCATGGCGTTCGGGATGCTGTTCGCGGCGGTGGGGGCGTGGGCGATAGCCTTGGCACCGGTGCGTTAGCGGGTTGCCGCCGATGGCTGCCCGGTTCCCGCCGCGGAGGGCTTATGCACAGGCGATCGCTCTTCGGAGGCCGATTGTCCACAGTGGCGGCCGGAACTGGTGCTCATCGGGCACGACCGGTGGATATCGTCGGCCGAGGGCCCGGCCTACGTCGACTTGGTGACGGTGTGAGGGGATGTTGTCGGACCCCTGTACAAGGTCGGCCATGCCACGTCAGCTCAAGGAGGTCGGCTTCGTCCACCTCCATGTCCACTCGTCCTATTCCCTGCTCGAAGGCGCCCTGAAGGTCGGCACCCTGATCAAGGCCGCGGTCGCCGACCGGCAGCCGGCCCTGGCGCTCACCGACACCAACAACCTGTTCGGGGCGCTCGAATTCTCGGAGAAGGCGGCCGGGGAGGGCGTGCAGCCGATCGCAGGCGTGCAGCTCTCGGTGGCCTTCGAGGCCGCGGATCCCCACCAGCGAAACGCCCCGACGAGCCACGGGATCGTGCTGCTTGCCCAGGACGAGGCCGGCTACGCCAACCTGCTGCGGCTCGCGAGCCGGGCCTATTTCGACACCGCGCTCGGCGAGTCCCCCCGCCTCGACGCCGCGGCGCTCGTCGGATCCTCGGACGGCCTGATCGCGCTCACCGGCGGCATGTCGGGCCCCCTCGACGTGGCCTTCCGGGCGGGCCGGCCCGAACTGGCGCTCGCCCGTCTGAAGCGCCTCAAGGCGGCCTTCGGCGAGGACCGGCTCTACGTCGAGCTCCAGCGCCACGGGCTGCCCGAAGAGGGGCGGGTGGAGACCGCGCTCCTCGACCTCGCCGGTCGTCACGGCCTCGGCATCGTCGCGACGAACGAGCCCTATTTCGCCAAGCCCGACGATTACGACGCCCATGACGCCCTGCTGGCCATCGCGGAGGGGCGGATCGTCTCCGACGAGCGCCGTCGGCGGGTGACGCCGAGCCATGCCTTCAAGACGCGGGCCGAGATGGCCGAACTGTTCCGCGATCTGCCGGAGGCCCTCCAGGCCACGGTGGAGATCGCCATGCGCTGCGCCGTGCGGGCCCGGACCCGCAAGCCGATCCTGCCGAATTTCGGCGCCGTGGCGGCGGGGGAGAAGCCCCCGATGGCCGACGCGCTGGCCGCGGTTTCGGAGGCGGGCGCCCAGGCGGTCTCGGCCGACGAGCCGACCGAACTGCGCCGTCAGGCCGAGGCCGGGCTCGAGCTGCGCCTGAAGCAGCACGGCACCGCGCCCGGCTTCTCCGAAGAGGATTACCGCAAGCGCCTCGCCTTCGAGCTCGACGTCATCGTGTCGATGAAGTTCCCGGGCTACTTCCTGATCGTCTCCGACTTCATCAAGTGGGCCAAGGACCACGACATCCCGGTGGGACCGGGCCGCGGCTCCGGCGCCGGCTCGCTGGTGGCATGGTCGCTGCTCATCACCGACCTCGACCCGCTGCGCTTCGGCCTGCTGTTCGAGCGCTTCCTGAACCCCGAGCGCGTCTCGATGCCGGATTTCGACATCGACTTCTGCGTCGAGGGCCGCGAGCGGGTGATCCGCTACGTGCAGCAGCGCTACGGCGAGGGGCAGGTCGGGCAGATCATCACCTTCGGCACGCTGCTCGCCCGCGGCGTGCTGCGCGATGTCGGCCGCGTCCTGGAGATGCCCTACGGGCAGGTCGACAAGCTGACCAAGCTGGTGCCGCAGAACCCGGCGAACCCGGTGACGCTGGCCCAGGCGATCGAGGGCGAGCCGAAGCTCCAGCAGGCCATGGAGGAGGAGCCGATCGTCGGCCGGCTCATCGACATTTCCAAGAAGCTCGAGGGGCTGCACCGCCACGCCTCGACCCACGC
>CAXTCV010000021.1:7588-33462 GCA_964242725.1 uncultured Methylobacterium sp.
CTGGTGGCGCTCTACCGGCCGGGCCCGATGGCCAACATCCCGGTCTATTGCGAGCGCAAGCTCGGCCGCGACGCCGGCAACGAGGCGTCCTGGTACCCGGATCCGAAGCTGGAGCCGATGCTGAAGGAGACCTTCGGCATCATCGTCTACCAGGAACAGGTGATGGAGATCGCCAAGGTCCTGGCCGGCTACTCGCTGGGCGAGGCCGACATGCTTCGCCGTGCCATGGGCAAGAAGATCCGCGCCGAGATGGACGCGCAGCGCGACCGGTTCCTGAAGGGCTGCACCGAGCGTGGCCTCACCAAGGCCAAGGCCAACGAGATCTTCGACCTGCTCGCCAAGTTCGCCGATTACGGCTTCAACAAGAGCCACGCGGCGGCCTACGCGCTGCTGACCTACCAGACCGCCTACCTGAAGGCGAACCACCCGGTCGAGTTCCTGGCGGCCGCCATGACGCTCGACATCGACAACACCGACAAGCTCGCGGAATTCCGCCAGGACGCGCAGCGCCTCAAGATCACGGTCGAGCCGCCCTCGATCAACACTTCCGGCGAGGTATTCGAGGTCCGCGACGGCCGGATCTTCTACGCGCTCGCCGCCATCAAGGGCGTCGGCCGCGAGGCGGTGCGGGCGCTGGTGGAGGCCCGCGGCGACCGGCCGTTCAAGGACCTCGCCTGCCTCGCCCGCCGGCTCAACCCGCGGATGATCAACAAGCGCACCCTGGAGAGCCTCGTCCAGGCCGGGGCGCTGGATTGCATCGAACCCGACCGGGCCCGGGCCTTCGCGGCGGTGGAGCCGATGATGAAGCTCGCCGCCAGCGCGGCGGAGGCCGAATCCGCCGGGGTGAGCGACATGTTCGGCGGCGTGGTGGCGGATGACGTCAGCTTGCGCATCCCGCCCCACGAGATCTGGCCGATGGCCGACACGCTCAAGCGCGAATACGCGGCGATCGGCTTCTTCGTCTCGGGCCACCCGCTGGACGAGTACGGCGACCTGCTCGACAAGCTGCGGGTGCAGAGCTGGGCCGATTTTTGCCGGGCGGTGCGGGCCGGGACCTCGAGCGTCGGCCGGGTCGCCGCCTCGGTGCTCGACCGGGCGGAGCGGCGCACCAAGACCGGCAACAAGATGGGCATCGTCACCCTCTCGGACCGGACGGCGCATTTCGAGGCGATCATCTTCTCCGAGGGCCTCGGCCAGTACCGCGACATCCTCGAACCGGGCCGCCCCCTGGTGCTGCAGCTCCAGGCCAACCTGGAGGGCGAGGATGTCCGCGCCCGGATCCTCACCGCCGAGCCCCTCGACCAGGCGGTGGCCCGTCACCAGAAGGGCATCCGCATCCACCTGAGCGACCCCCGCGGGGTCGGGCCGGTGCACCAGCGGCTGTCGATGCGCGGCGAGAGCGAGGTGTCGCTGATCCTCAAGCTCGACGGCGGGGAGCGCGAGGTGGAGATCCGGCTGCCGGGCAAGTTCCAGGCGACCCCGGCGCTCGCGGGCCAGCTCCGGACCGTGCCGGGGGTGGTGCAGGTGGAGGTGAGTTAGCGGTTCGCTTCAAACGTCGCGGGCGGCTTGGTCGTGGAGAGGATTCACGTTGCCTGAATGAGGAACGGCGTTGGGATGGCCCCATTTCCGAGGGGGCGATCCCAGGCCACCTTACCGCATGCGATCCGGGTCGATTCAGAGGCGCTTCGGCACGGGACGCCGACAGTAGCTGCGGGCCTCCGCGGTGGAGAGACCGTCCTGCGCGGCGACACATTGGTCGAGGGTCAGCCCGATGCTGGCGGCGTAGGGCTCGTTCGGCGACAGGGCCTCGCGGGCGAGGTCGGCCAGGTAGATCAGGAACGCGGCCGCGGCGAGCACGACGGCCGCAACCACGGCTCGGTTCAGCATCGCGTGCACGCCCCGGCGTCGCGGCCCGTCATGGGAAACCCGCGAACAGGAGTGCGAGTACGAGGACCGTGAGTCCGACGACGATCAATGCGCCGGCGGTGCGGTCGATCCCCGATCGGCGCCGGCCGGGTTGTCCGATCCGGATCACGCGCCGCACATCCCGGCGGCATCCCGCCCCCGGCTCACTGCAGCAGGCCCCAGAGGCCCGTGGCGAGGCCGAAGGTGAGCGAGAGCATCGCTGCGCCGAGCAGAACACGATCGATCACGCGGGCGGCGCGATCCTCCGGCTGGAATTCAATCATCGTGGCGTCTCCTCTGCGCCGAGACTGACGGGCGCCTGTTGCTGCGCTGTGTCGCTGCGCCGTCAGGGCCAGGGTCCGTGTCGCCGCGCCGGACAGGCGCATCCCGCAGCGGCGGGCGCGGAGGTGCCGCAGGGCCGGAACACCCCGGAGGCTTCCTGGTTGGACCGGCATTCCAAACGGAGACCACGCGTGACCACCGACCCGCTGCACAAGTACCCCCGCCCGCCCTTCGAGGCGCAGCCGCAGAGCTTCCCGGGCAAGACCGGCCGCATGGTCCCGGAACCCGATCACGGCGAGGCGAGCTATGCGGGTTCGGGCAAGCTCACCGGCAGGGCGGCGCTGATCACCGGCGGTGACAGCGGCATCGGCCGTGCGGTCGCCATCGCCTTCGCCCGCGAGGGCGCGGACATCGCCATTTCCTACCTGCCGGAGGAGCAGGCGGATGCGGAGGCGGTGGGCCAGTGGATCGAGAAGGCGGGCCGGCGCGCGCTGCTCCTGCCCGGCGACCTCAAGGATCCGGCCTACGGGCGCCAGATCGTCGCCCGCACCGTCGAGACCTTCGGGCGCCTCGACGTGCTGGTCAACAACGGCGCGTTCCAGCAGCCGAACCAGGGTCTCGACGCCATCGACGACAGCATCTTCGAGGATCACTTCCGCACGAACGTGTTCGGACCGTTCTACGTGACCAAGGCGGCGCTCGCCCATCTGAAGCCCGGCGCCTCGGTGATCTTCACCTCGTCGGTCAACTCGAAGCACCCGATGCCGTCCCTCATGGCCTACAGCGCCACCAAGGGCGCCCTGAGCAACATGGTGCTCAGCCTCGCACAGCTGCTCGCCGAGAAGGGCGTGCGCGTGAACGGCGTGCTGCCCGGGCCGATCTGGACCCCGTTCATCCCGTCCGGGATGAGCCAGGATGCGGTGACCTCGTTCGGCAGCCAGGTGCCGTTCGGCCGCCCGGGCCAGCCGGCCGAGCTCGCCTCGGCCTACGTGATGCTGGCCTCGGACGAGAGCAGCTACACGTCGGGCGCGCTCGTCACGGTGGCGGGGGCGATGCCGGTGCTCTGACAGCCTCCCTCAATCGCGCGCGGGAAAACGGGTCGCGGCGCGAACCATCCGCGACCCGTTCGTGGCACCGCCGGACCCGGAACGGCATGCCGGTCTCCCCGGTCGCACCTTAACAATCTGGCGCTGCGCGTGGCGGTGGCGGTGACGCGTGGCCTGCGACAGACGCCGCCGCGCGACGCGGCGATCAGGCCGTCGGACGGGGAAAAATCTCGAACGTCCGTTCGGCCAGCATGCTCACCCGCCGTTCGTAATCTTCCAAGCTGTAGAGCCTATCGAATTCTGCGACGAGGGCATGGTTGAGACGATCGTACGCGTCACAATCGCGCTCCAAGCTTGCCATCAACGGAACGATACCATCGATCAGCGCATCGGCACTCTCAAAGAAATTGGGGAACCGCAAAAAGTCTTCGGATGGGAAAAACGCCGCGCGAAATATCGTTATGCCGATGCCGCCCTGGAAGATCGGCTGCGCAACATAGCCGTCGAAGCCTTCGCCGAACGAGATCGAGAAGCGACAGCGGGTGGCCAAGTCCATGTAATGATCGAACGGAATCCCGCGCACCTCGATCAGCTGGCAATGGGGGAACGCCTCCCGCACACGCTTCAGGCAGCTTGTCTTGTAGATCGCGTCATCGAGTGAGTAAATGATAAGATCGCTCTTCTGCCTCGCATGCATCTTCCGATAGCTGCGGAGATCCGTATAAGCCGGCAGCAGCAGCGTCGGCAGTCTTCGGCGATCGGCTTCTGCTTGGTGGAAGTAGGCATGATGCGCGACCGATTGAGTTAGCTCGTCCGCGAAACGACGCAACGCCTCGAAGGTGCCGGCCTCCGGCATAAGTTCGATATTTTGGTTGAGCAGGTTGATATAGATTTTCTTTCTCGATGAGAGATAGCGTATGATGCTCCCGGAACATTGATTGATAAATGTCGGTGCCGTATACTCAGGAATATGGATGTATAATTCCTCTACGTCCTGGCAGTATACGAGCTGATCAAAGCGGAATATGTCCTCCTCAGTGCGGAAATTTGTCTGCCGCGCATAGGTCGTGCCCTCATGATTCGGGGCGGTCATGACGACGACCTCATAGCCGTGCTCCCGCTTCAAGCTCCGAAGCGTCTTCGCGATCGAGAACATCGAGAAAATACCGCCGCTCATCGCATCGTGCTGCGGCACAACCATGACGATGAGCCGCTTTGTCGTTTCGAGATATAAGGGAAACGTCATATCTTGATAGCGGGCACAGATCGCATCCGTTGAGAACCGATCGATTCCGGGCGCGACTTCAAGATAAGGCCGCCGTGACTTGGCGATGCGTTTCTGCCCGTGCTTGACATAATGCACGTACGGCATCAGACCCGATTCGGTCACATCCGGATAAGCTCTCGTGTAGAAGATCGTCGAGAACTCGGTACTGGGATCCCAACCTTCCTTCCACCCGATCAGCATGTAGTGGTCGAACGGATCGAGACCTAGGGCTCGGATCTCCGGGTGAGATCTTAGATAAAAATCGGGATCGAAGGCTTCGACCGCCTCAGGCAATCGTTCGGCATCGGTGAGCCGGTGCGAACTGGCGTAGTTCTCCTTTTTGCCCTGCAGCATGTAATGCACGAATGGATTGGTTCCGGGTTCAAGCCGGTTGCGGTAAATCTTGAGATAGAACCACGTCGAGAAGTCCGGATTTGGATCGAAACCGAGCAACCAGCCGATCGTAAGGTAATGACGAATGGGGTCGATCGTCGAATCGAACGCGTTCAGATAGCTGCGGCGGTAAAAATCCGAGTCGAACCCGGCGCTCAACTCTGCGTACTCGTCGTCTGTGACATCCAGCGTGGCCGGATAAACGCGGGCCATTCCATACCGGATCAGATGGCGCATCGGGTTGAGCGTGGACGATTCACCGACCATGTACTGCATTCGGTACCGGCGAGACGCGAAGCTGGCGCTGGGATCGCGTCCCTCAGAATGACCGTGGAGCAGATAATGCTCTTCCGGGCCAAAATCGGCCTGGCTTACGTCCACGTTTTGTCCCAAGTAGAAATCACGATCAAAATAATTCTCGATCTCCTTGACCTGGCTTTTGAGATTGTCGATCTCCGTCCCGTTTCGGCACTCGATCAGATAGTGCACGAACGGATGCATGCCGTCGGGAATTGAATCTCTGTACGTTTTGAAATGGGCCGCAGTCGAGAAACTGGAATTTGGATCCCGCAACTCGGAAGCGCCGCTCTGAAGGAAGTGATCGAATGGATCCAGCCCGGCTTTCTTGACGTCTGGATTCTTTATTAAGTAAAAATATGGATCAAAATTTGTCCTCAGAAGTTCAATGATGTCGCGATCAAGCGATTTTAAATCATAGTCCGACAAGGAACCGCGCATGAATCACCTCGATGAAATCGTTGATGTCCGATGGGCGCTCCGAGAAGGCCGCTTCGTTACACCCTGAAGCCGCCCCGATGGCGGCTGTGTTGCCCTATCGGGCGTGCGTGGTGATGATGGATCGCACCAAGTGAGCGATACTGCGCGCCGTTCCGTCTGCCAGATCACCGTAGAATGGCAGGCAAAGAACATCCTGGGCCGCTCTCCTGGCCTCTGGAAGCGTGCCGAGGGGAGCGAGGTGGCGATACGGCTTGAAATCGGCGATGAGCGGGTAGAAATACCTGCGACTGAATACATTAAATTTCTTGAGCTCTTGATATATTGTATCTCTGAATCGCTCTATCCTGATGGGAAAATACTGATACGATCCACCAACGCCGGCGGGATAATCCGGGATGCGGACTTGCCGCACGGTGGATAGCTCTTCGGTGTAAATCGCCCTGACATCCCGGCGCCGGGACAATTCCTGCTGGTAGGTTCTGAGATTCAAAAGCCCGAAGAGCGCATGGAATTCGCTCATCTTGCCGTTCAAGCCGACACTATCCACGGTATCTTCGTCTATAATACCGAAATCGCGGTAGTTTTTAAGACGGTCGTAGCTTTCCGGGGACCCGGTGCTCACCGCTCCACCCTCGATCGTGTTGAAGAGTTTCGTGGCGTGAAAAGAGAACACGCTTGCATCACCGAAATCGGCAATGGGTCGACCGCCGACTGTCGCCGCGAAGGCATGTGCCGCGTCGTAGACGAGCCGCAGGTCATGCTCTGCGGCGATGGCGGCAAGTTCGTCGAGCCGGCACGGGAATCCGTAAACGTGCACAGCCAGGATGCACCGGGTGCGATCTGTGATCTTCTTGCGGACTTCTATGGGATCGAGGGTCAGGTGGTCCGGTTCGATATCGGCGAAGACCGGCTGTAACCCGACCGCCGTAATGGCATGGGTGGTGGCTGCAAAGGAGAACGGTGTTGTGATGACCTCAGAGCCGGGCGGCAGGTCGAGCGCCTGCAGCGCAGCCATCAGCGCGATTGTACCGTTATTGTACAAGACTAAGCCCTGCCCGCCCAGCAATGCGCGCAGTTCGAGTTCCAACTCCTGATGCATTGGACCCATATTTGTAACGTTGCCGCTCTGATAGACGCGTTCCATCCCTGACGAAAGCTGCGCCAGAGGCGGCAACATCGGCTTGGTTATAAAGATGGGATGCGAGAATGCAGGCATCATTTGAAGCTGACTGTCGAAAATGCGAATAAGCGAGATACTCGATCGAATGCCGTCATAGACCTACTCATATCGCCGATTTAAAATAAAACTTTGATCCAATGAGCAATGCGTGTAGACTTCGCGCGTCACAAAAGACTCGTAAAGCTCGTTCACGGCCTTGGGAGAAGCCGTTTCCAGGAAGAGGATTCCGGATCTCGCCGTCTGATCTGGAAGAAGGGCCTCGCCCATTCGCTGGATTGGATAGAAGGCGCGGAGCGGCAGGGGATGCTTCAGTTCGAAGCCGGAATTGATGCCGCTGCGAGGCGAAGTGACCGTATGCCGGACGACGAAACGGCCGAGATCCGGGGGGCCCGTGACCGTCTCCCCGATGAAGTACGACGCATAGCGGGCTGCGTAGGGGAAACCCGTCGCGTATTCGATCAGGAGCGCGTAGAGATCGCCGGGGCAGCGACGGGTCGCCTCGATGAGGTAGGGCTGTCCATCCCGCAAGACGAACTGGATATGGAGAAGCCCGTCCTTCAGGTCGAGGTGCGCGCTGATCCGGCGGACATAGGTGGCAAAAGCCGATGCGAGCGCCGCAGGCATGTCCCTGACGACAAAGCTCGTATCGACTGCAAAACGGTTGGCGGAGGCGCCTTCCTTGACGAAAAAGGCCTGCGTGACCTCGTGCCGCTCAACGAAAACCGTGTAACTGTAGAGCTGGCCGGCGATGAATTCCTCGACGAGGATCGACGCGGTCGGACTCGTCCCGGTCGCCGCGTGTCGGGCGGCCGCGAAATCTTCAAGATTGTTGCCGTCGAAGATCGTGATACCGCGCCCGCTGAAGGAGTCAGCCGGCTTGCAGATGAACAGTCCGGCGCGGGGAAATGCGGTCTCCGGCACCACGGAGGGGGCTGGTAAGGCAAGTCCGCGGCAGAGCGCGCGAAACTTCCTCTTGTCGCTAAAGACGGCGATGACGGACGGCGGATCGATATGGGGAGAGACACCGGCGGCGGCCGCGGCCGCGAGCGAGACGTCCGTGCATCCCGGAACGACGAGACCGCAAGCGTGCGCGCCGAGCCAATGTCTCACGGCCTCCACTTGGCTGTAGTCCTGCTGTACCCAATGTTTACCGGCCTTATGGGCCAATATATCGTCTGCGCGCGAGCCCATAACCCAGAGATCCATGTCCATCTGAGCCAGGTAAGCGTATATGGGCAGCGCTGAGAACGCCGGATCCAGCAGAAGCACCGGTCTCATAATTCAATTGTCCGTTTTGGCGGATCTCGCGACCGCTGATAGATCCTGATACGTCTATTGCGTTACGGCGACGGTTCGGCCGTCCGCCGCGGCGCGCAGGATCGCGTCCAGCACCACCATGTTGTTGTAGCCATCGCGCGCCGACACGAGCGGCGTGGCCGTACCGCGGATCACATCGAGGAAATGGGCGATCTGGCGCTGGAGCGGATCGGCACGGTCGGCCTCCAGCTCGCGACTCTCGAAGGGCCGCCACCAGGACGGCGGTTCGGCGCCCGCATAAAGTCTCGCCTTCATCCTTGGAAAATCGAGCGATCCGTTTGTACCTGCCAGATGGTAGGCATATTCATCGTCATGGAACGGATATGCTGGATTCTCGCCGCTGGTCATTTCCCAACTCTTGCTGCTGGCTGCAACATCCGAGAGGATGAAGGTGCCGAGGCAGCCGTTGAGGAAGCGCAGCCCAACCGCGAGAGTGTCCTCAACGGGGAAACCCCGAACGGCATTGCTGGCGAGCGCGACCACGCGCTCCACCTCGCCGCAGAGCGTCCGCAGGATACCGATTTCGTGGATCAGGTTGATGAGGGCGGGCCCCCCGCCCGGCCTGCTTCGCCACGGTCCGGCCGCGAAATATGCGGCGGGCTTGTAGAACTGGGCCGAACCCTGGACGGTCACCAGCCGGCCGAATTCCGGTGTCTGGACGAACACGCGGGCCTGCTGCAGCAACGGACTGTGCGCACGGTGATGCCCGGTCATGACCGGCACGCCGCTTTTCTCGGACGCCTCCACGATCGCCATTGCGGTGCGGAGGTCATCGGAGAGCGGCTTCTCCACCAGCGTCGGTAGACCGGCTGCGATGCAGGCAAGCGCCTGCGCGCCATGGTTCCCATTGGGTGAGCTGATGATCGCGCCGTCGAAGCTGGAGCCCGCCAAAGCGTCTTCAAGGGTGGTGTGGAAGCTGGCCCCGATGCCCTCGGCGTCGTCGCGATGGCCGTTCCTGTCCGGAGCAACGATCGCGGCCAGGACGCAATCGTCCCGCTCACGGATCCGCGCCGCATGGGCAAGGCCGATCAAGCCAGGGCCGGATAGGAGCAGTCTGAGCGGTTGACGCATGCGATCGGCCCCGCCGTCGTTACGCTGGAGGCCTGTGCTTAGCTTCCAACATCCGGCGCCTGTCAAGTTGGAAAGCGATATCCCTCAGTCGAACGCGCGCGGTTCAAAGTCTATTTTCAAGATTTGAGTATCGATCCCGCGACCCATATTATCTTTATTGGCGGAAATTTCACGATAAAATCTAATCGCATATCGTTTTGACATCTCAATCGTGCTCTCTTGTAAAAAAATTGTCGCATTAAGAATGATTTAAGTCTACAAAAAATGAAATGAACGATCTGTGATCGATCTATATTTATTGATTATCTGTTCAATAATGATTCAAATATTCTATGATTTGTACAAGATTATTTGGTCAAATGATATGCTTCAACCCGGCCGAGCTTCCGGGAATGTGACTTCTGATAGGTACCAGGTCCGATCCTCGCTCGGAGTGCTTGCATGTCCGTCCACGCCAATCGGCGCCTTCGACGGGGCGCGGCGCGCCTGCGGGTCGATCATGCCGATGCGAATGCCCCGCTCGCCGGCCGTGCCGCCACCGCCACAGCCGGGATCGGCGGTCGGGATGCCCGGCTCGGCGGACAGCCCCCGGAGCGACGGTGCCGGTCCGGCCCGCGGTGCCGACGATGATCGCCCGCCAACGGCAGCGCCGACGCGGTCACGGCCCCGGCCGGTCCGCCGGCAGATCTGCCCTTGGCGTCGGGGCTTTGGCCTGCCCGACCGCCCCCCAGGAGGGGCGACGGGCTCCGGGGCTGAACCGACTGTCGCTCCGGGGGCGTGGGTTCTGGTGGATCCTAGCCGGGTCGATGCGCCGCCGTGTCGGAGGCAGACTTTCATCCGGCGGGCGGTGATTGCGGGCCAGTCCAGACGCCAGGCGCGCAGTGCCGGCCACAGGACTTCGGGAGAAGACGCAGGACGTATCTTCGGCGCGCCTGTCGCAGACCCGCTCCCGCAAGGAGTTGCCACCACTCTTTTGACGAAGATCCGGGCGTGATAGGCCATCGCCCGGATCTCATACGCGCTCCGCCCCCGGTGGTGCCCCCGTCGCTCCTCCCATCGCGGAGCGGCCCGCACAGCATTGCTGTACTTTCAGCAATCCGAGGCCCGATGAGGCGCGCCGAGGCCCGGCGAGGTACAGCACGAAAGCGACAGCAAGTGACTGCCGGATCAGAAGAACCTCGAAATCTCAACGGCTGGCGCTTCTCCGTCGCGCCGATGATGCACTGGACGGATCGCCATTGCCGGGCATTCCACAGGACGCTCTCGGCGCGCGCGCGGCTCTATACCGAGATGGTGACCACGGGTGCCGTGCTGCACGGGCCACGCGAGCGCCTGCTCGACTTCTCGGCGGTCGAGCACCCGGTCGCCGTCCAGCTCGGCGGCTCGGACCCGTCGGAGCTGGCGCGGGCCGCGCGGATCGCTGTTGAGTTCGGCTACGACGAGGTGAATCTCAATGTCGGCTGCCCCTCCGACCGGGTGCAGGAGGGCCGCTTCGGCGCCTGCCTCATGCGGGAGCCGGCCCTGGTGGCCGCGTGCGTGGCCGCCATGAAGGCGGCGGTCGCGGTGCCGGTGACGGTCAAGTGCCGCATCGGGGTCGACGATCAGGATCCCGAGGCGGCCCTCGACGCCCTGGCCGACGCGGTGGTGGCCGCAGGCGTCGACGGGCTGATCGTCCATGCGCGCAAGGCCTGGCTCCAGGGCCTCTCGCCCAAGGAGAACCGCGACGTGCCGCCCCTCGATTACGACCGGGCGGCCCGTTTGAAGCAGAGGCTGCCCGGGCTTCCGCTCGCGGTGAACGGCGGCCTGCACGATCTCGGCGCCGCGCGGGCCCGCCTCGCCGAGGTCGACGGCGTCATGGTCGGGCGCGCCGCCTATGCCGAGCCGGCGCTGCTCCTGGGCGTGGATCCCGAGCTGTTCGGAACCCCCGCACCGGCCCCCGACCCCTTCGCGGCCATCGAGGCGTTCGAACCGTATGTCGCCGCTGCCCTGGCCGGCGGCGAGCGCCTCCACGCGGTGACCCGGCACATGCTCGGGCTGTTCAACGGCCGGCCCGGCGCCCGGGCCTACCGGCGCCATCTCTCGACTTACGGCCTGCGGCCCGAGGCCGGGCTTTCGACCCTGCGCGAGGCCGTGGCGCGGGTCTCCCGTGAGGCCCCCGAGGCGCGGGCGGCCTGACGAACGGCCCGTCAGGGCGGGCTCAGGATCAGGCGGTCGCCGCGGACCGCGTAGCCCGATAGGCGTTGCAGGAAGCTCTGTCCGAGAAGATTGGCCGACAGCGCGCCGGGCTTGGCCACCATGGCGTTCAGCCGCCGCTCCGTGATCGGGCCGATGCTGAGCGAGTCGAGCTGGACCGGCGCCGCGTAGGCGATGCCGTTGGCCGTGGACACGCGCGCCGTGAACGCCGCGGCGGCGGGTGCGAGGCCGAGGGCGGCGGCGTTCTCGGCGGTCAGGACGACGCTGCTCGCGCCCGTATCGAACAGGAACGCTTGCGGTCGGCCGTTCACCTCGGCCTCGACCCGGAAGTCGCCATCCGCCCGCCGGACGATCGTGACGGCACCGTCGGGGCCCGGGACCGCGGTTCCGGGCCGCACCGCGCCGACCACCCGGGCGCCGAGGCCCCGGATCCGATCCCGCTCGCCGTAGCCGATGACCAGGGCGAGGCCGATCAGCGCCCAGGCCAGAAGCGCGCGCAGGTTCGTGCCGAGCGAGGCGGTGAACGTCCGCCAGTACCCGGCCACCACCAGGAGGAGGATCATCCCGGTCCAGGCAAGGCTCGCGAGCTGGTCCTGACCGATCGCGCCGCCGACGCTGTCGCTGCCGTCGCTGAGCACGAGGGCGGCGAGAACCAGCGCGATGGCGGCGAGACCGAGAAAGATCACGACGGCCGCGCCCCCACCGGCGGCGTCAGGTGGGCCGCGCGCATCCGGGCGCCGAGCCCGGCCATGACGGTGCGGCGCTGCGCCTCCGACATCCCGCCCCAGGCCGCGATCTCGGCGCGGGTCCGCCCGCAGCCGCGGCACAGCCCGGTGACCGGTTCGAGCACGCAGACCCCGGTGCAGGGGGAGGAGGGTTTTTGCGCGGGCGGCATCCGAAAACCCTGGCCGGCGGATCGTGGCCGGGTCATGACCGATCGTCGGGACCGCGGCCGGGGCGTCACCCTGCCGCCGCCGCGACCAGGGCCAGCAGGGCGGCGATCTCGGAGACCTGCTGGCAGGCGCCGATCACGTCCCCGGTCTGGCCGCCGATGGCCGCGCGGGCGAGCCGGGTCAGGCCCAGCGCCGCGATGCCCGCGCAGGGGATCATCAGCGCCACGCCGCCGAAGGGCAGGCCGAGGGGGACGGCGGCGAGCGCCAGACCCGCGCCGAGGCCGAGGGCGGTGGCGAGGCTCGCCCGGTCCGGGTGTCCGACCGAGGCGGAGAGCCCCCCCGGGCGCGCGGGCTCCAGCAGCAGCATCGGCGTCAGGGCGGCGACCCGCGACACAGCGGCAGCGAGCACGAGCGCGGTGGCGGCCGCGTAGCCGGTGCGGTCGAGGAGCGTCGCCAGGGCGCCGATGCGCAGGGCCAGGGCCAGCACCAGCGCCGCACCCCCATAGGCGCCGATGCGGCTGTCGCGCATGATCTCCAGGCGGCGCTCCCGGGTCGTACCACCGCCGAAACCGTCCGCCACGTCCGCCAGGCCGTCCTCGTGGAGGGCCCCCGTGGCCACCACCAGGACCGCGACGGCAAGCGTCGCCGCCAGGAACGGCCCGAGCCCGATCCACCAAGCCGCCGCCAGCACCAGGGCGGCCGGCAGGGCGACGATCACGCCGGCCAGAGGCAGCATCCGCGGCAGGCGGGTGAAATCCGGACTGCGATGCGGATCCGGCTCCCCGGGCAGTTGCGGCACGGGCAGGCGGGAGTAGAACCGCAGGCACCCGGCGAGGTCGTACAGGGCGCCGCGCCCGGGCCAGTCGGCCTCGCCGCCGGTCTGCCTGTCCATCGCGGTCTCCCGCACCGCCCGCCGGTGGCGCGGGCCGGCCCCGTATACCCGCCCCGAACCGGCGCCGTCTGCCCGCGCCCACAGGAAATCATCGCCGCCATGACCGAGGTCAGCCCGTTCGACGATATCCGCAACCTGCTGCGGGCGATGCCCGGACCCGACCAGGAGGCGCAGGACGCCGTCGCCGCAAGGGACGCCACCCTGACCAAACCCGCGGGCTCCCTCGGGCGCCTGGAGAGCCTCGTCGCCTGGCTGGCGGCCTGGCAGGGCAAGGCGCCGCCGAGCCTCGACCGGCCGCTGGTCTGCGTCTTCGCCGGCAGCCACGGGGTGACCCGCAAGGGTGTCTCGGCCTTCCCGGACGCGGTCAACCGGCAGATGCTCGACAATTTCGCCGCCGGCGGGGCGGCGATCAACCAGATCTGCGCGGCCTACGGCCTCGGCTTCAAGGTGTTCGACCTCGCCCTCGACATGCCCACCGGCGACATCACCGAGGGCCCCGCCCTCGACGAGCGCGCCACCGTGGCGACCATGGCGTTCGGCATGGAGGCGGTGGCCGCCGGCACCGATTGCCTCGGCATCGGCGAGATGGGCATCGGCAACACCACGGTGGCGGCCGCCCTCTACGCGGCCCTGTTCGGGGGTGATCCCGGCCATTGGGTCGGGCGCGGCACCGGAATCGACCGGGATGGCCTGTCCCGCAAGGTCGCGGCCGTGGAGGCGGCGCTGGCGCATCATGCCGGCCAGCTCGGCGATCCGCTCCAGGTGCTGGCCCGCCTCGGCGGCCGGGAGATCGCCGCCATGGCGGGGGCGATCCTGGCCGCCCGGCTGCAGCGCATCCCGGTGGTGATCGACGGCTACGTGGCCACCGCCGCGGCCGCCGTGCTGCACGCCGCCGATCCGCGCGCCCTCGACCATTGCCTGGCCGGCCATGTCTCGGCGGAGGGCGTCCATGCGGAGGTTCTGGAACGGCTCGGCCTCGTGCCGCTGCTGGCGCTCGGGATGCGCCTCGGCGAGGCCTCGGGCGCCGGCATGGCGATGGGGCTTCTGAAGGGGGCGCTCGCCTGCCACACCGGCATGGCGACCTTTGCGCAGGCGGGGGTTTCGGAGACGGGCGCGGGCTGACGCCGCTGGCGGATGCCGACCGCCCCGGATCAGGCGGCCTTCTCGATGTTCCAGAAGAACTGCACCGGTGCCGGGACCATGCCCTTGAGCTTCGTGCTGACGGCCATCGGCTGCTGCACGAGGCCCGCCGGGGCGTAGGGGACGACCTCGAAGGCGCGTGCCTCGATGCGCGCCGCCAGCGCCTTCTGCTGCGCCTCGTCGCCCGTGGCGATCCATTCGCTCCGCAGCGTCTCGAGCGTCGGATCGTCCGGCCAGCCGAACCAGGCGGCCGGACCGTTGGCCCGGATCAGCGGGTGCAGGGCCGGATTGAGCACGTCCGCCCCCGACCAGAGCGTGTGGAAGACCGACCAGCCGCCGGCATCCACCGACCCGCGGTTGCCGCGGCGGGCGATGAAGCTGCCCCAGTCGGTGGAGACCAGATCGACGGTCATCCCGAGCTGCTTGAGCAGGTCCTGGGTCACCAGAGACTGGTTGTAGGCGATCGGCTGGTCGGCCGGGGCGAGCAGCACCACGCGCTCACCCCTGTAGCCGGCCGTGGCCAGCATCGCCTTGGCCTTGACCAGATCCTCCTGCATGGCGGCGGCCCCGCCGGCGCCGGTCGACATCGGCGAGCCCGGCGTGAAGAAGGTCTTGGCCGCCTGATAGTAGTCCGGGCTGCCGACCACCGCCTGCATGTAGTCGTCCTGCTTCATGGCCATCATCACGGCCCGGCGGATCTCGGGATTGTTGAACGGCGGCTGGGTGTGGTTGAACCGCATCAGCAGGATCAACCCGAGCGGAACGTTGCGGATCTCGATCCCGGGCTTGCCCTTGAGGACGGGGATCAGGTCGATCGCCGGCTGCTCGTACCAGTCGACCGCGCCCTGGATCATCGCGCCGACCGCCGCCGAGGCCTCCGTGATCGCCAGCCACTCGATCCGGTCGACCTTGGCGACCTTGCCGCCGGCCGCCCACGAGGGCGCCTCCTCCCGGGGGCGGTAGCCGGCATGGCGGGTGTAGATCGCGTTCTGGCCGGGGATCCATTCCCGCGCCTCGAAGCGCCAGGGCCCGGAGCCCATGGCGTCCGCGATCGGCCTGGAGGCGTCCTGCAGGGCGATGCGCTCCGGCATGATGAAGGGCACGTTGGACGACAGCTTGCCCAGCGCCGCCGGGAGCAGGGGGAACGGCTTCTTCAGGTGGATGGTGAAGGTCCGGGCATCCTCCCGGCCGTATTCCGCTATGAACCCGGCGAGCGTCTGCCCGAAGGCGTCCCGCTTGGACCAGCGCGCCACGGAGGCGATGCAGTCCTTGGCCTCGACCGGGGCGCCGTCGTGGAAGCTGAGGCCGTCCCGGAGGTGGAAGGTCCAGCGCAGGCCGTCGGGCGCGGTCTGCCACGCGCTCACCATCTGCGGCTGGATCCGGAAGGTCTCGTCCGTGGCGAACAACGTGTCGTAGACGAGGTATCCGTGGTTGCGGATGACGTAGCTCGTGGCGACGATCGGATCGAGGGACGGCAGCGGCGTGGACGGGATGAAGCGCAGCACGCTGCCGCCGGGCTGAGCCCGGGCCAGGGACGGGCGGCCGAGGCCGGCGGCGGCCGCGCAGGCGGTGCCGGCCAGAAGCTGGCGACGGTGGAGCGTCATCGCGGGCACCCTTTCCTGATCGGGCCCCGATGCCCGATGGATTTTATACAATTTCAACACCCGAACGCTGCCGTCAAGGGTCCCGCGGCGCGCCCGGGACCGACGGGGAGCGAACCATGAAGAACCGGACCATCGCGAGTTCGATCGGGTTGGAGATCCGGCGGCGCATCCTCGACGGACGCTATCCGGCCGGGTCTCAGCTCCGCCAGGACGGCCTCGCGACGGAGTTCGGCGCCAGCCGGATCCCGGTCCGGGAAGCCCTGTTCCAGCTCGAGGCGGAGGGCCTCGTGCGGATCCATCCGCACCGCGGTGCGACCGTGGCCCCGCTCTCGCCGGCCGACGCGGCCGAAGCCCTCGAACTCCGGGCCGTTCTCGAACCACGCCTCCTCGCCCTGTCGACGCCCCGGCTGACCGAGGGCGACTTCGATCGGGCGGACGCCCTGCTGGAGGACTACGCCGCGGCCCTGCGCGACGGCGCCACGGCGCGCTGGGGCACCCTCAACACGGAGTTGCACCTGCTCCTCTACAGCCGGGCCGACCGCCCCCGCACCCTCGGGATCGTCGGTGCCCTGCTGGCGGAGTGCGACCGCTACACGCGCCTGCAGCTCTCGACCGATGCGGCGGAGCTGGAGCGGGCGGACCGCGAGCATCGGGAGATCGTCCGACTCTGCCGGAACGGTCACGCCTCGGCCGCCTGCGCCCTCATGGCCGACCATATCGGCCACGTCGCCGCGTCGCTGATGGCCTTTCTCGGCACGGCGCCTGCGCCGCAGATGCCGAAGTGGATTGTATAAAATCATTGCCCGAATCGCTCGCTGCTGCCATGGAGACGCGCGCCGTCCCGCGAGGCCGCCAGGCCGGGGGGACGATCCCCCTCCCAGAAGACGAGCCCGCGATGGCCTCCGACCGACACATCTTCTCCGGCACGATCCCGGCCCTGATGACGCCCTGCCGGCCGGACCGCTCGCCCGATCTCGACGCCCTCGCCGGGAAGGGGCGGGAGCTCGTCGCGGCCGGCATGTCGGCGGTCGTCTATTGCGGCTCGATGGGCGACTGGCCGCTCCTGACCGACGGGGAACGGATGGACGGGGTCGAGCGACTTCTCGCGGCCGGCGTCCCGGTGATCGTGGGCACGGGGGCCCAGAATCCGAAGCGGGCGGCGGCCCTTGCGGCCCACGCCAAGGCGGCCGGGGCGCAGGGCCTGATGATCATCCCGCGGGTCCTGTCGCGCGGGACCTCGGCGGCGGCGCAGGAGGCCCATTTCGCCGGCATCCTCGAGGCGGCGGTCGATCTGCCGTCGGTGATCTACAACAGCCCCCATTACGGCTTCGAGACCCGGGCGGAGCTGTTCTTCCGCCTGCGCGACCGGTACCCGCACCTCGTCGGATTCAAGGAGTTCGGGGGCGCCGAGGCGCTCACCTACGCGGCCGAGCACATCACCGGCCAGGCGCCCGACATCACCCTGATGGTCGGGGTCGATACGCAGGTGGTGCACGGCTACGTGAATTGCGGCGCCCGGGGCGCCATCACGGGCATCGGCAACGTCCTGCCCCGGGAGGTGCTGCACCTCGTCGCCCTGTGCGAGAAGGCGGCCACCGGCGACGTCCCGGCCCGGCGGCGGGCGGAGGAGCTCGACGCCGCCCTCGCGATCCTGTCCAGCTTCGACGAGGGGACCGATCTCGTCCTGTACTACAAGCACCTGATGGTGCTGGAGGGGAACCCGGACTACGCGCTCCACTTCAACGCCTCCGACGCGTTGAGCGCCGGCCAGCGCCACTACGCGGAGAATCAGTTGCGGATCTTCAAGGCATGGTACGCGCGGTGGTCGGAGGAGGGCGCGCGGGACGGCACCCAGGCCTGACCGTTCGCCGCGGCGGCCATCCTCGGTCGTCGGGGGAGGGGCGGGCGGCCCGCGCCAAGCCGGCCTGCCTTTGCGCGGGACGGCCGGTCGGCGCTATGGCGGGTGCGAGATCGGTCCCAGCCCGCGAACCCCACCCATGAAGATCACCCAAGCCTTCACCTTCGAGGCGGCCCACCGCCTGCCGAACGTGCCCGAGACCCACCGCTGCCACCGGATGCACGGGCATTCCTACCGGGTCGAGCTGACCGTGGCCGGGCCGATCGATCCCCACACGGGCTGGGTGATCGACTTCTACGACATCGAGGCGATCTTCGGCCCGCTGCTCGCCCGGCTCGACCACCATTGCCTCAACGAGATCGAGGGCCTGGAGAACCCCACCGCCGAGACCATCGCGGCCTGGATCTGGCATCGCCTGCGGCCGGACCTGCCGGGCCTCGCCCGGGTGCGGGTCGCGGAGACCCCGATGTCCTGGGCGGAATACGATGGCGACTGAAGGAGCAATTCCGGGCGACCGGTCGGCGCTGGTGCTGTTCTCCGGCGGCCAGGATTCGGCGACCTGCCTCGCCTGGGCGCTGGACCGGTTCGACCACGTCGAGACGCTGGGCTTCGACTACGGCCAGCGCCACCGGGTCGAGCTCGACCGCCGGGCCACGCTCCGGGACGGGATGGGTCGCATCGATACGGCCTGGGCCTCACGCCTCGGCGACGACCACACGGTCGCGCTCGATGCGCTGGGCAAAATCTCCGAGACGGCGCTCACCCGGGATGCGGCGATCGGCTACGAAGCGTCGGGCCTGCCCAACACCTTCGTGCCCGGGCGCAACATCGTGTTCCTGACCTTCGCGGCCGCGCTCGCCTACCGGCGGGGCCTGCGCCACGTGGTCGGCGGCATGTGCGAGACCGACTATTCCGGCTATCCCGATTGCCGCGACGACACGATCAAGGCGCTGCAGGTGGCGCTGAACCTCGGCATGGACCGCCGCTTCGTGCTGCACACGCCGCTGATGTGGCTCGACAAGGCGCAGACCTGGAGCCTTGCCGAAACCCTGGGCGGGCGGGCGCTGGTCGACCTGATCGTCGAGGAGAGCCACACCTGCTATCTCGGGGCGCGCGGGTTGCGGCATCCCTGGGGCTACGGCTGCGGGACCTGCCCGGCCTGCCGCCTGCGGGCGGACGGCTACGCCCGGTTCACGGCGTCCTGAGCCCGTCGACCAGCACCGCCAGGGTCCCCCGGAAGGCCGCGGGGCTCGCGAACAGGCGTTCCATCAGCAGCGCCCCTTCCAGGGTGGCGACGACGTAGCGGGCGAGCGCCGCCGGATCCGCGCCCGCGCGCACGCCGCCGTCGGCCTGGCCCTCGCGCAGGACCGCCTCAAGCCACGCGAGGTGGTCCGCGAAGAAGGCCGCGATGGCCCGGCGCAGGCGCTCGGGCAGGGCCTCGCCCTCGATGGCGAGCGCCGCGCACAGGCAGCCGAGCCCCTGCTCGACACCGCCGAGATAGAGTTTTCCATAGGCCTCCACCCGGCCCGGCCCGTCCGGAACGTCGGCGCGGATCGCCTCCAGGGCGGCGGCGTAGCGGGCCGCGTAGGCCGCCACCAGGGCGGCCCCGAGATCGACCTTGGTGGGGAAGTGATGGTGGATGCTCGCCTTGCGGATGCCCACCGCCTCCGCGAGCTCGGCATAGCTGAACCCGGCATAGCCGCGGCCCCGGACCAGGGTCTCGGCCTGCATCAGCAGCTCGGCGCGGGTGTCTCGCATCGCCTAAACCGTCTCTTCCGGCTCGCGCGAACGTGCGACCGTCCGGCGCCCGTTCCCCTGTCTGCCACTTGACCGCACACAGATCTACCTACCTAATGGTAGATAACAAGATCGGGAGGGTTCGGCATGACGGCGTCCGCCGTCCAACCGTGGGAGTCCGTCGTCGCGGGCCACCGCACCGTGTCGCGGCGCGGCGCGCTGTTCGGTGGCCTGTGCCTCTGCTGCCTGCCGACCCTCGGCCGCGCCGCCGAATCCGTCACGATGGCGGAGGTCGGACCGGGCATCTTCATGCGCAAGGGCCTGATCGCCGACGCCACCTCCGAGAATGCCGACGCCATCGCCAATATCGGCTTCGTCATCGGCCGGGCCGGCGTGCTGGTCACCGAATCCGGCGGCAGCCTCGCGGACGGCCAATGGCTGCGCGCCGAGATCGCCAAGCGCACCCCCAAGCCGGTGACCCACGTGGTGCTGACCCATGTCCACCCGGACCACGTCTTCGGGGCGGGCGCCTTCGTGCAGGACAAGCCGGTCTTCATCGGCCACGCCAAGCTCACCGAGGCGCTCTCGGCCCGGGGCGCGTTCTACCGCCAGCGCCTGATCGATCTCCTCGGCGAAGACCGGACCGGGCCGGTCGTCTACCCGACGATGACCGTGGCCGACACCGCCGAGATCGACCTCGGCGACCGGCGCCTGACCTTCACGGCCCACGGGCCGGCCCATACCACCTCGGACCTGTCGATGATCGACTCGGGCAGCGGCCTGCTGTTTCCCGCCGACCTGCTGTTCGTGAACCGCATCCCCTCCCTCGACGGCAGCCTGAAGGGCTGGCTCAAGGAGGCCGAGCGCCTGAAGGCCATGGGTCCCGCCCGGGCGGTGCCGGGCCACGGGCCGGTGACGGTGGACCTCGCCCCGGCGCTCGCCGACCTCACCGGCTACCTGACGGCGCTGCGCGACGGCACCCGCGCGGCGATCGCCAAGGACGTGTCGATCGAGAAGGCGGTCGACAGCGTCGCGACGGATCAGCGGGACAAGTGGGCGCTGTTCGACACCTATAACGGCCGCAACGTCACCGTGGCCTATCAGGAACTCGAGTGGGAATAAGTTTCCGGATCGCCATATCGCAACCAGACGGGAGACACGCCATGACCTCCAGGATCAACAGGACCGTTCTCGCCCTCGGGCTCGCCCTCGCGACGACCGCGCTGCCCGGGCCGCCCGCCGGAACGGCGCGGGCCGCGGGCGCCTCCGACACGGATCAGGAGCGGGCCGCCCGCTGGCACGAGATCGCCACGTCGCTCTTCGGCGACCGCGCGATCACGCCGACCGACAGCCTCGTGAAGATCGATGCGCCTGTGCGCGCCCTCGACGCCGCCCTGGTGCCGATCACCCTGACCATGCCCAAGGACGGGCAGATCAAGGCGGTGTCGCTGATCATCGACGACAACCCGGCGCCCTACGCGGCCCGGTTCGAGTTCGGCCCGGCCGCCGACCCGGCGGAGTTGAAGCTGCGCGTGCGGGTCAACAACTACACCGACATGCACGCCGTGGTGGAGACGCAGGACGGCAAGCTCTACGAGGCCAAGCAGTTCGTGAAGGCGTCCGGCGGTTGCTCGGCCCCGATGGGCATGAGCGACGAGGAGGCCATGAAGGGCATGGGCGACATGCGCATGAAGTTCGCCGACGCCAAGCCCGGCCAGCCCGTCGAGGCGACGCTGATGGTCCGTCACCCGAACTTTTCCGGCATGCAGATGAACCAGGTCACCCGGGACTTCACGCCGGCCCGCTACATCGACAAGCTCATCGTCTCGGCCGGCGACCAGACGGTCTTCACCCTGACGGGCGACATCTCGATCTCCTCGAACCCGGTGATCAACTTCGCGTTCAAGCCGGACGGCAAGCCGATCCAGGTGGCGGCCTCCGACAACCAGGGCGGGCACTGGCAGCACAGCTTCACCCCGCCGAGCCCGACGAACTGAGCGATGCGGACCGCAGGCCCGATCGTCCGGATCGCAGCGGCGCTGACGGCGCTCGGCGGCCTCGCCGCCGCGCCGGCCGATTCCCCGGTCAACGTCCCGGAGCCGGAGGGGCTCTACGCCGGTCCGCCGAAGGGCTACACGCCGCCGACCCTGACGGGCGCGGCGGTGGTCGACGCCGACGCCGTCGCCGCCCTGCTGGCGGGTCCGGACGAGCCGGTGCTGATCGACGTGGCGGCGCCGGACCGCAAGCCGTCGAACTTCCCCGCCGGCCGCCTCTGGCTGCCGGTGCATCCCTCGATCCCGGGCGCGGTCTGGATGCCGGAGGCCGGGGCCGAACCCCTGGCGTCCGACCGCGAGGCGCTGTTCTACGCGCGGGTCGCCGCGCTGACCGGCAACGACAGGGCCAAGCCCGTCGTGGTGTTCTGCCACGTGGAGTGCTGGGGCAGCTGGAACGCCGCCAAGCGGCTGGTGCGCAAGGGCTATACCGGCATCCGCTGGTTCCCCGAGGGGGTCGAGGGCTGGCAGGACAAGCACGAGACCGCGGCCCTGCCCGTCGATCCGGCCTGGAAGGCGGGGACCGAGCCGCAGGCGGGGCGCTGACCTGCGGCGGCGGGCGGTGTAAGAAGCGCGATGAGGCGGGACGAGCGCGTCTCCCGCCCCGTCTGCGGGGGAGGGTGGCCCCTGCGTCAGCAGGGATCGGGAGAGGGGAACCCGGGTTCAGGCGAGGGCGGAGGGCCTTCAAGACGGGTATAGCCTCACCCTGCACCGTCGCTCCCCTCTCCCGACCCCCTTCGGGGGCCACCCGCCCCCGCAGAGGGGGGAGGGGTCGCGCGTCCCGGATGAACCGGAAGAGGTCTGAACCATGTCGCAGGTCGTGCAGTCCCGCCGGCTCCGGGCGATCGATATGGCCAAGCGCAAGGCCGAGGGGCGCAAGATCATCGCGCTCACCGCCTACCACGCCCACACGGCCGGCATCGTCGACCCCTATTGCGACTTCATCCTGGTGGGCGATTCCCTCGGCATGGTGATGCACGGGATGGAATCCACCATCCCCGTGACCCTGGAGATGATGATCCTCCAGGCCCAGGCGGTGATCCGCGGCACGGCGAAGGCGCTGGTCGTGGTCGACATGCCGTTCGGCTCCTACGAGGCGAGCCGCGAGCAGGCCTTCCTCAACGCCTCCCGGGTTCTCAAGGAGACCGGTGCCGGCGCGATCAAGATGGAGGGCGGCGCCCATTTCGCCGAGACGGTGGCGTTCCTGGTCCAGCGCGGCGTGCCGGTGATGGGCCATATCGGCCTCACGCCGCAGGCGGTGAACACGATGGGCGGCTTCAAGGTCCAGGGCCGGGCGCCGGACGACGAGCGCCGCCTCCTGGAGGACGCCCGGGCGATCTCCGAGGCCGGCGCCTTCGCGATCGTGCTGGAGGGCATCGTCGAGCCGGTGGCCCGCGCCATCGCCACCTCGCCGCGGGTCACCGCCGCGACCATCGGCATCGGCGCCTCGGCGGTCTGCGACGGGCAGATCCTGGTGCTGGAGGACATGCTCGGCCTCTCCGAGCGGACGCCGAAATTCGTGCGCCAGTTCGGGAGCCTGCGGGCGCATATCGAGGATGCGGTGAAGGCTTATGCAGAGGAGGTTCGGGCCGGTCGGTTCCCGGCGGAGGATCACACCTACGGGTAGGGTCGGGTCGGTGAAGCCGACCTCGCAGCCGATAGCGGCGCGACGAACCACGGCAGGCCCGCGTTTGTGGCTCCGCTCCTGAGGCGGAGTGCCATAGATGCCCGCCCCGCTCGTCCGGCGGGTCACGCCAAGAGCCGACATCGGAGACCGTACGGAATTATCGTCCGCTCATCGCCCGCGACAGCCGACAGGTTTGACCCTGCCGAGAACGCGACCAATCGCGAGAGGCACAAGCTGTCCCTGGCGTTCGGCGACCGCTTTTTCGCAGATGACGACCACCGGCTGATTCCTTCCATCCGTGCGATCGACGGCGAGGACAGATTCCGGGTGATTGGGCTCGTGGAGGGAAACCTGTTTGCCGGCGTGTTCGTCTGGCGGCCCGACCCACCCCGT
Organism: uncultured Methylobacterium sp.; assembly: GCA_964242725.1. GTDB lineage: Bacteria > Pseudomonadota > Alphaproteobacteria > Rhizobiales > Beijerinckiaceae > Methylobacterium. The sequence continues at coordinate 31,176 of CAXTCV010000021.1, forward strand.
CTTATCTCCGTGGGAAGAAGCGATACGGGAGAAGAGAGAGCCTATCGTGCCGCCGGCTGACCTGGCCGACGCTCACGACTTCGACGTAGCGGCCGATGCCCTGGACCGCGGCCAGCGCGCACGACCGATCCGAAACACGAGGACCGGGCTCGGGCTGCCGCAGGGGGCGTGCGCCGGCCGCGTGCGGGTTCCGACCGGCACGCGGCGCGGCTGGGAGCAGGCACGGACGACCGCGCCGGATTTCGCCATCGCCGCCCTGCGCGTCAGCGAACGGCATCCCGGCCTGGTGTCGAACGCCCTCGCGGAGAGCATCGTCCCGAACGGTGGTTTCCGGCTTTCGGAAAAAGATGACGCCAAACCAAGGGCCTCGCGCATGGTCCCGGGTCCGATATCCTGGACGTTGCGCCAGAGACCAACCCCATCACCCCGCCCGCCGCGACGGCAGCCGCAGCCCCGGCGCGGGCCGCTCCAGAAGCACCTCCCGGCGGAAGCGCACGAGCCGCGCCGGCCGGCCGGCAGCGCCGCTGGTGACGCTCTCGGTCTCCTCCACCAGCCCCTGCTGCGCCACGAGCCGGCGGAAATTCTGCTTGTGCAGTTGCGTCCCCGAGAGCGCCTCGACGGTCTTCTGGAGCTGGAGCAGGGTGAATTCCGGCGGCATCAGCTCGAACACCACCGGGCGGTACTTGATCTTGCCCCGCAGCCGGCCGATCGCGGTGGCGAGCACCCGGCGGTGGTCGAAGGCCATGGGCACGCCGGTCGGGTCGGCGGGCTGCGCCGGGCCGGCATTGCCCCCGGCCTCCGGGATCAGCCCGGCCTCGAACAGCAATTCGTAGCGCTCCAGCACGCGCTCCTCGTTCCAGGTGCCGCCGTTCATGCCGAAGGTCAGGCCCAGGCGGTCGAGACGGCGGGTCCGGGTGGCGCGGTCGTCGGGCTCCTCCGCCCAGGCGGCCAGCCGCGCCGCGATGGCGTCGAGCTGCGGCGGGCGACCGTTGCGGAAATCCTCGTAGGGCAGATAGCGGTACCAGTTCTGCCAGGCCGCCTCGGCGAGGCCGGCCGGGCGCGCCTCGCGGACCAGGGCGAGATAGGCCACCGACAGGGAGTGCACCTCCGCCATGTCCGAGACCCCGGAACGGTCGCGGTCGCCGAAGGTGTAGAGCTGCTCGACGTAGCCGAGGCGCTGGTGCGTCTGCCGCTCCACCCAGGCGCGCAGGCCCCGCTCCAGGGTGGCGTGCTCGGGGACGAGCGGACCGGCCGGCAGGCCGTCGCCGCGGCCCGGCGCCTGATCGGGCACCCGGATCGTCAGGGCGCGCGGTTCCCCCCCGGTCGCGGCGACGATCACCGCGACGAGGCCAACGGAGGAGCGCTCCGGCGGGGCCTGCGCCCCGCGCGCACCCGTCTGCGCCGCGGCACCCTTCATCGTCCCTCGACCGCCTTTCCCCACGGATCCGCCCGAGCAGCACTAAGGTCTTGATCCGACGCGCGCTCTATAGGGGGACAGGATCGCCGCGCGTCAACGCCGCCGTTGACCGCGCGGCACCGGCGCACGGGACGCGCTTGCCAAGCCGGCGGGGGCTGCCCAAACAGGACCGCCCGGGACGGGCCGGCGCGGGGCCGGCCGGGGGCGGGGGCCGAGCGACAGCGATGCCAGCCAGCGCGAACGCCGCATCGACCGGGGGCCGCGCGGTCGACCTGCGCCTCTACGGTCTCCTCGACGTCGGGATCTGCGGCGGCGACGGCGACCGGCTGGCGCGGCTCGGGGCCGAGGCGGTGGCGGGGGGCTGCACCCTGCTCCAGTACCGCGAGAAGGACATCCCGGACGCCCGCGCCGCCCTGGCGCGGATCCGGGCGATCCGGGAAGCGGTGGGCGGAACGGTGCCGGTGCTGGTCAACGACCGGGTCGACCTCGCCCTCGCCGCGGGGGCGGACGGCGTGCATCTCGGCCAGGGCGACCTCCATCCGGCCGACGCCCGCCGCCTCCTGGGGCCGGACGCGATCATCGGCCTCACCGTGAAGACGGCCGCGCAGGCCGACGAGCTGTACCGACTGCCCGTGGACTACGCCTGCATCGGCGGCGTCTTCGCCACCACCAGCAAGGACAATCCCGACCCGCCGGTGGGCCTCGACGGCTTCGCCAGCATCGCCTTCCGGGCGCGCCTCGCCCGGGGCGCGGGCCTGCCGCTCGGCGCCATCGCCGGGATCGGCCTCGGGAACGCCGCCGCCGTGATCGCCGCCGGGGCGGACGGCGTCGCGGTGATCACCGCCCTGTTCGGCGCGGAGCCGGTGCGCC
>CAXTCV010000022.1:0-33381 GCA_964242725.1 uncultured Methylobacterium sp.
GTGACGGACGCGAAGATCGGCCTGTCGACGAAGAAATGGGCGAAACGCATCGGTCAAACCTCTGAGGCCCGCCGGTCACCCGGCCGGGGCCCTGCGTCGTCGGTGCGGCGCGCGCCGTGCGGCGCGCTCGTAGGCAGTCGCGGCGAGCCTGTCCGGCTCACGTCTTGCTCGGGGGCAGCTCGACGGTCTCGGGGGCCACCTTGGCGCCGGGCCGGACCCGGGCGATGCCGTTGACCACCACCGTCTCGTCGCCCGTCAGCCCGGACTGGATCACCCGGTAGCCGTCGACCTTCGGGCCGAGCACCACGTCCTTCTGCTGGATGACGTTGTCGGCGCCGACGAGGTAGACGATCCGCTTGTCCTGGTTGGCGGCCACCGCCTCGTCGGGGATCATCACCCCCTGGAACGGCTTGGTGGCGGGCATCGATACGATGCCGAACAGGCCGGGCTTGATGAACAGGTCGCCGTTCGGCACCGTGGCCCGCAGCAGGATCGTGCCCGTGGCCGTGTCGACCCGGTTGTCGACGAAGTCGAGGGTGCCCTTGCGGGTGGGCTTCGCCTCGCCCGAGAGCGCGATCAGGATCGGCACGCCCTTGCCCTGCTGGGTCTGGCCCATGCCGATGCCGAGGCTGGTCTGGTACTTCAGGAACGCCTTCTCATCGACGGTGAAGCTGAAATAGATCGGATCGAGCGACACGATCGTCGTCAGCATCGTCTGGTCGGCGCTGACGATGTTGCCCTCCGTGACCAGCCGCCGGCTGATCCGGCCGTTGATCGGCGCCTTCACCTCGCTGAAATCGAAGTTGAGCTGGGCGTTGTTCAGGGCGGCCTGGGCGCTGTCGACATCCGCCTGGGCGGTCTGCGAGGCCTGCCGGCGCTGGTCGGTCACCTGCTCGGAGATGTTTCCGCTCTTCGAAAGGGTCTGCGCGCGCTCCAGGTCGGTCTGCGAGAAGGACTGGCGCGCCTTGGCGGAGGCCAGCGCCGCCTGGGCCTGCTCCAGTGCGGCCTTGTAGGGCCGCCGGTCGATGACGAACAGGAGGTCGCCCTTCTTCACCGTCTGCCCGTCGGTGAAGTTGATCTTCTCCAAGTAGCCGGTGACCCGGGCGCGGACTTCGACGTACTCGATCGGATCGAAGCGGCCGGTATATTGGTCCTGCTCGATGATCTGACGCACCACCGGCTTCGCCACGGTGACCTTCGGCGGGGGACCGCCCGGGGCCTGGGCCTGCGCGGGCGTGGCGAGCGGACCTGCGGCGAGGCCGGCGGCCAGTCCTGAGAGAACGGTGAGGAGGCTGGTAAGCCGGCTGCGCATCGGGTCCTGCTGTCCATTGGCCGACCGAGGGTCGCGCCGAGCTTGACGATAGTTCCGCCGCAGATGCGCCGTAACCCGCGCGCAACGATGTTGCTTGTGCGCGAGCGCACATGACGGCGGCGCAGTACGGATTGATCCGGCCGCTACGCGATCGTTTCCCCCGCCCCGTACCAGTCCTTGAAGCCGCCCTTGTAGTGGCGGGTGATGTCGAGGCCGGCATTCTGCGCCGCGATCAGCGCGTGGACCGAACGCACCCCGGAGGCGCAGGAGAAGACGGGCTGCCGCCCGTCCTCGGCCACGAGGGCAGCCACGGCCTCCGGATCGAATTCGGAGAGCGGATGCGAGACGGCGCCGGGGATATGTCCAGCGCTGTATTCGTGTGATTCACGCACATCGATGATCAGCATCGTGCCGTCATCGAGCCCGCGCTTGACCGTATCACGATCGAGGTCGACCACCTGCATCGGCAGAATCTCCGTTCCACCCGAGATTGTTCGGCCGACAGGCTGCATCCGCCTCGCAGACCGACGCATTTCCTTATTGATCGGGCCGGAGCGGCGCAACTCGGGGCGCGGTCAAAGCGCGGCCAGGGTCGGTCCGACCGCATCGAAATGGGCCGTCCAGTCCGGTGGCACGTAGGCGTCGAGTCGGGCGGCCAGGTCCCGCCGCAACGGCGAGGCCGGGGCGGCCAGGGCCTCGATCGCCGCGAGCCACCCCGGACCGTCGAGGGGATCGCGGAACAGGGCGAAGCCGTCGGCGATCTCCCGATGGACGGGAATGTCGGAGGCCACCACCGGCAGCCCGGAGGCCGCGGCCTCGACCAGCGGGATGCCGTAGCCTTCCGTGAACGACGGCATCAGCAACGCCGTGCAGCTGCGCATCAGTGCGGCGAGGCCGTGCGTGGACAGCCCGGTGGCCTCGATCACGTGGGCGCGCACGCCGGGGCACCGCTCCAGCATGTCGATGGCGCTCTCGGCCTCCCAGCCACGGCGCCCGACCACGATGAGGCGCGGCGCGGCGGCGCCGTGGCGCTCGGCCAGCAGCCGCCAGACCTGGAACAGGAGCAGGTGGTTCTTGCGCGACTCGATCGTGCCGCACACCAGGAAGGTCGGCCGGTCGGGCCGGAACCGCGGCCCCGCGCGCCCGAAGGCCGCCTCGACGCCGAGATGGCCCACCGCCACCGGTGGCCGGCCGAACCCCGCGGCGGCCAGATGTTCGAGGGTGCGCCAGCCGGTATCGTCCGAGTTCACCAGGATCGCGGCGGCGTGCCGCCCGATGGTGCGCAGGCGCGCCCCGTGGCGCTCGGCCTCGCCGGCGCGGCCGTATTCGGGATGGGTGATCGGGATGAGGTCGTGGACGAAGAAGGCGGCGCGCACGTCCCGGCGCGTGTACAGCCAGTCGAAGCGCCGGGGATCGTCGAGGCGCAGGTGCGAGGTGTGGAGATAGAGCGTGTCGCGGGGGAGTGCGGCGACCGGGCGGCCGCGCAGCGCGATGTCGGCCGCCGTCCGGGCCTGGATCCGGCGCCGCGCGATGGTGCCGGTCCGCGGAGCCGAGGCCTCAAACGCCGGGCCGAGCCCGGATTCGCCGCAGCGCGAAGCCAGGCGGCGGTAGATCGGATCCGCCTGCGCCTCCCGGTCCTCGACCCAGCCCTCCGCCACGGCCTCGACGATGGCGAGGGAACGGTCGCGGTCGAGGACCCGCGGCCCGAACGCGGTGGAGACGACGCCGAATCCGGCTCGGTCACGACCGAGGAAAGCCCGGGCATAGGCGAGATCGACGCGATCGATTCCCGAGGGGCTCGCGTGGCGCAGGCGCGTGACGAGGCGCGTGAGATCGAAGGCGATCGGTCGGTCTGTCATGATCCTCGGGCGAAACCCTTGGGCGAAGTCGGGGGCGGGCGCTTCCCGTAGCGGCCGGAGACGGCGAGCGCCAGCGCGACCGGCCCGGAGCGGCGGTTCGAAGGGGTTGCACAGGCGGGGCACGAGGGCTATGAGCCCGGAGCCCTTGGGGCGTCGGAGTGTAGCGCAGCCCGGTAGCGCACCTGTCTGGGGGACAGGGGGTCGTCGGTTCGAGTCCGGCCACTCCGACCATTTCTAACGTGCTCTGGCAATGAGTCAGCTGAGGCGGTCTTCGGGCCGCCTGTCTCATGTCTGAACCTCGACCGAAGCTCGGAACCCCCGAACGGCACACCGCCATCCGAGCCTCATGACGCAGCCGGAGAACGTGACGGCCGAGGCCATGACGGCGAGCGGCTCGAGCCGCGCCGAGCGACTGGATCTTCGCAGAGGCATGGCGGACTATCCCTCGCACAGAGGCGCGCTTCAGCGTGCCCGTACCAGGGAGGAATCGATGGGCCGGTTCGGAGCGAAGGGGAGTGCGGCCGTGGTCTTGATGGCGGCGGCCGGGGGATGGCTGGCGGCACAGACGTCCTGGGGCGCTCCCGGCCAGGAGCCGCGCTTCCCGCAACTGACGATGGATCAGCTCACGCCGGCCCAGCGTCCCGTCGGCGAGAGGATCATGAAGGTCTCGAGCGTCGGGATCGGCGGCCCGTACAACCCGATGATCCGCAGCCCCGAGATGGCGCAGCGGATGTACGACCTCCTCGAGTACCTGCGCTGGCACACGTCGGTCCCCACGCGGCTGAACGAATTCGCCATCCTGATCCAGGGACGCCTCTGGCGCTCGCAGGTCGAGTGGTATGCCCACTACCCGCTGGCGATCAAAGCCGGGCTCTCCGAGCAGGTCGCAGCCGATCTCAAGGCGAACACGCGGCCGCAGGGCATGAAGCCCGACGAGGCCGCCGTGTACGATTTCTGCATGGAGCTCTCCACGAAGCAGGCGGTCTCCGACGAGACCTTCGCGCGCGCCAAGGCGGTGCTCGGTGACCAGGGCGTCGTCGACCTGACCACGCTCACCGGCACCTATGTGACGATCGCCATGCTGCTGAGCGTGGCGCAGGAGGGCGTGCCCCCCGGGAAGGAGCCGCCGTTCAAGCCTGGAGAGCGCTAGGCGCCACCCGAAGGACTCCTGCGAACGCTGCGTGTCCCGGCGGCTTCCTGAAGCTGTCATCTGCCCGATGCATACGACGCGGCCCAGCAGCCGGCGCGGTCGAGCAATCCGGCCGGCGGACCGATCTCGTTGGCGAGGAGAGGAGGATTCGGCCGGCCACCGTCTGGGACCTCGGCCTCGCCCGGATGGCGAACCGTGAGGCCGGCCGCTGCGCGACGCGGAGCCGGCCGGCCTCGGCGGGCTGAACTTCGCTGAGCGTCAGCCGTTCCCGGGGCGCAACAATCGTAGGGATGATCTCATGACCCGCATTCTCGTCGCCTTCGCGAGCGCCCTCGGCATCGCCCTGGCCGGTCCTGCCGTGGCGCAGGTCGTCACCGGCGGCGCCGGCAACACCGGCGTGGCCCCGCCGGCCACCATGGGGGGTGTCCCCCCCGGGGCACGGGATCTCGGGCCCAGCCCGATCACCCGGGGGAACGAGGCCAATTCAAGCAACTCGTCCGTCCCTGGGACAACGCCGGATGTGAACATCGGTGGCACACCGACCGGCGGGCCCCCTGGCACCGGAGGCACCTCGGGCGGCCCGTCGCTCGGCCGATAAGCCCGCCGGGCGTCCGTCGGGCCGGTGCGGAACAGGGCCCCGGCAGGCACCGTGCTGCCGGGACACGCGCCTCGTCGAACGCGTAGAGCGCCGTGTCCTCGCGCGAGTTCGGCGCCGTGCCGATACCGACGTCGACAGGCCGGCCATCGGGCCCCTTGGCGAAGGGCGCAGGCTCCGTGCCCGGCCGGCTCGGCCGGCACCCCTGGAATGCGCCGTGCCCCGCTACTCGTCGGACGCGCCGCCCGGCTCCGCGCCGACCACGGCGGCGGCATAGGTCATCTCCCGCGCGGCGCGCTGCAGTTCGGAATGCGCGATGCTGTCGGCGAGCTTGACCAGGCTCACGAGCAGCAGCGCGAGCAGCAGAAAACGGCGGAGCGTGAGCGCGGCGACGGGCATGGAAAGCGCCTCGTGGAGACGCCTGAACGCTAGCCGAGCCGTCTCGCGGTGGCTGCAACGGCCAGAGCACAGCCACTGGAAATGACAACGGCCGTGATGTGGCGGCGATCCGGCGCGACGGTGACGACGGCCCGCGCGCTACGGTCCCGCATGCGCGCCCGCCACGAACCGCGCGACATCGTCCGCGGTCGGGGCCATGAGGCTGAAGGGAAAGCTCAGCGACCGGACGATCTGGCCGTGACCGAGGCCCGCATAGATGTGTATCTGCTGCCGGGCATGATCGGCACGCAGCCGGTCCGCGAGCGCCATCGTTCCGGACGGCCGCACATCCTGGTCCGCGGCGCCGGTCAGCAGCAGCAGCGCCGGGTGCTGGCCGGCGGCGTGGTTGATCGGCTGCAGGGTGGGGTCGGCGCCGGTGAAGACCTGCGCGTCCAGCGGATCGGTCAGCGCGGTGACCGCGTAGGGTCCGGCCAGGCCGACGATGCCAGCCAGATCCTCCGGGCTGGAACCGGCCTGCTTGAGCCATGTCGCGTCGAGCCCCAGCATGACAGCGGCCCAGGCGCCGGAGGAATGGCCCGCCACCACGACGCGGTGAGGGTCCCCTCCGAACTCGGACGCGTGGGCGATCGTCCAGGCGACCGCGGCAGCGTTGTCGGCGAGGATGCCGGACAGGCTCGCCGCCGGGAAGTGCCGGAATTCGGGGATCACCACGACGAAGCCCCGCCGCGCGAAGGCGGCCCCGACATAGGCGACCTCCTCCTTGGAGCCCGTCCGCCACCCGCCCCCGTAGAGGAACACCAGGACCGGGCTCGGACCCGGCACGCGCGGCCGATAGATATCGGCCTCGTGCCGGCTTCCGGGGGCGTAGGCGAGGTCGCGGTCCACGTGGACCTCCACCGGGGCGAGGAGGTTCAGGAGCACCAGGGTCGCGCTGACGAGCTTGTCGCAGAGGAAGCTCAACATGGGATGCGCGCCGCCCTGTTCGGAGGGCCGGCGGCAGCCGCCCGCGATGCCGTGTCAGGGCACCGGACCAACGAGCCGGCGGCGGCCGCCGCAGTCGCGAAGGATCGTCGCCCCATCGACACTTACAGCACCTCCAGCACGCCGAGCCGGTCGGTGACCTGGAGCGGGACGCGCCGCTCGGGGGACAGCGCATGCACGCTCACCGAGCCGTCATCCGCGAAGCGATGCAACCGCACCGCCCGGGGCTGCTCCGACAGGCGGATCTCGACCGCCCGCGGCGTCGGGTCGGGCCTGGGCGCGCGGCTGCGCCGATCCCACCCGTCGAGGCCGAGCCAGACCGGCACCAGCACGGCGCCGTCCCGCCGGGCGAAGCGGGCGGAGACGAGGTCGGGGGTCGCGGCGGGGGCCGCCACCTCGACCTCCCCCGGGAAGGGCGCGCCGGCCGCCTCGCCGCCGCTGAACAGCCGGACGAGGCTGCGCAGAGCCGCGAAGCCGGGGGTCGGCCGGCCATCATGAGCGAGGAGGCCGAAGCGGCTCTCCGGGTCGCCGTCGCCGTGATCGAAACTGGAGATCAGCTCGTAGAGGTAGGTCCGCCGCACCCCCTGCAGGTAGCTCCACAGGAGCAGGCGCGGGATGTAGCGCGCCCGGATGCCCTCGGAGACCGGCAGATGGGCGCTGCCGGTGGCGAGCGCCGTGTGATAGCCGTTCTCGGTGGCGATCACCGGCGCGGGCCCGAAGACCGGCCTTGCCGCCGCGACGAAACGGGCGAGGCTGCCGCCGCCGCTGGTCTCGGGGTGCTCGGCCCCCGGATAGGCATGGACGTTGGCGAGATCGACCACAGCCGCGAGATCCTGCGCGGCGGCGACGTTCCCCTGGATGTAGCTCGGTCCGGCAACCCTCACGGATCGATGCCGGGCATCCGCCTGCACCGCCCGGAACAGAGCCGCCTGATGGTCGGCGGAGAGGCGTGGCAGGTCGGGCCGGCCGGCGATCGGGGGCTCGTTGCCGCCCTCCGCCACGACGAGCCCGCCGCCGGCCCAGCCGGCGATCTCCGCGAAGCGCTCCGGGGGAACCCGCGGCCCTGGCGTCAGACCGTCATAGAAGACGAGGCTGAAGCGATAGCCGCGTTCGGCCAGGGCGGCGATCCGGGCGAACTGCCCGGCTGGTTCGCCGCCGGTGAGCACGATGTCGTCGCGCAGATGGCGCAGGCCGAGTTCGTCGAGGGCAGCCGCGCAGGCGGCGAAGCGCTCGACATAGGGGCTGCCGCCGTGGCCGAGATGCACGTTCACGCCGATCGAATCGATCAGCTCCTCGCATCGATGCGGGGACGCGGCTGAAGCCGCCGTGGTGAGAGCCCCCGCCGCCAACGACCCCACGGCCATCGTCATGGCCGACCGGCGCGTGACGGCACTCATGTCGCGATCATATGCCAGCCGGCCACGGCCTGATCCGGTCTCCTGACGCGCGCCGCGGGAACGCGCCGTACCGCGCGCAGGAGGTCGCGCACCGCCCGGCCGAGCGCCGCCTGCGCCTCGGCCGAGCCGAGGTTGTGGTCGGCATCCGGCACGATCGTGACCGGAGCACCGAGGCGCCGTCCGGCGCGGTTCGGGGACCGTCCCAGATGACGGCGCAGGGCGGCCAGGCCGGGATCGCCGGCGCTGTAGACCAGACGGATCTCGGCACCGCGCCGCCGGATCGCGGCCACGCGCCGGGCGACCGAGCCGCCCGGAGCCTGCGTTCGCCAGGCGCGTCGGACCTGCCGCAGCGCCGCGTCGAACCCGCGCCGGGCCAGGACTCCGGCGATCGCGCCGACCCGGATCTGCCCGCGGATGAGACGGCGCCACGTGGCGCCCCGCGTCAGGAGCGCGGCGTAGGTGGCGGCGCTGCCGTAGGTCTGGCGGATCACGCTGTCGACATCCTGATCCGGATCCCAGTCGAAACAGTAGAGGTTGACCAGCAATGCTCCGCCGATCCGCGGATCCCGGCAGAGCGCGTGAAAGGCCGCGTGGGCCCCGCTGCAGCCGCCGACGAGCACGATCGGGCTCCCGTCTCCGGCGAGATGGTTGACCGCCCGGACCACGTCCGCGTAGCCGTCCGGGGCGAAGAGCGGCCGGCGGCCATCCGGCCGGCCGCCGCTGTCGCCGACGCCGCCGACATCGAGGCGGAACGAGGCGACGCCCTCGGCGGCGAGACTCCGGGCGAGCCGGGTGGTCTGCCGTCCCCAACCCGACCGGACGGTCATGCCGGTGGAGATGAAGAGGACCGTCGGCGTGCCGGGTTCCGGCCTGTCCGGGGTGCAGCGGATGCCGAACAGGCCCGAAACGAGCCGGACGGGCTCCTCAGTCCAGTCCGCGCCGGCCAACCGCGCCGGGGGCGGGATCGTCGCGGGCGCCTCCGCCGGGGCGACCCCGTCCGCCACGAAGGCGGTGATGCGGTCGAAATCCGCCTCCGGCACCTTCACGAAGATCGGATCGCCTACGAGATGCGCGAGGCCGGGGAAGGGTCCCGCCTCGACCGCGCAGCCGACGGCACCAAGGCGGGCGGCCAGCGCGGCCGGATCCGGGGCGAGAAGCAGCACCGCGGGGGCCGGGGGCTTGGCGATCCGCGCGAGGTTCAGCCCGGCGAGTTCGGCCAGGAAGGCCGCGTCCATGCGGAAGCCGCCGACGGTGAGTCCCTCCACCTCCGGAGGCGGAGCGGAGCCGTCCGGAAGGCGCCCGATCGTCTGCGCCCGCAGCCGCATCTCGCGCAGGTAGGCCCGCCCGGTGGCGACCGGCGCGAGCAGGACGAGGCGGTCCACGGGGTCCGCCTCCGCGGCCAGGGCCGCGAAGGTCGCGCCCAGGCGCAGGCCGACGAGGACGACCTCGGCGACGCCGGCCGTCTCGCGCAGGAACCGGATCGCCTCGCGGATGGCCGCGACGGAGGCGGCGACCCCAGCGGCGTCGAGATCGGCGGAATCGCCCTCGCCCGGGGCGTCGAAGCGCAGGGTCGGGCAGCCCGCACCGGCGAGCCTCTCGGCGAGCGCCCGCCACGGGCGGTACGCCGCCATCTGCTCGAATCCGTGCGCGCCGCAGAGGACCACGCCACGCTGCCCGGGTGCCGGGTGGTACCAGCCGAACAGGCCCGCGAAGGTCACCGGAGAGGGATCGAGCGGGCCGGGAGCGGGGGCAATCATGACCCGGGCTTCAGATGTCATGACCGAACTCCGCGCGCTCGTTGCTGTTGATGGCCCGGACGCTGCCACGGGGGAGCTGGGTCCGGCCAGGGCAGGCGATCAGCCGCGCCGTCCCCGGCGCGAGGTGGAAGCCGCTATCGGCGGGGCGTGCGCCGGGGACATGGACCTGCACGCCGAGGGCGAGCCGCTCCGTGGCGATGCGCAGGGCCGGCCCCGACTCGGTCATCACCGGCTCGGCACGGAGCCCGATGGCGCCTTCGGTGATTGGGCGCGGGCCGGGGAAGTGGAAGCTCTCGGCGATGACGCCGCCATCCGCCCCGCTCAGGCAGGCATGGGCGACATCGTGGATCCGCGGCCCGAACCGGTAGCTGTCGGTGGCGTCGAAGAAGCGGCCGAGCAGTTCGGCGGAGGTCAGGGTCAGCGCGGCGCGCGCACCGATCTCCACGGGGCGCTCGGCGCGCGCCGCAACCCGGCCGCCGGAATCGGCGAACGTCAGCGTGACGGTCAGCGCGCGGATGTCCCCGGTCTCATTGAGGACGTGGAGGTGCAGGCCGTCCAGACCCTCGTCCGTGAGGAGAACCTGCACCGGGCGAAAGGCGCGCTTGAGCGCGTACCATGCGGATTTCGGCTGCTGCCGCCAGTCGATCACGCCCCAGCCGGCCCCCGGCCCGAGATCGCGCAGGGCCAGGACCAGGCCGCCCGCCGTCGGCGAGCGCGGCCGGCGCCACTCCGCGAATGTCGCCTCCATCACCTCGGCGACGGCGGCACGCCCGAGTTCCAGGTAGCGCTCCGGGTCGTCCAGGCGCAGCGCGGCCGGATCGACGCCGTAGAGGAGGCCGACGTAATGGTCGCGGACGGTCTCGAAGTCCCAGTCGGCACCCCGATCCCGGGGGATGCCCCTCGCCCAGTCCGGACCGGTGGGATCCGCCGGGCCGGGGGTCCCCGGCTCGGGCGGGTTGGCGAAGGCGAGGCACTCGCTGGCGAACCCGACCTCGGCCCTGCGGGCATCCGCGAGGGGCCGGCGATAGGCGCCGACGCCGAAGTAATGCGTGCAGCCGCCGCGCGGTGAGAAGGGCAGGGCCCCGCCGGAGGGCGAGTTGGGCACGATCACGAGGTCGGGGCGTTGGGCCGCCGCCAGCGTCGCGAGGGTCGTCTCGCAGAAGGTGTCGGCCCAGACGGCACGCGGAGCGCCGAGCATCGCGGCCTGCTGCCAAACCTCGCTGCCCCCGCACAGGACGCACAGCGAGGGCGCGGTCTGGGTGCGGTCGAGGAACGCCGTGACCTCCCGGGCGAGGCCGGCGGCGAAGTCCGGATCGTCGTGCGGATAGTCGAAATTGGCGAGCATCAGGTCCTGCCAGACCAGGATGCCGAGTTCGTCGCACTGATCGTAGAAGTCGGTCGACGGGTAGAGCGTCGTGCCCGGGACGCGCAGCATGTTCATGCCGGCCTCCCGGGCCAGCGCGAGCAGAGACCGGGTCCCGTCCGAATTCAGCCCGACGAGATCCGGGGGCGTCCAGAGCGCCCCGCGGCAGAAGACCGGCACGCCGTTGACCGCGATCGATAGGCCCTCGGCGAAGGGTCGCGTCAGCGACAGGGAGCGGAAGCCCACCCGGCCGAGATCGACGCACGCCCCATCGACGCAAACCGACACCGCGTGGCGGTTCGGCGCGCCGTGCGTGTGCGGCCACCAGGGGGCGATCCCCGGCAGCGCCAGCTCTCCGGCGAACTGACCGGGGCCGATCTTTTCGAGCGCCGTCTCGCGCCCGTCGCACCGGAGCGTGACCGCCTCGGCCCCGCCGTCGAAGGTCAGGCATGCGGCCAGACAGCCGGTGTTCCCGTCGAGGGTGGCGCGCAGGTCGGCGGAGGCGAGTCCGGGGCGCGCCGCCTCCAGGGTGATCGGCCGGTAGGGGCCGACGAGGTCGATCTCCGGGCACCAGCCCGGCATGAAGCCGAGGGCGCTGGTGCGCACGTGGCGCAGCGACCCCGGCGTGATCATCCGCGGCCGCCAGCGCCCGCGCCTGGACGGCCGGTCGAGTTCCGCGCGCAGGGCGCGGAAGCAGAGCGCGAGATCGGACCCGGCGCCGAGTTCGGCCTCGACGGCGTGCGGCTCGAACATCGTGCGGGCGCTGAGCAGCGGGGCGCCGTCGAGCCAGACCTCGGCGAGTGTCGCCAGCCCCTCGAAGCGCAGGCGGACGCGCCCCGGGCCGGACAGGCGGGTCCGATACCAGACGTCGCGGTCGTGGATCGGCGTGGGGGCGGTCTCGGTCCAGCGTCCGGCCGCCCTGAGGGCGGACGCGGCGGTGCCGGGGACCCAGGCCGGGATCCAATCGGTGACGCCGCCGAGATCGCCCGGCCCGGCGCAGGCCCCGGGCGGCGTCATGGCGAGCTGCCAGGGGCCGGTCAAAGCCTCCGGCGCCCGCCCGTCGACGCTGCGGATGAGGGCCATCGGGCGACCCTAGCGGCCGAGGGCGCCGTCGAGGGATGCGAACACGCGCTCGTAGGTCGTCGCCAGCCGGTCGAGGCGTGGGGCCAGCCCTTCGGCCTGGCGGCGGTGGAAGGCGCGGGCGAGCTGGAACTGGAACGCCTTCGCCTCGCGGCTCAGGTCGGCGGCCGCCGCGGCGGCGGGCGCGAAGGCGCCGGCGGCGGACGCGTCGAGCCAGGCGAGGTGGCTCGCCAGCATCTCGAAATTCGCGCCGAGCTGGCGGGTCGTGTTGAACGCGTAGGCGTGGAACACCCCGAGCGGCCGGCACACGAGCGCTCCGGCCGCGGCGGCCAGCGCCTCTCGGAAGGCCAGGACCGGGTTCCGCTCCGGCGCCCGGGCCCGATGCCAGACGAGAAGGTCCAGGGCGACGCCCGGAAGCTCCGACGCGGGCAGGGGCGGGGCGACCGTCTTCACGAACTCGGCGTAGGGCGGCAGCGTCGCGGGGCCGAAGATCCCGGCATAGTCCGCCCCCGCGAGCCGGAAGCGACCGGCATTGTGCAGGTAATCGAGTTCCCCGGCCTCCGGATCGAGGGCCAGGATGCCGATCGTCGTCTTGGCGTGGTCCCGGCCGTAGGTCGTGCCCTGCGTGTCGGGCAGGTGGATCGCGTCGACCTCGACCAGCACCGGCCGTCCGGCCGCCGTCTGAACCAGGGCGTGGGCCTCGAGACCCGCGTAGACCGCGAGTTCCAGCACCTCCAGGCCGTAGAGCCGCTCGATATCGCCGGGCGGCGGCTTGAAGAAGGTGAACTGGTCGCCCTCGAAATCCTGCCGCAGGGTAAAACCCAGCATCGCCTCCGGGACGAGGCCGCGTCCATGCAGCAGCTCGATCCAAAGGTCGACGTAGCAGTTCGTCTCCGGCCAGTCCCGGCCGCCATCGTGGAGCGGGTGCGCGACGTAGGGGCCCGCGACCCCGAGCCCGGCCGGCCGGCGCAGAGCGGCGGTCACCGGCTCAGCCCCACAGCGCGGTGCGCACGGCCTCGGGCCATGCCGCGAGGTCGAGACCGTGGTGCCGAAGCAGCGCCAGCGTGATCCGCTCCAGCCCGAACCCGACGCAGGCCGTGTGGGCGACGCCGCCATCGGCCTGCCGCAGCTCCCAGGTGCTGCCGAAATGGTCCTGGTGATAATTGAAGCTCAGGCAGGCGGTCGGCTTCTCGACGCTGTTGACCGGCACGTTCAGCTCGAACTTGAGCC
This sequence comes from uncultured Methylobacterium sp., assembly GCA_964242725.1. Taxonomy (GTDB): domain Bacteria; phylum Pseudomonadota; class Alphaproteobacteria; order Rhizobiales; family Beijerinckiaceae; genus Methylobacterium. The sequence goes on from CAXTCV010000022.1 coordinate 13,124, forward strand.
CCTGCGCCCGCTGATTGTTGGCGAGCATCCGGCCGGCCCGCCCGAAGAACGGGTCGTTGGCGGCATCGATCGCGAGCGGCAGCCCGAGGTCGCGCATCATGGCGGTGCCGCGTTCGAGCCAGGATTCGCGGAAGGCCAGAACCTGCTCGGGACTGCCCATGCGCACGTATTCGCGCATCCGGAACAGCTGCATCCGGGTCGGCTCCAGCGAGGGCTCGCGCCGGAAGCAGTAGGATTGCAGGTCGAAGAGCCGGCCTTCCGGGGGCAGCGCCCCCCGGGCGGCGGCCACCGGGTAGAGCGGGTAGCAGGCGGCCGGCGTGAGGACGACGTCGGTGGCCTCCTGCTGCCCCGTCCAGTCCTGCCCGGCCTCGACGCAGGCCAGGATCTCGGCATGCCCGGCCCCGTCGCCGCAGAAGCTGTGGATGGTGCCGGCGAGGTTCGGGAAGCCCTTGAGGTAGCCGCTGCGCTCGAAGGCCGGCCGGCTCATGCCGGGCGGGAAGCGCATCACCTCCGCCCCGTCCGGGGCACCGAGGCGTGTGATCAGCCGGTCCAGGGCCTCGACCACGCTCTCGAAGGCGCCGCTCCGGCCGTAGAGGCCGTCGACCCCGGTGCGGATCAGCAGCCCGTGGTCGAACAGGCGGTCGAGGAAGGTCGGGGCGCCGGCCGGCTCGTCGTCGAGCAGGACTTCGTCGCGGGGCAGGGGGATCGAGTCCATCACGCGCTCATGAGCTGGCCGCTGCCCTTCTGCACGAGCAGGAGCTTGGCGGTATTGGCGAGGATGCGGTCGTTGCCGATCATCAGCGGCGCGGACATCACGTCGCGCAGCGGTCGGCCCAGGCTGAAGGGGGTGTCGTTCTTGTAGCCGGCGAGCCCGACGATCGAGAGCGCCCGGCGCACGATGTCGACCGCCATGTCGGAGACGGTGACCTTCAGGTTGTTCAGCATCACGCAGAAGCTGAGGGAGCCGATCGTGTCGGCGTCGCCATGGGCGTCCTCGAAGCGGCGAAGGGCCGACACGACGGCGCCGCGCATGGCCTGGTGCGCGTTCGCGACCTCGGCGAGGCGCAGGGCCGTGGGCGGGACCTGGCCGGGGTTCCGGCGCGCCTCGGCCTGCACGAAGGCCCGGGCGCGATCGACCGCATAGGTGGTGATCCCGTACCAGACGCTGCTCCAGAGCAGGTGCGAGGAGGCCAGCATCGACTGGGCGGCGATCTCGGCGAAGGGTTTCGGCAGGATCTGTTCCACGGGCACGTCCCGGGCCTCCAGCCGGAACCCGTCGCTGCAGGTGCCGCGCATGCCCAGGGTGTTCCACTGGCTGGTGCGCACCAGGGAGATCTGATCGGCCATGAGCGCCACGAGCACCTGATCCGAGGTCGCGGCCTCCGGATGGCGCCGGGCGGTGGCGAGGATCAGGTCGGCCTGCGCCCCGTAGGAGATCACGGAGGCGTCCTTACCCAGCGCGAAGGTCTCGCCGGTGGTCTCCACGGCGCAGAGGCTGTTGCGCAGGTCACCGCCGATGCCGGCCTCCGTGGTCGAGGAGGCGACCAGAAGCTGCTCGCGGGCGATGCGCTCCATCAGCCGGCAATGCCAGGCGCTGTCGAGCCCGTGGGTCACGAGGCTCGACAGCTTGATGTGGTGCATCGCGAAGACCATCGCGGCCGCGCTGCAGGCATGGCCGAGCGTGCTGCAGACCTCCGCGATCTGCACCAGACCGGCGCCCTCGCCGCCGAACTGACCCGGGATCTGAAGGCCCAGAAGGCGCTCGGCCTTCAGGGCGGCCACCGCTTCCGCCGGGAAGCGGCCCTCGCGATCGACGGCGTCGGCGTGGCGTGCCGCCACCGCCGCCGCCCGCTCGGCGCGCGCGACCAGGGTGCTCATGCGGCTTCCTGGCGGATCAGGGTGGACACGGCCTCGCTGATCGCGCGGATCGTCGAGAAGGACTTGCGATTGAGGAGTTCGTCGGGGAACTCGATGTTGAAGCGCTCCTCGAGCGCCAGCATCAACTGCACCGACCCGAACGAATCGAGGCCCATGTCGAACAGGCTGGCGTCGTCGGAGAGCTGATCGGACTTCCCCGCAAAGGCTTCGTTCGAGCCCAGGATCTCGCGGATGTCATGGGAGATGTTCACGGCGGAACTCCTTAATCCAGTGGGTCACACTTTATTCATTCGCCCTGCGAGGCGTCAAATATTCTACTGATTAATAGTAAACAACCGCTCCGTGCGGGGCGCGAAGCTGGAAAGCGTGGCCATAAGCAACTGGACTGCACCGGTTGGGCTATAATGGGCGCCGCCGCCTTTATAATAACTTTCCGTGGCTTATCGACGCGTGTTCCAGACCGGACATGTGGACAACACTGTCCCGATCCATATGCCGCGCCGGGCCCGGGCGGCTTATTCAGCACGAATCGCGAGTCCCCGTGACTCGGCGGAGCCGGATCCGGCATGGTGGCGTCCTCGCCCACCCAGGCGGGCAACCTCCCGCGGCGAGCCGGCGCGCCATGCTCTATAATCTGCAGATCCTGCGTGCCCTCGCGGCCTACCTCGTCTTCCTGACGCATTTCGGCCTCTACGCGGGACTGGTCCTGCCGAGGCCGGATGTCCTCGCCTTCGGCGCGGCCGGCGTCGACGTCTTCTTCGTCCTGTCCGGCTTCATCATGTTCGTGAGCACGGGCGCGCGTTCCGCCCGAGGGGAGGGCGGTCCGGCGCAGGCGGGCTCGTCACGCCGGGACGATGGCGAGGGGATCGGCGCGTTCCTCGTGCGGCGGGCCGCGCGCGTCGTTCCGGTCTACTGGCTCGTCACCCTCGGTCTCGCGCTCATGGCGCTGGCGGGCCTGAAGCCGATCGGGATCGTGGAGTTCCGACCCGAATACCTGCTCCAGTCGCTGCTGTTCCTGCCCTTCTCACGGGGCGGCTACGTCGAGCCGCTGAACTCCGTAGGCTGGACGCTCAACTACGAGATGTTCTTCTACGCCGTCTTCGCCGGGCTGCTGCTGGTGCCGACACGCGCCATGCGCGCCCTCGCGGCGGTCGCTCTCTTCCTGGGCCTGAGCCTGCTGGGGCTGCTGCCGGTCCCCGGACTGTACTGGGCCTATTACACGAAGCCGATCGTGCTCGAATTCGCGGCCGGTATTGGCCTCGGCTATGCCTATCTGCACCTGGGCGCTCCGTCCGCCGGCTTCCCGGTCCGGCGCGTGGCCGGCGCCGCCGTGTTCGTGGCCGGGCTGCTCGTCCTCGGCGGCCAGGCCGCCGCCTACGTCCTCGGCGTGCAACCCGAATTGACGGGGTTCGTCCGCCCCCTGGTCTGGGGGTCCGCCGCCAGCCTGATCGTCGGCGCGATGCTGCTGCTGGAGCGCGGGGGCATCACCCTGCGCTCCCGCTGGCTGCTGTCCCAGGGGAACGCCAGCTACTCGTTCTATCTGGTCCACAACCTGCTGCTCCACGCCGCCTCCAAGGTCGCGGCTGTTCTCCCGGTCTCCGGCGGCGTGCGGGTCGCGCTGATCTTCAGTCTCGCGTTCGGGGCGTCCGCAGCGGTCGGGGAGGTCCTGTTCCGGCGCGTGGAAGCCCCGATGAACGCCGCCCTCCGGCGCCGCTTCGACCGCCGGCCTGTCCCCGCACCGGTGCCGCGCGCGCTGACGCCGTAACGGCGCCCCCGACAGCCGACCGCGCATACGCGATACGGGGCGGGCGTGCAGGGCGGGCGTGGAGGGGGGGCGTGGAGGGGGGGCGTGGAGGGGGGCCATCGCAGACCAAGCCCGCCGATCTGTGACCGTCGCTACCCTGCCGAGCGTTGCTGTGCCCTGCCCACCTCCCACCGGAAAGACCACGACCGACGGGCGCGACATCACCAAGATATTAACCATACTTTCAAATGAAAATTAAGTCTGTTCGTGATCATGGCCGCCAGCATAGGCACTAATTTCCGCGGCAGCTCACGTATTCACTCCTTTTTTAAAGGCCATGTCCCATCTAGGGTCCGGTCTGTGCCTCTGCTCACCGCCTCCTGAGAGGTCGGCCGGTGGAAACTCTTTCGCCCGGCCGCGGCACGTCGACGAGGTAGCTGTGATGCGTGTCGCGATTGTTCACGACTGGCTGTACGTCGTCGGCGGGGCCGAGCGCGTCCTGGAGCAATTGCTGAAGCTCTACCCGGACGCGGACGTCTACACGCTGTTCGACTTCCTGCCGCCGGCGGACCGGACGCGGATCGGCTACGAGAACGCCCGGACCAGCTTCATCCAGCGCCTGCCCTTCGCCCGCACGCGGCACCGCGCCTACCTGCCGCTGATGCCGATCGCGATCGAGCAGTTCGACCTGTCGGCCTACGACCTCATCATCTCGAGCAGCTACGCCGTGGCCAAAGGGGTGCTGACCGGGCCCGATCAGCTGCACGTCTCGTATGTGCACTCGCCGATGCGCTACGCCTGGGATCTGCAGCACACCTATCTGCGCGAGAGCGGCTGCGACGCGGGCGTCAAGAGCGTGGTCGCCCGCCTCGTCCTGCACCACATGCGCCTGTGGGACGTGCGCACGGCCTCCGGGCCGAACGCGATCGTGGCCAACTCGGCGTTCGTGGCCCGGCGCATCCAGAAGGTGTACGGCCGCACCGCCGAGGTGATCCATCCGCCGATCACCCTGTCGAGCCAGCGCTTCGACGGCCCGCGGGGCAACCATTTCCTCGTGGCGAGCCGGCTCGTCCCCTACAAGAACGTGGAGGCGGTGGTCCGCGCCTTCGCGCTGCTGCCGGATCTCCACCTCGTGGTGGCCGGAAGCGGCCCCGATGCCGCCCGGCTGCGGGAGATCGCCGGGCCCAACGTCTCCTTCGTGGGCTTCGTCTCCGACGAGGGGCTGCGCCAGCTCATGGCCACCGCCCGCGCCTTCATCTTCGCCGCGGAGGAGGATTTCGGGATCATCGTGGTCGAGGCCTCCGCGGAAGGCACCCCGGTCCTCGCCCTCGGCCGCGGCGGTGCGCGCGAGACGGTCCAGACGCGCGGCCCGCAGCGGACCGGCATGTTCTTCGATACGCCGGATCCGCAGGCCGTCGCGGCCTGCGTGCGCGGCTTCATCCAGCAGGAACACCACTTCACCCGTGAGGCCTGCCGGGCGCAGGCCGACCTGTTCTCGGCCGAGCTGTTCCGGAGCCGGTTCTCCCGGTTCGTCGATGAGCAGATGGCCCTGCACCGGGCGGCCTGCGAGCCCCGGACGCGCACCCTCCCGCGCCTCGAAGCAGTGGGCTGAGACCGATGTCCATGTCGCTCGTCACCGTCGATCTGGCCGACCGGACCCCGGTGCGCGCCGCCGCGCCGGAGCAGCCGCGGGGTGGATCGCTGGCCGCCCCGCTCTTCCGGATCTGGCGCCGCCGCTACCTGTTCGCGACGGTCTTCGCCCTGGTCATGGGCCTCGCGATCGCCGCGCTGATGAACATCACGCCGCAATACGTGGCGACCGGCTCGGTGATCGTGGCGGAGGCCGAGCCGGGCGCCCACAACGCCTCCATGGCCTGGATCCAGAAGATCGGCGACCCGGCCGACATCGAGAGCCAGATCCTGGTGATCCGTTCGCCGCGGCTCCTGCGGCTCGCGATCGACGCCGGCCTCGCCGCCCCCGTCCTGGCGGAGTGCCGCTACGCCGCCGGCGGCGGGCGGCCGGGGCCCATCTCCGACAAGAAGGAGGCCGCCTGCACGAAGCTCACGACCGATCGCAACGCCTTGGTCGAGTACCTGCAGAAGCGCTACAGCGTGCTCAGCTCCGGCCGCTCCCGGATCATCACCATCGGCTACCGGTCGCCCCTGCCCGAGACGGCGCAGACGATGACCAACGCCCTGATCGAGTCCTTCCTCGACGACCAGCGCGAAGCGCAGGCCTCGAGCCGCAAGGCGGCCTCCGACTGGCTGCACACCGAGATCAACCAGCTCGACGCGTCGATCCGCGCGGACGAGACCCGGATCCAGACGTTCCGGCGCCGCAAGGGCCTGGTGAAGGGCACGAACGCGCCGATCAGCGCCGAGCGTCTGACCAGCATCAGCCAGCAGCTGTCCGCCGCAGAGGCTGCCAAGGCCGACGCCGCCGCGCGCCTGGGCGAGATCGAGAGCCGGGGCGCGCGCGGCGCCGAGACCGCACCGGCCGTCCTGGCCAGCCCCACGATCGGGGCCCTCAAGCAGCAATTGAGCGGCGTCGCCGCGCAGCTCGCCAACCAGAGCACCCTCCTGGGCGCGAACCACCCGGCGATCCGGGCCCTGACGACCGAGCGGGCGAGCCTGCGCGAGCGCATTGATCAGGAGGTCAGGAACGTCACGCAGGGACTGCGCAAGTCCTACGACGCCTCGAACGCCCTGGCCCAGGCGCTGCGCGCCCAACTGGACAACGCCAAGACCGAGGCCGCGGCCGCCATGGACGACGAGGCCTCGATCGAGGGCATGGTGCGCAACGCCGAGATCCAGCGGACCCGCTACGCCGACCTCGTGAAGCGCGCCGGCGAGCTCGAGACCGAGCGGCGCATCCTCACCGGCAGCACCCGGCTGGTCAGCCTGGCGGAACTGCCGCAGGAGCCGTTCTCGCCCAAGGCCGTGCCGTTCCTGGCGGGGGGCATCGTGCTCGCGGGCGTGCTGGCGGCGGCCGCGGCTCTGCTGCGCGACTACACCGACCAGCGGGTCCGGACCCCGGCGCAGCTCATGGCCGGCACCGGCGCTCCGGTCTTCGCCCAGCTCCCCCGTCTGGAACCCCGCGGGCTCATGGGCCGCCTCTCCGACCGTCGGAGAGACCTCGACCTCCCCGAGGCCCTGGCACGGGCCCGGGTCGATCCGGTGATGCAGACCGTGCTGCGCAATCTGCACGCGCACCTCGTCCTGGCGGGCGGGGGCGAGTCCCGGGTCATCCTGGTGACGTCGTCGAAGCCCCGCGAGGGCAAGTCGTTCACGGCCTTCGCCCTGGCCGGCATCGGCGCCGCAAGCGGGCGTCGGGTGCTGGTGATCGAGTGCGATCTGCGCCGGCCGAACTTCGACGCCTCGCTCGGGCTCGGGCGCGGGCCGGGCCTCGTGGGGGTATTGCGCGGCGAGATCGCCCCCGCCGAGGCCGTGGTCTCGGCCGGCCGGTTCGATGTGATCCCGGCCGGCACGCCGACCTCGGAATCCACCGACCTGCTGATGAGCGAGCGCATGGTCGAGTTCCTGCGCTGGACCCGCCGCTACGACCTCGTCCTCCTGGATTCCCCGCCGACCAGCGTGCTGATGGACGCCTCGATGCTCGCCCGCCACGCGGACGGCGTGCTCTGCTGCGCGCGCTACGGCCGCTCGCAGCTGTCGGACATCGTCGAGACGGTGGGCAACCTCCGCCGCGCGGGCGGCGTCGTGCTGGGGATCGCCATGACGATGGTCCGGGCGGGGCGCCAGCCGACCTACGACGTGATGCGGCTTCCGGAGCCCCGCCACGCCGGGGACGCGCGATGACCGAGGCCCTGTCCGCCGGCATGCTCGCCGACCATGCGCCGCTTGACGGTGCCCGGAGTGCCGAGCCCCGGAACCGCCCCCGCGTCCTGTTCGTGACCCATACCGGGACAATGTCGGGGGCGGAGCTCGTCCTGCGCGATGCCGTGGCCCCCTGGGCGGGCTCGACGGCGTTCCTGTTCGAGGACGGCGCCTTCGCCGGCATCCTGCGCGGCCTCGGCCTCGAGATCCGTCTCGCCCGCCCCGGGGCCGGCCTGTCGGGCCTGCGCCGGGACGCCTCGGTCCTGCGGGCCCTGCCCAAGCTCGGCCGGCTCGCCGGGCTCGCCCTCGACATCGCCCGCGCGGCGCGGACCTGCGACGTGGTCTATGCCAACTCGCAGAAGGCCTTCCTGCTGTCGGCTCTGCCCGCGCGGCTCGTCGGCCGCCCGATCATCTGGCACCTGCACGACATCCTCGACGGCGCGCATTTCGGCCGGATCCAGCGCATCGTGCAGGCGCGGCTCGCCAATCTGTGCGCGGCCCGGGTCGTCGTTCCCTCGCGGGCCGCCGCCGAGGCCTTCGTCCGATCCGGCGGCAATCCCGACCGGGTGACCGTCGTCCCGAACGGCCTCGATCTCGATCGCGACCCCCGCACCCCGGCGGCCCTGCGGGCGGAACTGGGGCTGCCGGACGGGCCGCTCATCGGGGTGTTCAGCCGCCTCGCGCCCTGGAAGGGGCAGGACGTGGTCATCGAGGCGCTGGCGCGCGTTCCCGGCCTGCACTGCATCGTCGTCGGCGCGGCACTGTTCGGCGAGGACGCTTACGCGGCGCGGCTGCACGCGCTGGCCGCGGCGCACGGCGTGGCCGACCGCGTCCTGTTCCTGGGCCAGCGCTCCGACGTACCCCGGCTGATGCAGGCGGTCGACGCGGTCGTGCATCCCTCGGTCGATCCCGAGCCGTTCGGCCGGACCCTCGTGGAGGCGATGCTGGCCGGGATCCCGGTGATCGCCACCGATACGGGCGCTTCCGCCGAGATCCTCGACGGCGGTGCGGTCGGCACCCTCGTGCCGCCGCGGCGGCCCGATCGCCTCGCCGCCGCCCTCGCCGGGCTGCTCGCCGACCCGGACGCCGTCGCGGCGCGCACCCGTCTCGCCCGGGAGCGGGCGCTGTCCCGCTACGGTGCGGACCGGATGCGCACAGCCCTCGCCACCCTCATCCTGGAAGCCGCCGCCCGCGCCTGACGGGCGGGCCGTCATCATCTGCGATCGGAGTCTTCGGAGCCGCCATGCCGCGCGTCCTCGTGAACATGCCGACCCAGCACGGCGGCCGTCCGTCGGGCGTCGCCCTCGTCGCCTTCCGGGTGATCGCCGGCCTGCTCGAGCGCGGGACCTTCGCGGTCGTGCTGCGCTCGCCCTGGACCCGCGCGCAGCTGCCCGAGGCGATCCGCGACCGGGTCGAGGTCGTGACCGTGCCGCGCCCGCGCATCATGCTGTTCGACGTCCTGCGGCAGGCGGTCACCGTCCCGCGGCTGTGCCGGGCCCTGAACATCGACGCGGTGCTCAACGCCGATCCCTACGGCGCAGCCTTCGGCGGCCGCGCGCGGGTCAGCGTCGTGCACGATCTCTACTTCCGCACGATGCCCGGCCGAAGCCGCTCGCGCGAGGCGCTGACCACCGATCCGATCTTCCGGCTCGTCCTGGCCAACAGCGCCCGGGTGATCGCCGTCTCCGAGGCGACCCGGAGCGATCTCGGGCGCTTCTACCCGACCCTCCGGGACCGGACGCACACCGTCCCGTCGGCCGCGATGATCGACCCCGAGGCGGTCGATCCGGCACCGGAACTCCCGCCGGGACCCTTCGTGCTGGCGGTGGGCAACGCCATGTATAACAAGAACTTCGCGACGCTGGCGCGGGCCGTGGCCGCGCTGAACCGCCCGGAGATCGGCATCGTCCATGTCGGCGAGGATCCGGACGAGGCGATCGCCGAAGCGCTCGGCGGCGCACCGGTCCGGCTGACGCGCCTGTCCCGGATCGGCGAGGGCCGGCTCGCGGCGCTCTACCGGAACGCCCTGTGCCTGTGCGTCCCGTCCTTCGCGGAGGGGTTCTGCCTGCCCGTGCTGGAGGCGCAGGCGCTGGGCTGCCCGGTGATCTGCTCGAACCGGTCGGCGACCCCCGAGATCGCCGGCGCGGGCGCCCTGACCTTCGACCCCACCGATGCCGGGGCGCTCACCGCGTGCCTGCGCCGCCTGCTGGACGAGCCCGGCCTGCGCGCGGCGCTGATCGAGCGCGGCCGTGACAATGCCGGCCTGTACGATTGGGCCGAGACCGCCCGCCGCTACGAGACCCTGCTGCTCGACGCGCTCCGGGACTCCGCCCGCGCGGAACCGGCCGGAAAGGTGCCGCATGCGCATCCTGCACCTTAGCTCGCTGTACCCGCCCGAGCAGGTCGGCGGGGCCGAACTCATGGTCGAGACGCTGGCCCGTCGCCAGGCCGGCCTCGGCCATGCGGTCGCCGTCGCCTGCGCGGCCCGGCAGGCCGCGGCCCCCGTCGTCCAGGACGGCGTCACCGTCTATCGGACCGGGTACGGGACCCCGTTCCACATCCTCGACTGGCCGCAGCGCGGGCGCCTCGACCGCCTGCGCTACAAGCTCGCGACCCAGTGGAACCGGCAGACCCTCACCCGGATGGCGGCGGCTTTCCGGGACTTCGCGCCCGATCTGGTGAACACCCACTCGATCTCGGAGCTGACGCCGGCGCTCTGGCCGATGCTCGGCCGGCTCGGCGTGCCGGTGGTGCACACGCTGCACGACTTCACCAGCCTGTGCACCAACGGCGCGATGGTGCGGGATGGCCGGGCCTGCACCGGCCAGCACCTCAAGTGCCGGATCTACGCGGAGCCGCACCGCCGCTGCCAGCGCGCGGTCTCGGCCGTCACCGCCGTGGGCTCGGACATCCTGGCCCGGCACCTCGCCGCCGGCTTCTTCGATGCGGTGCCGCCATCCCTGCGCCGGGTGATCTGGAACCCGATCGCGCCGGGCGCGCCCGCTAACCGCCGGCCGCGGACTCCGGGGGCGCCGGTGAGCTTCGGCTATCTCGGCCGGATCGAGGCGTCCAAGGGGATCGACGTCCTCCTCGAAGCCTGCCGGAGGCTGCCGTCGCGGGGCTGGCAGCTCACGATCGCCGGTCGCGCCGTGGACGGGCTCGACCGCTACCGCGCCATGGCCGACGGCCTGCCTGTCTCCTTCGTGGGCTTCGCCGGGCGCGACGCCTTCCTCGACGGGATCGACTGCCTCGTGGTCCCGCCGATCTGGCCGGAACCCTTCGGCCGCACGGTTGCGGAAGCCTACGGACGCGGCGTCCCTGTGATCGGGACGGAGGCCGGCGGCATCGGCGAGCAGATCGGGCCGGGACCGTGGCTCGTGCCCCCCGGCGACGCCCCCGCGCTCGCAGCCGCGATGGCGCGGATCGTCGCCGAGCCCGACCGCCTCGCGGAGGGGCTCGACCGGGCCGCCACCATCCGCGCCGGGACCGATCCGGACGCCGTGGCGGCCGCCTATCTCGACCTCTACGCGGCGGCCCGCGACGCCGCCCGCCCGGAATCGCGGTCCGCGCCCGCGGAGCGCCCGCATCTCACCGAGTGCCGCCCATGATGACCCCGTCCCTGTCCGAACCCTACGCCCGCGTCGCGTCCGCCGCTCCGTCCACCGACCGGCGCGACCGGCCGGTGGACGGCGCCGCCCTGCGGGCCGCGACCGGGCCCCTGCGGATCCTGCATCTCAGCGCCCTCTATCCACCCTACATCGTGGGCGGCGCGGAGCGCTCGGTGGAGCACCTCGCCGAGGAGCTGGCAGCGGCCGGCCATACGGTGGCCGCGGCCTGCATCGCCCGGGAGCCCGAGCCGAAGTCGGTGCGGGGCGGCGTCACCGTCTACCGCATGGCGCACCACAACGATTTCTGGCTGGAGGACTGGCCCAAGGCGAGCCGGTTCGGCCGCGCCTGGGCCAAGCTCAAGCAGCAGTGGAACTTCGCCGTCGCGGAGAAATTCGGCCGCGTCCTCGACGACTTCCGCCCCGACATCGTCAACACCCACTCGCTGCTGGACGTCTCGACCCTGGTGTGGCGGGAGGCGGCCAAGCGCGGGATCCCGATCGTCCACACGGTCTGCGAGTACGACCTGATCTGCGGCAACGCCGCCATGTTCCGGGACGGCAAGCCCTGCGAGCGCTGGCACCTCGGCTGCAAGGTCGTCAACGCCGCCAAGCAGATCACCAACCGATCGGTGGACGCGGTCGTGAGCGTCGGCACCGAGATCCTCAAGACCCATGTGAACCACGGGCTGTTCGCGCATCTGGCGCCGGAGCGCCGCCGCGTGATCTACTATTCCTGCACGGTCCCGGGGGGCGACCCCGAGGCGCGGCGCCGGATCGACCGGACGGGCCGGCCGATGACCTTCGGCTATCTCGGACGGATCAACACCGAGAAGGGGGTCGGCACCCTGATCGACGCGCTGCGCCGGATCGGCCCCGGCAACTGGCGCTGCCTCGTCGCCGGCCAGGCGATGGACGATTCGATCGAGCGCTTCAAGGCGCAGGCGGAGGGCCTGCCGGTGGAGTTCGTCGGCTGGGCCAAGCCCGCCGACTTCCTCAGCGAGATCGACGTACTGGTCGTGCCCTCGTTCTGGGCCGAGCCGTCCCCGCGGACGATCTACGAGGCCTACACGATGGGCGTCCCGGTGATCGGCGCGGCCTCCGGCGGGATCCCCGAGCTGATCGGCGAGGACAACGCGGACTGGCTGTTCACGCCGGGCGACGATGCCGACCTCGCCGACCGCCTGCGGACCGCAATCACCCGCGGCCGCACCGACCTGCCCGACGAGCGCGCCTTCCAGCACGTCATCCGCGAATCGACTTCCGAGCGCGTCGCCGAGAAATATCTCGACCTCTACGCCGAACTCGTCGCCGAGCGCCGGGCGGCCCGTTCGTGAGCGCCGGCACACCGACGCTCACCGAGGCCGGGGCGGCCGCGGACGCCTCCGAGATCGTCCCGGGGCCCCCCTCTGGCGCCGACGTCACCGGCCGCTCCTTCGACGCGGCCCGTTGGGTGGCGCTCGCTTCCGTGGGCAACGTCGTGCTGAGCTTCGGGGTGTTTCTCGTGCTTGCCCGGCTCATCGCCCCCGCCGAGTTCGGCATGGTGGCGATCGCCGTCGTCTTCATCGACATCCTGCAGATCGTGGCGCGCTGCGGCCTGCCGGATGCGGTGGTGCAGCGGGTCGACCTCGACGAGGACTTCGCCGCCACCGCCTTCTGGGTGATGCTGGCCGCCGGCGGCCTCTGCGGCGGGGCGCTCGTGGCCCTGTCCGGCCCGATCGCCTGGGTGTTCGATCTCCCGGAGCTGCGCCCGGTCCTGTGCGCCCTCTCCGCCTGCTTCGTGATCACGGCCGCGGGGGCCATCCACGAGGCCCGCCTGCAGCGGAGCTTCGGGTTCCGCAAGCTCGCCCTCCGGGCCCTGGGCTCCAACCTCCTCGGGGGCGGGGTCGCCCTGGCGATGGCGTTTGCCGGCTACGGCGTCTGGAGCCTCGTGGTGCAGCGCCTCGTGGCCGCGACCGCGACCACGCTGCTCACCTGGGCGGCGTCCCGGTGGATGCCGGCCCGGCGCCTGGATCTCGCCAGCGCGCGCGCCCAGATCGCGTTCGGCTCAAAGGTGTTCTGCACGTACCTTCTGCTCGTCCTGTCGATCCGCAGCCAGGAGGTGATCGCCGCTTACTTCCTGTCGGCCGCCGATGTCGGATACCTGCGCCTCGCGTGGCGCTGCATCGACCTCGTCAGCCAGGTGGCGGTGATCCCGCTCACGACGGTCGGCCTGACCACCTATGCCCGCCTCCAGGACCGGCCGGCGGAGCTGGCCACGGCCTTCTACGGTTTCACCGAGGCCTCCTCGTTCGTGGCGGTGCCGGCCTTCTTCGGCATGGCGGCCGTCGCCCCGACGCTGATCCCGTTCCTGTTCGGCGACCAGTGGCACGAGGCCGCCCCGGTGCTGCGGATGCTGGCGCTCCTGGCGCCGGAATTCGTCGCGACCTCGATGCTGTGGATGATCTTCACGGCGCTCGGGCGCAACGGGACGGCCCTGCGGCTGGCGGGCGCCCAGTTCGGCCTCGGGGCCGTGGCCGCCCTGGTGACGGCACCGCTGGGCCTCGCGGCGCTCGCCGCCGGGCACGTGCTGCGGGCCTACCTGTTCACGCCGGTCATCGTCGCGGGCGTCGGACGGATGGTCCCGATCGGAAACAGGAGCCTGGCCCGGGCGCTTCTGCCGGTCACGGCCTGCTCGGCCGCGATGGCGGGCCTCGTGCTTCTGGTCCAAGAGCCGATCCACGCGGCGCTGGGCGACCGGATCGGCCTGTTCGGCGCGGTTGGTATCGGCATCCTGGCCTATGCCGGCCTCGCTCAGCTGTTCATGCGCGACACGGTCCGCACCGCCCTCGGTTTCTTCCTGCGCCGGACCGCCTGATCTCCACCCTCCGCCAACCTTTGTGCGCGAGGATGGCTGCCCGGGGGCCGGTCGCCGGGCCGGCTTGTCCGGTGGCGGCTTGTCCGGTGGCAGCTTGCCTCGGCGTTCGAACGGATCGGGACCATGGCGGGACAGGCGTTGCCCATCGGAGCGGGTGCCCCGGCCGTGTCGGTCGGGGCCGACCGCGCGGCCGTGTTCGTGCTCGGGGTGGCGCTGCAGTTCAACGTGCTGACCTCAAGCTTCGGTCTGCCGTTCCAGCGCCTGTCCGACCTCCTGCCGTTCCTCCTCATCCCCTTTCTCGGAATGCGCCGGGCCGTCATCGCGGAGGCCCTGCGCAACATCGCCCCGCTCGCCGGAATCGTCGTGCTGATCGGCGCTTCCCTCGTGCTCAAGGCCCACAAGGAGGCGGGCGACGTCTACCTGACGCTGGTGCTGCTGCTCTACGTCGTTCAGGCCTTCATCCTGCTCGTGCACTTCCAGGACCGGCGCGTCGAGAACGCCTTCTGCATCGGCCTGCTCGCGGGCCTGCTGGCGTCCCTGGCGGTTCTGCTGCTTGCCTCCTCGGGCCTGTCGCTGGAACGCTACGGGCTCGCGGTGCCGACCGACGGGCTCGACGAGGAGCTGAAGCTCTTCGTCGAGGACAAGCAGGGCGGCCTCTGGGCGTCCGGAAACGAGACCGGCCACGTCTTCGGGCTCTGCGGGGTCGCCGCCCTGGTGCTGAGCCTGCGCTATCGGCTCAAGGCGATCTATCTCGTCTATTTCGGAGCCCTGCTGGCAAGCTTTCCCCTGACCAACAACAGGGCCGGCCTGTTCATGCCGCTGCTGGTCTTCGCCCTGCTGATGCGGCGCAACCTCCGGGCCTCCGCGGTCCTGAGCGTGCTCGGGATCCTGGGCGCCGTGCTGATCGCCTGGTCTCTGACGGGGGAACTCCCGCTGCCCAACACTCTGGCGCAGGCGATCGAGCGGCGCTTCGCGGAGGACAACAACGTCACCAGCAACTTCGACGAGCGGTTTCTCTCGGGCATCACCGCCCTGCGCCTCGTCGTCGCCTACCCGTTCGGCCTCGGCGAGGTCGCCCGCCGCGAGGAGCTCCGCGCGCTGACAGGCCTCGTGACGCCGCATAACGGCTTCGTCTCCATGGCACTCCAGAGCGGCGTGGCCGCGGCGCTGCTCCTGATCGCCGGCCTCGTGCGGATCCTGCTGGATCCAGCGCGCGCCGGTCCGTTCCTGACCTACAGCGCCCTGTTCCTCATCCCGTCGATGATGTTCGAGGAACTCTCGGTCAACCAGTACTTCCTGTTTTTCATGGCCTTCGCCCTGGCCTCCCTGGCCCGGCCGGACGCGCCCGGACCGCGGCCCACCGGGACGGAATGACGGGATCGGCCGGCCTTCATATTCGGCCAACTTCGACAAATCACAACTCGGACCGATTGGTCTTCAAGATCTGACGAGGGTCGAATTTACAGCGTCTTAGCACTTGGCATGCTTCCATCGCCGACCGAAGACTGGACGCACGAAATGCCGAGCGAGACGTCAAATGCGTGGGGCCGCGGCGAGCTCTACGAGACCCTGTGCCTCCTCGTCATCGGCGCGGGGATCTGGTTCGTCGGCGTCACGCTCGGCACCTTCGACTCCCTGACCGGTCTCGTATCGGCCTACGGACTGCACGACCTGCTGATGCTGGCCGCCTGCATGGGCGTGGCCCTGTGCGGGGCCGTCATCCGCAAATCGATCCTCCTGCGCCGGCTCATGCTGGAGCGCGACGCGGCCGCCGCCCAGGCCGAGGCGATCGCCCGGCACGACGGTCTGACCGGGCTGGCCAACCGGCGCCGCTTCATCGATGCCGTCGCGCGGGCGCATGCCACCGCCGGCGACGAGCCGTCCTCGGCGGTTCTGCTGATCGACCTCGACCGGTTCAAGCCGGTCAACGACCTCTACAGCCACGCGGCCGGCAATGCGGTGCTCTGCGCCGTGGCCGAACGTCTCCACCAGCTGCTCCCGTCCGGCGGCGTGGCGGCGCGGCTCGGCGGGGACGAGTTCGCCATGCTGGTCCCGGTGGAGCACGGGAGCGAGGGCCTCACGCGTCTGGCTCAGGCGGTGATCTCCGCCATCTCCGTGCCGGTCAGCTGGAACCAGAACGACCTCAAGGTCGGCGCCACGGTCGGCGTCGCCGTCGTCGACGCGGATCACGCGGATTCGGACGCGGTCCTGCACGCGGCCGATCTCGCCATGTACCAGGGCAAGAAGGACGGGCGCGGCAATTACCGCTTCTTCCGCAGCGCCATGGACGAGGAGCTGCGCGCCCGGGCCCGCACCGAGGCCGAACTGCGGATCGCGATCGAGACGGGCGCGATCGAGCCCTATTACCAGCCGGTCGTGTCCCTGCCCGAGAAGGAGATCGTCGGCGTCGAGGTGCTGGCGCGCTGGCGCCATCCGATCCGCGGCATCATCGGCCCGTCGGAGTTCATCCCCGTCGCCGAGGAGACCGGGATGATCGCCGATCTCAGCTACAACCTGATCCGCCGGGCCTGCCTCGATGCCCGGGCCTGGCCCTCCCACCTGATCCTGGCGGTCAACATCGCCCCCCACCAGTTCCAGGACGCGTGGCTGGCCGAGCGCATCCTGGCGATCCTCACGGAGACCGGATTCCCGCCCCGGCGCCTGGAGGTGGAGATCACCGAGAGCGCCCTGATCCAGGATCTGGAGGCGACCCGCGCGACTCTCCTGTCGCTGCGCCAGCTCGGCGTGCGCATCGCGCTCGACGATTTCGGGACCGGCTATTCCAGCCTGTACCACCTGCGTGAGTTGAAGTTCGACAAGCTGAAGATCGACCGGAGCTACGTCGACGCGATCACGATGAGCGACGAACGCGCCAAGCTGGTCGACGCCATCATCAAGCTCGGCACGAGCCTCGGCCTCACCACGACCGCGGAGGGGATCGAGACGGATGCGAGCCTGGACTGGCTCTCGGACCAGGGCTGTCATTTCGGCCAGGGCTACCTGTTCGGGCGGGCGATGCCCAAGGCCGAGATGGACGCGGTCCTGAACGGTGCCGAAGCGGCGGAGGCGCCGCAGATCCTGATCGAGGCACTCGCGCAGGCCTCCTGAGCGCGCGCCGCGCTCGGCACGACGGCCTCGGGACAGACCCGCGCCCGGTGCGCTGCGCCCCGGGGCGGGACCGCGCCGTCCGACGACACGATCCGGATGCGGCCTCGCGCCGGTCGATCGGCGCCCCATATTCGGGCCTCGACGCGCCAGAGGTCACAGCATGGCACCGAGCCCGATCGCCCTCATCGCCTCCGCCGCCCTTGTCGGCATGGTCGCCGCCGGAACGGGGGCGATCGTCCTGCAGCAGGGCGCGCGCTTCAGCCATCCGCGCCGAGTCGGCGGTGCGTTCGCGATGGCGGATCTCGACGGCCGTCCGGTGAGCCAGGCCGATCTCCTCGGCAGGCCGACCGCTCTGTTCTTCGGCTTCACCCATTGTCCGGACGTCTGCCCGACGACGCTCGCCAACCTCTCGGGGGCACTCGGCCAGATGGGCCGCGACGCGGACCGCCTCAACCTGGTGTTTGTCACGCTGGATCCGGAGCGCGACACCCCCGATGCCCTGCGCGATTACCTGGCCTCGTTCGATCCGCGCATCCGTGCCTTCGTGGGCACGCCGGATCAGGTCGCCCGCATGGCGGACGCCTACCATGTCGCCTACCGGCGCGTGCCGCTGAAGAATGACGACTACACGATGGAGCATTCGGCCACCGTCGCGCTGTTCGACAGGACGGGCCGCATGGTCGGGGAGATCGGCTACGGCGAGGACGAAGCGCGGGTCCTGTCCAAGCTGATCACACTGGCACTCCCCGGCCAGTGCGCCCCCGGCGGCGGCGCAGACCTCTGGGCGAGCGACGGCGCCACCGGCACCTGCGGCCCACGCAGTTGATCCGAGTATCCCCGGGCTGACGCGGCTCGGACCGGCGTCGGTCCCGCGCGGGAGGGCGTCGCAGCAGGCGGGCGGGTGACCGTCAGGTCCCGTGTTGCAACGCGCTCGGGCCCGGCTCTACAGGGCGGCGCGGGCCCGCGGGGCTTGGCCGAATCCCGGGAATCACACCTTGATCACGCGTCGCGTCCTGACCGCCCTCGGGCTCCTCGCCCTCGCGCCGTTCCCGGGGGCCGCCCGGGCCGCCTCCGGCGGGCCGCGGCTCGGGCCGCCCGAGCCGATGGATCTCGACCGGCTGAAGGCCCTCGCCAGCAGCCTGCGCGACCGGCCCTCCGCGCCGCCGCCGGAAGCGCCCGGCACGGCGGCGCTCGATGCCCTGACCTACGGGCCGCTGCAGGAGATCCGCTACCCGCCCGGCCGGGCCCTGTTCGCCGACAGCCCGTACCCGGTGACCTTCTTTCACCTCGGCAATCTGTTTCGACATCCCGTGAGCGTCTACGCGCTGGAGGGCGGACAGGCCCGCGCGGTGCTCTACGCCAACGACCTGTTCACCTACCCGCCGGGCAATCCGGCCAAGGATGTCCCGGACGGCGCCGGCTTCGCCGGGTTCCGGTTCCAGAAGGCCCCGGCCGGGCAGCCCGGCGACGACGCCGACTGGCTCGCCTTCCTGGGGGCCTCCTATTTCCGCGCCGGCGGCGACGGGCAGCAATACGGCGCCTCGGCCCGCGGCATCGCCGTCGACACGGCGCCCGGGGCCGGCAGGACCGAGGAGTTCCCGGTCTTCACGCGCTTCTACGTCAGCCCGGCCGCGGAGGGCGCGGTCACCGTGCTGGCGCTGCTGGAGGGGCCGAGCCTGACCGGGGCCTACCGGTTCGTCGCCCGGAAGGAGCCGCACGTCGTCATCGACGTCGCCGGCACGGTCTACATGCGCCGGTCCGTGGAGCGGTTCGGGATGGCGCCGCTCACCTCGATGCTCTGGTACGCGGAGGGGATGAGCCGCTTCCTCGCCAGCGACTGGCGGCCCGAGGTCCACGATTCCGACGGGCTGCTGATGCAGACCGGGGCCGGCGAGATCATCTGGCGCCCGCTCAACAATCCGCCGCGGCTCAGCGTCAGCGCCTTCGCCGACCGGTCGCCCAAGGGCTTCGGCCTGCTCCAGCGCGACCGGACCTTCGACCACTACATCGACGACGGCTTCGAGGAGAGCCGGCCCGATATCTGGGTCGAGCCGCAGGGGGATTGGGGGCCGGGCAGCGTCCAGCTCGTGGAGATTCCCACCCATCAGGAGACCGACGACAACATCGTCGCCCTGTGGGTCCCGGCCGATCCGCCGAAGGCCGGGGACACGCGCAGCTTCGCCTACCGCCTGCGCTGGCCGGTGCAGGAACCGATCGTGACCGATCTCGCCCGCTGCGTCGCCACGCGGGCGACCAAGGCCACCTGGCTCGCCGAGGCGGATCGCCGGCCCGGCCGCGCCGACCTCGTGCGCCAATTCGTGCTGGAATTCGAGGGGGCGGCGCTGTCGGGCCTCGATCCGGAGAAGGCCGAGGTGACGCTGACGCTCTCGCGCGGGGCCGCCGAGGAGGTGGCCGCGACCTGGGCCCCCTACGGCAAGCCGAGCCCCTGGCGGGTGTTCCTCAAGCTCTACGCCGAGGGCCCGGAGCCGGTGGAGATGCGGCTGCACCTCAGATCCGGCGGCCGGCTGCTCTCCGAGACCTGGGCGTATCAATGCTACCCGGAAGCGCCGGGCACGGTCCTGTAGGCCCCCGGCGGATCGGGCACATTGCCGGGACCGGGCCGGCCTCTGTAGAGACGTCCGGTCCCGGGCCGCCGCCGCAGCCGGGATGCCCGCCGCCGCAGAGGTCGTCATGGACGGCGAAGGACCGCCCGGCCCGCACCTGCCCGAGACGCTGACGCGCCTCTTGAGGGCGCCCAAGAACGCGATCTGGCCGACGCCCGAGGATCGGCATCGCCCGCGCCTCGGCCCGCAGCGGCCGCGCCGGCCGAGCCGCGCCATCCTGGGTGTCTGGGTCTGGGCGATCCTCTACAATGTCATCGGCTTCGCGATCCTCGCGACCCTGTGGCGGACGATGCACTGACCCGATGACCCGAGCCCCCCATCCCCGTCCGCGCCTGACTCGTCCGGCGATCGCGCCACTGCTGTCGCTCGCCCTGGCCACCGGATCCGCGGCGGCGCAGGCGCAAGGGGACGCCCTGAACGCGGATGACGGCACCGGGGCGGTGAAGGTCTGCGCGCCGGTGGCGATGCCGCGCTGGCGCTCCATGAGCCCGGTGCCGAAGACCTGGACGTTCCTCGACTGCATGGCCTTCTCGGGCGAGATGGGCGCCACCCATTTCCAGCTCGGCTGCCTGTTCGCCAACGTCACGCCCTACGCACAGAAATAC
>CAXTCV010000023.1:0-31844 GCA_964242725.1 uncultured Methylobacterium sp.
TCATCCAGCCTAAGACCCAGCGCTACCTCGAACTCAGCATCGCCGGCGACAAGGCGAGCCGGTGAACATGGCCCGCTCCCATACCCTCGCGCACCCCGATCGCATGACACCCTCCGGTCGCCTTCGACATCGTAAGCGTGGCTGGGCCGCGCGCCAATGCGGATCGGGCACCAGGTCCCCTGGAAAGAGTGCCGGCCTAGGCGCGAGCCTTCGCCTTGCCGGCCTGAGCCGTCGCCGGCGGCGCAGTCGGCAGCCTGAATGTGGCCGCCTGACCGCCCTTCGCGGGGCGAACGTAGCCGGTGGCATCCCCCTCCAAAGCAACCCGCGTGAGCAGGGCGCTAACCCGGGATTGCCAGCCATGGCCCGTCGCTCGGAACTTGGCGGCGGTCTCGGCGTCGAGCCGGATCGTCACCGGCACCTTCGGGTTGGCGGCGAACGGGCGTCCGCGCTTGCGCACGGCGTTGAGCGCAGCGAACTCCTCGGGGGTGTGGACCTCGTGGGCGGGCCGGAACTCGGCCAATTCCGCCTCAGTCAGTTCGGGGGCGTCGTCGTCGTAGGACACGGTCGGCTGGCGAGCCATAGCTGGCGCTCCTTTCGGTCAGCGGGGCGGAGAGAGATGACGCGGAGGTCTTCGCCGGTCGGCGTGTAGACCAGCATTACGGTGCGGCGCCTGATCCGACCGATCGCCTGGAACCGGGGCTCCGGGTAGGGCTCGCCGGTCTTCGGATGCGGGCGGGTGTCCTGGCGGACCAGGGCCGTCTCGAAGTCGAAATCCGCCGCGGCATCGGACGGCAGATCCGCCCGCCCGGGAAGCCGCACGCTCGCATCGCTCTTGGCCCTGTCGAACGTGATCGGCATGGTTTGTTGTACACACAGCAAACCGGTGCGTCAATGATTTCCGTACGTATATCAAAGGATACCGAACCGAACCGGACGAGGCGGCCATCGGCATTCGGACCGCCGACTTATCACTGCCTAAACCCTCCCCTCTGGGGCGCGACAATATGAAGTTGACGCGCCCCAAGGAAATTCAGAGACTTAGCTCATGTCTCACGCTCTTAGTAGCGCCGAAAAAGCGCTGACGATTTTGGATGTCAGGCCGACCGCCGGATCCACGTCTGTCCTGGCTCCGATTTCGGGCCTCGCGGACCGCGCCAGAGACTACGCTGCGCTCGCCCGCGCCGAGGACACCTGGCGGTGTTACGCGAGTGATTGGCGTGGGTTTGCCACATGGTGTGGCGAACGCGGTTTCTGCCCGATGCCGGCGACAACCGGGGCCGTGCTCGGCTACCTCATCGACCGCGCGGGCATGTTGAAGGTCGCAACGCTGCGCCGTCACCTCGCCGCGATCCGCGAGGCGCACGCCGCCGCCGGCCAGCCGCTCGACACCACCTCGCCCGCGTTCCGTGATGCGTGGAGCGGGATCCGTAAGACGCATGGCTCTCCGCCGAACCAGAAGCGCGCGCTCATGACCTCAGAACTGCGCCGGGCCGTCGAGGCCTTGCCCGATACCCTCGCAGGCAAGTGAGACCGCGCGCTGCTCCTCGTGGGCTTCGCCGCCGCGCTACGCCGATCCGAACTCGTCAGCCTGGAAGCGGCGCGGCGGGATGGTGCCTCGTGGGTCGAGGTGCGAGACGAGGGCCTCGTGATCCATCTCGCACGCACGAAGACTGATCAGGGCGGCGCAGGCGCTGATGTCGGCGTGCCGTTCGGCTCGAACCCGGACACCTGTCCGGTGCGGGCCTTCCGCGCGTGGCTCAAGTCGTCTCGGATCAAGGATGGCCCGGCATTCCGCGAGGTCGATCGGCACGGCAAGCTCGGCGAGGCGCCGCTCGACGGCCGGGCGGTGGCCCGCATCCTCTACGGTGAGCACAAATGGGCCGGGCTCGAATGGCGCCACATCGGCGAGGATCTAGTGCTGCTCTACACGCCCTCGAAAACGCGCGCGAGCAGCGGCGCCGAGGTGGTGATCGACCTGCGCCTGTGCCCCATGGTGCTGGAGGAGATGGCGCGCGTACCGGACGAAGCGCGATCCGGGCCGCTGATCGTCAACGAAGCGACCGCTCTGCCCTTTACCGACCAGCAGTTCCTCTCCGCCTGGAAGCGGGTTCGCGTGGCGGCGGGCTTGCCGGTCGAGCTCTGGAGCCGTGATCAACGTGCCTCGGCGATCACGGAGGGGCGGGGCGGTGGCGCTCTCACCGACGACGTCGCCAAGGTGGCCGGCCATACCAAGCCGCGCACGACGGCCGACGTATACGACCGCGAGCGACTGGAGGCGCATCGCCGGTTCGCCACCGCCCGACTCGGCCGACGCGCACCGAAATCCGAGGCCTGAACGCTCCGGGAACGTCGCGAGGAACGTCCCGGGAATGCTGGTCGCAAGCTGTTGAACGGTAAACGAAATCCTAACCTAATTGTTAAGCCGTCCTTAACCATGCCCGCGCAAGATCCTGTTGATGGACGGGTCCTTCAGCGCCCGGGATGGGGATGGTCGGATGGCCGAGGCGGCACGGCGTTACCAGCAGGCAGGCAGCTCCGATCTCGTGCGCCGCCTGATGGCGCGTCCGGTGCGGCTGGAGCAGCAGGCCCGGACCCGTCTGCCGCTGCCCGGCCGCGATCCGCGCCCCTCCGAGGCGGCTGTCGACGACCTGCCGGACGACCTGTCGGAGGATCTGGACGAGGCCGACGAGATCGTCCGCCTCGAGACCGAGCTTCAGGTGGTGAAGGCGGTGCTCCGCGCCCAGCGGCAGGAGGTCGAATCGCTGCGGGCGCAGCGGCAGCTCCTCAAGGAATCGGCCCCGACCGACGACGTCCGCGCGACCCGGGAACGCTGGGCGGCCCTGGTCGACTCGCTCCTGATCCGTGCCCGCTGATCGCGCGGCGGACATGCGGGGTCAGGCCATGGGGGCGCGCTGCTCGCTCGTCGTCAACGGTCGGTCGGTGCGGGTCTCGACCGGCGACACGCCGCTGGAGGCGGCGCTCGCCGAGGGCATGATCGCGCCGCTGCAGGCCCAGCCCGGCACCCTGCTCGCCGGCCAGGGGGCCGTCGCGCCGTCCGGCCGCCGCCCGCCGGCCCGCCGGGCCCGGGCCGAGGCCCTGCGGCCGGCCCTCCCGGGGGCCCCGATCCTGGGCCGGGAGGAGGCAGCGCCGCAACCCGTCACCGTCCGCAAGGGCAACGTCACGGAGATCCGCCGGCTCAGCCCCGGCATCGTCGAGATCGTGGCGACCCTGACCCGGCGCCCGACTCTAGAACCCGGCCACCAGGCCCTGGTCACCTTCGCGGGCATGCAAGCGCTGACGCTGTCCCCGACCCTGCGGGTCGACGGCGCGGCCGAGATCAACGAGGCGGTGTTCCACGTCGCCCGCGACCCCGAGGGCGACCCGGTCGACGCGATCCGGCTCGACCAGCCCGTGCGCCTCAAGGGGCCCGTGGGCCGGGGGCAGTACCGCCCCGGGGGCGGACGCCTCGTCCTGGTGGCGGCCGGCGCCGGCTTCGGTGCGATCTGGGCGATCGCCCGGGCGGCCCGCTACGTCGAGCCCGCCCGCGAGATGGCGCTGGCGGTCGGGGCCCGGGACGCCCTCGACCTCTACATGCGCGAGAGCCTGGACTGGCTGCGCCGCACCGGCGTCGTCCGGATCGTGCTCTGCGCCGACCGCGGCCGCCAGCGCCCGCCGGACGTGCGCGCCGGCCCGCTCACCGCCCACCTGCCGAGCCTGCGCGCCACCGACGTGGTCCACGTGGCGGGCGACGTCTCGACGGTGGGCGCCGTGCAGGTGCTCGCCGCCGCGGTGGGCGCCCGCTGCTACCCGATCGTGCTCGACTGAGGGCCGCCGCCTCGACGCGGGCGGGATCGGCTGGTACCTGGCCCGATCCCCCGCCCCGACCGTGAGCCGAGCGGTTCCCCCTCCCGATGGTCCGCGTCCTCTGCCTCGGCTACAGCGTCACGGAGCTGCCTGGCTATGTCGAGCGGGCCAACGCCCTGGCCGCGGCCGAGGGCCACCCGGTCACCTTCGTCCGGAGCGGCTGGGGTGGCCACTCCCTGCCCTCCATTGCCGGCCTCATCGACGAGATCCTGGACGCGATCCCCTGCGACCACGTCCTCCTGGAGCTGTTCACCGGCAACGTCCGCTATTTCGACGGCGCGACCCTGCGGGCCTATCTCGACGACATCCTCGCCGGGACCGCCCGGCGGAACCTGCCGGTCGCGTTCCTCAACCTCTACCAGGGCGGGGTCGACTACGCGGCCGAGCCCGTCGCCGGTCTGCTCGCGGAGTACCGCGCCCTCTACGGCATCCGGACCCTGGACATCGCCGCCCCCGTGGCGGCGGCCGGCGGCGGCGACATCACCTATCTCCTGAGGGACGGGACCCATGCGACGCCGGCGGGGGCCGACCTCTACGGCACCCTGGTCTACAGCTTCCTGCGCGCACCGCCGCCGGGGCGCGACTACCTCCCGTGGTTCCGGGCGCTGCCGGGCCGGTTCGAATCGCTGCCCCTGCGCACCCTCCCCGGCCAAGTCTGCGGGTTCGATCTGCACCGCAACGGCATCCCGCTGCACTTCCGGGAGATCCCCGAGGGTGCGCGCGCCGAGATCTCCCTGGGGCGCCCCCGCGACGTGATCGGCATCCTCGTCACCTACGGCCCGCGGTCGGGCACGCTGATGGTGCAGGATCCGGAGAACGGGCGCGCGCGCGGCCTCGTCGCCTACGATGAGTTTTCCTACTACACGCGCGCGATGTTCCGCAGCGTCACCCTCCGGGCCGCCCGCGCCCTGACGATCGCGCAATCGGCGGAGCGCCCGGACATCCCCCTGCGCAAGGGCGAGCCGGATCCGGGCCCGCGGCTCGGGCGCGTATCCCACGTCTTCTGTCTCCGCAGGCTGAGCCTCGCCGAGCGCGCCGCGCTCCTGCGCCATCGGGTCCGGCGCAGCCTGCGCCGCGTCGGGCTGCGGCTCGGCGGCGTCCGGAGGGCGTGACGCCAGCCCGCACGGGGCACGGACGGGGCACGGACGGGGCGCGGAGCGACGAGCGGGGCCGGGCACGATCCGCATCCCCGCGCACCGCTCCAACGCCCTCGCCCTCAGGAACGACAGGGCCGCGGCGATCCAGGTCGGCGTCGTCCCGGCCCGTGAGATCCGCGCGCGGTTCAACGCGGCGGCGGAGGCTTACGAGGTGCAGGCGGCGGCCCGTCTCGGCACGGCGAAGATCGCGTCGCAGCGGGAGACCGCGCAGGCCCGGAGGGTCCTGATCGGGTCCGCCCTGGGAGGGCTGCTCGCCGCCCTGGGCCTCTCCGCGGCGATCGTCATCCTCGGCGTGGCGCGGCCCTTCTACCGCCGCGTCGCCGCGCTGCGGCGCATGGCGCGGGGGGATGGCGAGGCCGCGATCCCGGAGGGGCGGCGCGGCGACGAGATCGGGATCGGGATCGTCGGTCGTGCGGTCGAGGAGATCAAGGCCATGGTCGCCCGCAACGCCGCCGCCGCCGGGCGCAGGCGCGGCCGGATGGATCTGGCCCGGACCTTCGAGGAGGCGCTGACCAAGATCGCGGACCGCGTCGCGTCCTCCGCGGGGGCGCTCCAGAACACGGCCCACCGGATGCGCAGGACCGCGCAGCAGACGGCCAGCCAGTCGGAGGCGGTGGCGCGCGCGGCCGGGGAGGTTGCGGCCAACATCACCACCGTCGCGGTCTCGACCGAGGCACTCGGCCCGTCCATCCCGGAAATCGGCCGCCAAGCGGGCGGCGCCTCGCGCCCAGCGCACCAGGCGGTCGGCGAGGCCGACCAGACCGCCGGCTTCGTGTCCGAGCTGCAGAATTTCGGCGGCCGGCCCGCGAAGCCGGGCGTGTTCGCCGGAGGCGCGCCGGGACGCCGCCGATCCCCCCGACACGGCTCGACGCGGCGCCTGCGGCCTGCCACCATCGGCCTCCCGGACGGCCGCGGCCGCCCGCAGCCAAGGGTGCGCCATGATCGGATCGGTATCGCGGGCCGTGATCGTCCAGCCGGGGGGCGGCTTCGACCGGGTGGGGTTCGGCGAGCGGCCGGTCCCGGAACCCGGCCCCGGCGAGATCACCGTCCGCCTGCGGGCCAGCTCGCTCAACTACCACGACTACGCCGTGGTCAGCGGCCTGTGGGGGCCGAGCGAGCCCCGCGTCCCGATGTCCGACGGGGCCGGCGAGGTCGAGGCCCTGGGCCCCGGCACCGACGCCTTCGCCGTGGGCGACCGGGTCGTCAGCACGTTCTTCCCGACCTGGACCGAGGGCACGCCGCGGGTCGAGGGCTTTGCCACCGTGCCGGGCGACGGGGTCGACGGCTATGCCCGCGCGCGGGTGACGGCGCCGGCGATGGCCTTCACGCACGCCCCGCGGGGCTGGGACCACGCCGAGGCGGCGACGCTGACCACCGCCGCCCTGACCGCGTGGCGGGCGCTCCACGCCGATGCCGGCCTCAAGAGCGGCGACGTGGTCCTCGTGCAGGGCACCGGTGGCGTGTCGCTGTTCGCCCTGCAATTCGCCAAGGCGGCGGGCGCCACGGTGATCGCCACCTCCTCCAGCGACGCGAAGCTGGAACGCCTGCGCGAACTCGGCGCCGACCACGGGATCAATTACCGCGCCGACCCGGCCTGGGGCGAGACCGCCCGGCGGCTGACCGGCGGGCGCGGCGTCGACCACGTGCTCGATGTCGGCGGCCCGGCGACGCTGGAGCAGTCCATGGCCGCCGTGCGGGTCGCCGGCCACGTCTCGGTGATCGGCATCCTCTCGGGCCTTGCGGGGGAGCTGCCGCTGGTGCCGGCCCTCCTGAAACAGATCCGCCTGCAGGGCGTGCTGGTCGGCAGCCGGCGCCACCAGATCGAGATGATCCGCGGGATCGAGGCCTGCGGGCTGCGGCCGGTGATCGACCGCCGCTACCCGCTGGACGATCTCGTGGCGGCCTTCCGCCACCAGGAGAGCAACCGCCATTTCGGCAAGATCTGCATCGAGATCTGAGGTCCGGGGCGGTCCATCCGGGCCGGGGCTCAGCGGAAGGCGATCCCGAGCCCGCGGGGCATCGCACCCGCGCGGCGCGGCTCCGGCCGGCTCGACGGGGCGGGGGCATGCGCGCAGCCGTTCTCGCAGAAGGCGCGGAGCGTGCGCCGGTCGAGGCCGATATCGTGGAGCGCCGCGTCGTCGAGCGCCGACAGGACGCGCAGATTGCGCGCCGCGGCACGCCGGCTCCGGATAGACTTCAGGAACGCGACGATCATGATCCAGCCTCCGTCGGGTCGATCGATCACGGTTCATCCGTGATCCGCCGACGCAGCGTCGCCGTCTCGCCCCGTCTTCGCATCCTCCATTCTGACGGTCGCCCGCGCCGAAACCACCCGCGGGCCACGCCGACCGCGCGACGCCGCGTCGACCGCGTCCGCGATGGCCTGGGCATCCGGCCCTGTCCCGGGATCGCAGGACGACAGGACAGGCGGCCGTTCTCCGGACGCGGTCGCCTGCCCTTCGGTTCGACATGCGGAGCCCGCCAGGCTCGGCGGAACCGGGCGCGCCCCGCAGCCGCCTCAGTAGCGGCAGACGCGCCGCGGCCCGAAGGGCGTCGGGCGGAAGAAGCAGCGCGGGCCGTAGAAGCGCGGTCGGCGGTAGATCGGCCGGCAGCGGCCGAAGGGGCCGGGCGCCCAGCCGGGGCCGCAGCCGAAGGCGACGGTGCCGACCGGCGCGGGACCGGCGATCGTGTCGGCCCCGACGGGCGTCAGGGGCGCCGCGCCGGCGGAGGCGAGGCCGAGGCCGCCGATGACGGCCGCGGCGGCCGCGAGCATCTTCACGTGCATCATGATCAGACCTTCTGTTCGGGCTCGCGCCGGGCCAGCCCGGCGCGAGGGCGAGGCAGATCGGTCACCGCGCCTGAATAGCGGCTGACCTTGGCCGTAATCGTCCGGAAACAAGCGATTGGACGTCCCGAGCGGCTCTACAGCGCGGAATCGGCTCCCGGCGCCGGTCGGGCGCGAGGCCCGTCGACGGGCCCCGACCCGCCGGGCCGGCCGACATAGCCGGGGATAAATCGGGGCGCGTCAGGTCCGCGCGCCGCGCCGCCGGAACGGAGCCGGGGGCTTGGTGTTGTCTGCCAAATCTTTGTTCGGAGACACGACGATGTCGGGAACCGCCAAGAAAACCGATCCCAAACTGTGGGAGAAGGTCAAGAAGGATGTCACGAAGTCGGAGAAGGGCGGCAAGCCCGGTCAATGGTCGGCGCGCAAGGCGCAGATGGCGACGGCCGAATACAAGAAGGAAGGCGGCGGCTACGCGGGCAAGAAGGCGGACGACAACCACCTCAAGCAATGGACCGACGAGGAGTGGGGTACGAAGTCGGGCAAGGCGAGCGGCAAGACCGGCGAGCGCTACCTGTCCAAGAAGGCCCGCGAGACCCTGAGCGACGCGGATTACGACGCCAGCACGGCCAAGAAGCGGGCCGATACCGCCAGGGGCAAGCAGTTCTCGAAGCAGCCCAAGGCCGCGGCCGCGAAAGCCGCCGCGGCGCGCAAGACCGGCAAGGCGGGCGACAAGGCAAGCGGCACGACGGCGCGCGAGGCGGGGACCACGAAGGCCGAGCTGATGCGCAAGGCCCGGGCACAGAACGTTCCCGGCCGGTCGCGGATGTCGAAGGCGCAGCTGGAGCACGCGGTTCACGCCTGATGCCGGACCGCGATGAGCCCGACTCATCGCACTCCGCCCGCGCGACGGCGGCCATCCGCCGAACCTCGCGGATCCCGATCATGATCGGGATCCGTGGGACTTGGTCGAGGCGGCCATCGCGGACGCCCGGGGGCGCCCCCTACGATGCGAGACCTCCCAGGAGGGACGCCCGGGACGCTCCCCGGCGCAAGCGGCCAGGTCTGATCGGGCCGGGGATGCTCAGGTCGAGGGATAGTGCGGCGGGGCCGGGGCGGCCCGCAGATCCGCCATGACCGGACGAGTCCCCGCCGTGCCGGAGGGTGCGGTGGGGTGGCTGGCGGCCGGGTCTCAGTAAGAGCCGAACTTGTAGTTCAGACCGACGCGCCCGAGCACGCCCTCGGTCCGGAACCGCGTGGCGAAGGTGCCGAAGTTCCCGATGACCGGCAGAAGCGGGACCGTCCGGCTGCCGAGGTCGTAGTAGAGCGCCTCGGCCTTCACCGTCACCGCGTTGGAGTGGACGACGTTCAGGAACGCGTCGGTGGGGAGGGCGTACTCGACGCCGCCGCCGACCGCGTAGCCGGTCTCGGTGCGCGAACGGGTGCCGAAGAAGACCGGCGGCAGCCCCGCGAGCTGGAACAGGCTGCCGCGGTAGGTCTGATTGGCATAGGCGAAGCCGCCGGTCGCGTAGAACAGGGTCCGGTCGAGGGCATAGCCGAGGCGGCCGCGCACGGTCCCGAGGTCGTCGCCGGACTGGCTGTTAGGTGTTGTTGCCGATGACCTTGCTCTGGAAGCTCCGGGTGCGCTTCAGATCGGTGTAGGCGGCATCGGCTTCGACGCCGACGACGAAACCGGAGCCCGGCGTGAGCTGACAAGTGTAGCCGACCTGCCCGCCGCCCGTGAAGCCGTCCCGCGGGAGCGGGATCGTGCTCGTGTAGGAACTCGGGAAAATCGCCCTGCGGCTGACCAGGGTACCCGCGGTGTCCGCGGTGTCCTGGGTCGTGGTGATGTAACCGGCGTTGAGGCCGAAATAGGCGCCCGTCCAGGTGAAGACCGGCAGCGGAGCCGGCACCGGCTGAAGGGCGCGGCGGGGCAGATCGGCGGCCGAGGCGGTCGCCGTCAGCGCCGCGAGGGCAGCCATGGAGGTGAGGATCTTGCGCATGCCGGATTGTTCCAAGGACAGGATGTGTCGTCCGCGGTAAACGATCCGGTTGGAGCGCTCTGTACCAGGCCAGCAACAGTCGAAATCGAAGTCTATTGGCTAATAATCATCGGATTGATGCAAAATTTTGAGAAAGAATCGCCTGCCTGAAAGTGGAATTCCCGTCGAGATCGGCGGCAGACCTATGGTGAGTCGGTTTTTTAGTTTGAATGTCGAGACTTATACGGCGCGGGCGACGGCCCGTCGCGGTGAGGGGCCTGAAAAGACAACGGCACCCGATCGGATCGATCGGGTGCCGTTTCGGGCCGCCAGATTCGCGCCGCCGCCGCGCGCCGAAGCGTCATCCGCTCCGGTCGCGCCTCCCGGGCGCCGTTCTTGCGCCTCGTGCGATCCCGGTCAGGGCCAGCGGGCCCGAGCCCGCGGACTGTCGACCGGCCCGCGCTTCCTGGAATCTGCCGGCGTCAGCGCTTCCTGAGGGGGCCGGGGGAGGGCCGGCTCTAATGGTCGTGGCCGCAGCCCGGGCCGTGCACATGGCCCTGTTCGGGATGCGCATGCCCGTGGTCATGCGCATGGCCTCCGGCGTGATCGTGGCCGTGCGTGTGGGCAGTCCCATGATCGTGATCGTGCGCGGGACCGTGGTGGTCGTGCCCGTGATCGTGGCCGCAGGTGCTGTGGTCGTGGGCCGCGGGCTCGGGTCGGAAGGCCCGCGAGACCGGGCTCGCGAGGCAGCCCTGGCTGCGCACCAGCTCGGCCGTGGCGGCACTGGCCGGGATGTAGAGCGCCTCCGCGGCGATCTCGGCGGGGACGTGGCTGCTGCCGAGCTGCCAGGCCAGGCGCATCAGCCGGGCCGGGTTCTCGGCGCGCACCGCGAACAGATCCTCCGCGGCGGCCCGCACCGCCACGAGCCGGCCGTCGTCGAGGCGCAGCGCGTCGCCGTCATCGAGGGTCGCGGCCTTGGTTAGCGCCACCGCGAAGCCGAGGCCCCCCTCGGCGACCAGGGTTCCCGGAAGCGCGGCCCGGCCCGCGTGGTCGAGGCTCACCGTGTCGGCGACGCGGTCGGGGCGCACCGCGGCCCGGCGGACGATCGTGGTGGCTGTCGGCATGGCACCCTCGGACAAGACCGGCTGCACCCCGGCCGGGGCGCCCCTCGGGGGCGAGGCATAGGGCGAGACGGGAACCGGGCGCAACTCCGGTCCCGGGCCGATGGAACCTTAGCCGTAGGCGCGCCATTAGCATTCCTGCTACGCTCGGCGCGATCCGCCACGATCACGGCCAAGGGCCGGACCGGATGCCAAGGGAGTTCTGGGGACCATGAAGAAGCTGACTGCCGCCGCCCTCGCCACCATCGCCGCCCTCTCGCTCGGCGCCTGCAACACCCCCGAGGACCGGGCGCTCGGCGGCGCCGGCCTCGGTGCGCTCACCGGCGCGGCGATCGGCGCGGCCGCCACGGGCCGCGCGGGCGGTGCCCTCGCCGGTGCGGCGATCGGCGGCGCCGGCGGCGCCATCGTGGGCGCCTCGACCGCGCCGGCCTGCCCCTACGGCACCTACCGGGACGCCTACGGCAACGTCTACTGCCGCTGAGACGGGGGCGGGCCGGGCGCGTCCCGGCCCTTCCGCGGGGCTTGAGGAGCGGCTATCCCGGCCCTCGGCCGGGGCGTCCCGGTGCCGGACGCAAAGCCCCTCGCGATGATCGCACCCAGTCCACGAACCGCCCCGGAACCGGTCTGGCCATGAATGCGGCGGCCGAGTCCCAGGGCGTCTGGGGCAAGATCGGAGGCGCCGGCCTCGGCCTCGCGATCGGCGGTCCCCTCGGGGCCCTGATCGGCGGCGTCGCCGGCCATTTCCTGCTCGACCGGGTCGGCGCGCCCTTCGGCCGGACGCCCCGGGACGTGGTGTTCACCACCGGCCTGGTGGCGCTGGCCGCCAAGATGGCCAAGTCCGACGGCGTGGTGCTGCCCTCCGAGGTCGAGGCCTTCGGCCGGGTCGTGCGGGTGGACGCGGCGGCGCGGCCGGGGGTCGAGCGCCTGTTCGATCTCGCCAAGAAGACCACGAACGGCTTCGAGGCCTACGCGCGCCAGCTCGCCACGACCTTCGGCGACGAGCCGGCCCTGCTCGAGGACGTGCTCGACGGCCTGTTCCAGATCGCCGGCGCCGACGGGGCGCTCCACGAGGCGGAGGAGCGCTACCTGCGCGCCGTCTCGGGCATCTTCGGCTTCGACGAGGCCGCGTTCCAGCGGATCGCCGCCCGGCACGTGCGGCTGCCGGACGATCCCTACGCCGTCCTCGGGCTCGACAGGGACGCCGACGAGGCGGCCCTGAAGGCCCGCCACCGGGCGCTGGTCGCCGCGCACCATCCCGACCGGGCGCTGGCCCGGGGCCTGCCCGCCGAGGCGGTGGCGATCGCCACCCGGCGGCTGGCCGCCATCAACGCCGCGTATGACCGGATCGCGCAGGAGCGCGGGGTGCGGTGAGCCTCACCCCGGACAGCCCCCTCGCCCGCCGGGTCGCCCCCTCGCCGAACCACGGCGCGCGCCGGGGCGGGCGCCTCGACACGCTGGTCCTGCACTATACCGGCATGGACAGCGGCGCAGCCGCCCTGGCGCGGCTGCGCGACCCGCTCAGCGAGGTCTCGGCCCACTACCTCGTGTTCGAGGATGGCGGCCTCGTCCAGATGGTGCCGGAGGCGCGCCGGGCCTGGCACGCGGGCGCCGGCGCCTGGAAGGGCGAGACCGACGTCAATTCCCGCTCGATCGGGATCGAGATCGTCCATTCGGGCCATGCCGGCGGGCTGCCGCCCTACCCCGAGGCGCAGGTCGCCGCGGTGATCGCGCTGGCCCGGGACATCCTCGGCCGCTGGCCGATCCCGCCGGAGCGGGTGCTCGCCCATTCCGACATCGCCCCCGCGCGCAAGGAGGATCCCGGCGAGACGTTTCCGTGGGACCGCCTCGCGGCGGCGGGGATCGGCCATTTCGTGCCGCCGGCCAGCCTCCTTGACGGGCGGTTCTTCGCCCAGGGCGATGCCGGCCAGCCCGTGGAGGCGCTGCAGGCGATGTTCGCCCTCTACGGCTACGATCTGCCGGTTTCCGGGGTGTTCGACGCGCGCACGCACGCGGTCGTCACGGCGTTCCAGCGCCACTTCCGGCAGGCGCGGGTCGACGGCGTGGCCGATGCCTCGACCATCACCACCCTGCGCGACCTGAGCGCGGCCCTGCCGGCCCGGAGCTGACGTCCGCTCAGGCGCGGTGGGCCCGCGCCGCGTGGGGATGTCCGGGTTCGCCCTGGACCCCCGGAGCCGGCGTGTCGGTCCGGGTCCGCCACAGGCTGTAGGCGACGCCCGCCGCCAGCAGCGTCAGCGTCACCACCAGGGAGACCCACGGCGGGATTGCCACGAGGCCGAACGTGTCGGCGACCACGATCTTGGCGCCGATGAAGATCAGGATGAAGGCGAGCGCGGTCTTGAGATAGGCGAACCGGTCGACCATCGCGGCCAGCGCGAAGTAGAGGGCGCGCAGGCCCAGGATCGCGAAGATGTTGGAGGTGTAGACCACGAAGGTGTCGGTGGTGATCGCGAAGATCGCCGGCACGCTGTCGACGGCGAAGATCACGTCGGCGCCGTTGACCAGCACCAGGGCGAGCGCCAGCGGCGTGAACCACAGGGCCTTGCGGCCGGTCTTCGGGTCGGTCCTGCGCACCGCGAAGCGCTGGCCGTGCAGGTCGGGCGTGACCCGGAAGGTCGTCTTGAACCAGCGCACGACGGCGCTGTTCTGGAAGTCGCCCGCCTGTTCATCGCCCGAGAGCAGGATCTTCAGCCCGGCATAGATCAGGAAGGCGGCGAACAGCGAGAGCACCCAGTGCACCTGATGCACCAGGGCGGCGCCGAGCCCGATCATCAGGCCGCGCAGCAGCACGGCGGCCAGGATACCCCAGAGCAGGACCCGGTGCTGGGCGGCGCGCGGCACGCCGAGAGCCGTGAGGATCATGGCGATGACGAAGACGTTGTCCATCGACAGCGACTTCTCGACCACGAGGCCGGTGACGTATTCCTCCCCCGCCTGGGAGCCGAGATACCACCAGACCCAGCCGCCGAAGGCGAGGCCCAGGGCGAGGTAGAAGCCGGTGAGCAGGAGGCTCTCCCGGACGCCGATCTCGTGCTCCTTGTCCCGGTGCAGGAGGCCGAGGTCGAAGGCGAGCAGGCAGGCGATCAGGACGTGGAAGCCGAGCCACATCCACAACGGCTTGCCGAGCCATACGACGGTGAGGACGTCCATCATGCGCGGGACCTGATGCTGATTCCGAATGGAAAGCATCGGCTCCGACATCACGGACGCTGAGAAGCGCCCGCCAGAGGGGCCCGCAGCCGATGGGGCCGAGGTAAGCGGTGATCCGGGCGAATCAAGGGCAGGCGGGCGGGCGGGCAGGCGGCGCCCTACGCATCCCCGGACAGCGTCAGCCCCACCGAGCCGGCCGCCGCCGGGATCAGCCGAGCCGAAACCCGGCTCTCACGCGGGGCCGTCCGCGGCGGGGCCGCCGCCCAGCGTCGGCGACGTGCGCCCGCCGAGCGGCCGCTCCTCCATCAGCGCCAGGAACGCGAAGGCCGCCATGAGGCCGAGGCAGGCGGCCACGAACACGAACCGGAACGTCAGGGCGAGGCGGGCCGGGTCGGCGCCGCGGATCAGGCTCTCCACGTCGTGGCCCCCGGACGCACCCGCGACGCTGCCGAGCACGATCGTGCCGAAGGCGGCCACGATCAGGGCTCCTCCGAGGGACCGAAAAAAATTCATCGCCGCCGTGGCGATGCCGAGCTGGTGGCGCGTCACCGCGTTCTGGATCGCGATGGTGGAGAGCGGCAGGATCGTCCCGATCCCCATGGAGAGCAGCGCGAACAGCAGCTCCATCAGCCAGAAGGGCAGCGCCCGCCCCTGCCACGCGATGACGGCGCAGCAGGCGATGCTGAGGCTCATCATGGCGAGCGGCACGCGCTTGTAGTGCCGGAAGTGGATCATCGACCGGCCCGACAGCGTGGCGCCCGTGACGGTGCCGACCATCAGCGGCACCAGGGCCAGGCCGGATTCGCTCGCCGAGAGGCCGATCACCCCTTCGAGGAAGATCGGCACGTAGATGGTGAGCCCGATGAAGGTGCCCATGGCGAAGCAGGCGGCCAGCGTCGCGCTG
This sequence comes from uncultured Methylobacterium sp., assembly GCA_964242725.1. Lineage (GTDB taxonomy): Bacteria > Pseudomonadota > Alphaproteobacteria > Rhizobiales > Beijerinckiaceae > Methylobacterium. The sequence goes on from CAXTCV010000023.1 coordinate 14,979, forward strand.
TAGACCACCTGGTTCCGCAGCACCTCGGTGGGGATCAGGGGCTCGGCCGCGGTGGCGAGCCGCGCCGCGAAGCCGCCGCCGAGCACGAGCGCCAGGGCGAGGAGGCCGAGGACCGGCGCGGAGCTCCACGGGTAGCGCACGCCGCCCCAGCTCAGGGCCAGCAGCAGGGCGATGGAGCCGGAGACCATCAGGGCGGCCCCGGGCCAGTCCAGCCGGTGCCGGCGGTCGTGGCGCGGCAGGCGCTTCAGGTTGGCGTTGGTCAGCGCGAAGGCGAGGCAGCCGATCGGCAGGTTGATCCAGAAGATCAGCGACCAATGCAGGTGCTCGGCGAAGAAGCCCCCGAGCAGCGGCCCGGCCACCGAGGCCGCCACGAACACGCCGGCGATCACCACCTGATAGCGCGCCCGCTCCTTGGGCGACATGATGTCGGCCAGGATGGTCTGCGCCAGCGCGATCAGCCCGCCGCCGCCGATGCCCTGGAGGCCCCTTGCCAGCGCCAGCGTCACCATCGTCGGCGCGAGCGCGCAGGCCAGCGACCCGAGCACGAAGGTCGCGATGGCGATCAGCAGCATGATCCGCCGGCCGTGGATGTCGGAGAGCTTGCCGTAGAGCGGGGTCACCGCCGTGGAGGCCAGCAGGTAGGCGGTGACGATCCAGGGGAGGTTCGCGGCGTCGCCGAGGTCGAGCCCGATGGTCGGCATCGCGGTGGCCACGATGGTCTGGTCGAGGGCCGCGAGCAGCATCGCGGTCATGAGGCCGTAGACGATCGCCCGGATCTCGAGCGGGCTGAGGCAGGCTTGCGCGGCGGAGGGGGCCGGCGTGGACGGGGGGGCGTCCGCTTCGGTCGCGGGGACGGTGGTGGAGAGCGCCACGGGTCGGAAGCCTCTTTCTGGTCCGCGCCGGACCGGCCGGCTGGACGGGAACGAGGTCGCAGCGTCACGGTTGCGCGGGAGATGTGGTTCTAACGACGCGCCGCGCCGGATCCTGCGCGGCCTGCGGTCACCTGCATCGTGCGTGAGACGGGGTGAATGGCGTGCCGGTACGATCCGGGTGTCCGGGCGCGGCAGGAGCCGGAGCGAAGGGCTGCATCCGGCATCGGATCCGGATCGGCCGGGTCGTGTCGGCCCGGTGCGGCCCCGATCTGCCCCACGCGACGGCCGGCGCATATGTGACGATGGCCGACCGCATCTACCGGGCCGCGTGGGCGACCGACGCGCTGACCATCGCTGCGATCCACGTGGCCAGTCCATACGCGTTTGGGCGGCTAGGGCGTTGAACGGAAACCCCCGTCGAAAACGACAGGATGATACTGCGGGTTCACTGGCCGACACGGGCGGACTTGTTTTGGAGTATCATCCCGAAAGGTGGTCTCCGGCTTTCGGACAAAGATGATGCACAACCAAAGGCCTGGCGCATCGTCGTGGTCCTGATATCCGGGACGATGCGCTGGAGATCGGGACAGGCCCGCACGGCCACCCCGGCCAGACGGTCCGGCCCCTGAAGGGCGGCCGGCCTCCGCCACGTCTTGACAGGCCCGCGCCGCCTGCCCCTCTCCAGGCGGATGCCGGACGACATCAATGACATCGCCAGAGAGGTGGCCATCGTGGGCGGCGGACCGGCCGGGCTGGCCGCGGCCGAGGTGCTGGCGCAGGCCGGCCATGCGGTCACGGTGTACGACCGGATGCCGTCGGTGGGCCGCAAGCTGCTGATCGCCGGGCGCGGCGGCCTCAACCTCACCCACAGCGAGCCCCGGGGGGCGTTCCTGTCCCGCTACCACCCGGCCGGCCACCTGGACGCCGCCATCGCGGCCTTCCCCCCGGAGGCCCTGCGGGACTGGTGCGCGGAACTCGGCGAGCCGACCTTCGTCGGGTCGAGCGGGCGGGTCTTTCCGCAGAGCTTCAAGGCCTCGCCCCTGCTGCGGGCCTGGCTGGCGCGGCTCGACCGGCTCGGGGTCCGGATCCGCACCCGCCACCGGCTCGCGGCGATCGCCGAGGGGGCGGCCTCGGATCGCGATGCGTCCCGCGGATCGCAATCCGCCCCCGCGACTGCGGGGCGGCGGTCGTCCGCCGGACGCGGCGCGCCCGACCCCGGGTCGGGCGCGCCGCACCGGGAGCTCTATTTCGAGACCCCGGACGGCCCCCTCGTGGTCCGCCCCCGGGCCGCCCTCCTGGCCCTCGGCGGGGCGAGCTGGCCGCGGCTCGGCTCGGACGGGCGCTGGGTGCCGCTGCTGGAAGGGCTCGGTGTGGCGGTGGCGCCCCTGCGCCCGGCCAATGCCGGTTTCACTGTGGCGTGGTCCGACCTGTTCCGGTCGCGCTTCGCCGGGGCGCCGCTCAAGCGGGTGGCGCTCGCCTGCGACGGCAAAACCGTCCGGGGCGAGGCGGTGATCACTGCCGCCGGGATCGAGGGCGGGGCGGTCTACGCCCTGTCGCGGCTCCTGCGCGAGGCGGTGGCGGCGCGGGGCCACGCCCGGCTGCTCGTGGATCTGCGCCCCGACCTGACCCGGGAAGCCCTCGCCCGCCGCCTCGCCGGCGCCCGGCCGGGGGATTCGGCCGCGACCCGGCTGCGCAAGGCCGCGGGGCTCGCGCCCGTGGCGGCGGGCCTGCTGCGCGAGGCCGCCGGGGCGGCGCTCCCCGCGGAGCCCGAGGCGCTCGCCGGGCTGATCAAGGCCGCGCCGCTCACCCTCACCGGCTCCGCGCCGATCGCGCGGGCGATCTCGACGGCGGGCGGGGTCCGGCTCTACGCCCTCGACGGGCGGTCGATGCTGCGCGCCCATCCCGGCCTGTTCCTGGCCGGGGAGATGCTCGACTGGGAGGCCCCGACCGGCGGCTATCTGCTCCAGGGCGCCTTCGCGGGCGGCCGGGCCGCCGCCGCCGGGCTGCGCGACTGGCTGCGCGCCGCCGGTGGCTGAGGCGCCGGCCTCACGGCCGCGCGCAGAACCCGACGATGCCCGCGGCCTCTGCCGGGCAGCCGGCGCCCTCCCCGTCATAGACCGGGGCGCCGCCCTTGAGGCAGTGGGCGGTGACCAGCGTCTCCCCGGCCTCGCAGGTGACGGTGCAGCCGGCCGCGCAGTCGGACTTGCGCACCGGCCGCAGGGCGGGGCCGGCCTCGCCCCGGGGCCCCGTTCCCCCCGGTGATCCCGCCTGACCGCCGGGACCCGGCGGGCCCTGGAGGCCTGGGGCGCCCTGATCGCCCTTCGGACCCGGCGCGCCCTGGGGGCCGACCGGACCGTTGGGGCCGACAAGACCGTTGGGGCCGACAGGACCCTGGGGGCCGACAGCCCCCTGCGGGCCGGTCTCACCCCTGTCCCCCGCCTCGCCCTTGGCACCGGTCTCGCCGGGAGGGCCCGCGGCGCCCTGGGGGCCGGGCGGTCCCGGCGGTCCCTCGGGGGCGCAGTTCGCCACCACCGCCTCGCGCTCGTCCGGATCGGACTTGAGCGTCACCACGCAGGTCGCGGGCCGATAGGGGAGCCGGAAGGTGAACCGCCCGCGCCGGTCGGCCTGGACCGAGATGTCGTCGTCCAGCACCACGATGGCGCCCGGCTTGCGCACCGAGCCCGAGAGGCGCAGGTCCCCGGCCTCGATCCGGGCGTCGTAGACCATGATCGGCTGGCCCGGCACCTGCGGGGGCCGCGCCCGGGCCGGGCGCGGTCGCGCCGGGGCCGACGGGTTCGCTGACGGGCTCCGGGCGGCCGGGTTCGGTGTGGCTGGGTCCGGGGCTGCGCCCCCCGGTTCCGCCGGCTGCTGGGCCAGCGCCGCCCCCGACAGGGCGAGCAGGATCGTCAGGGCGAGGGCTGGGCGCATGCGCGGTCCGTTTCGGCCGCGTCAGGCGCGCGGCGCCCGACTGTGATCTCGCGCCACGGTTGGGGTCAACCGTGGCCGTTCGCGCCTGCGGCGGCGGCCGGGTCCACACGCATCCACAGTCATCCACAGGCCAAGCCGCTGCGCCGACGCGGGATTCCGGCACGTCACGGAAATCGTTTGTGCATGTTCCTGTTATGTTCCTATCGTCCGGCATGATTGGAGCCGATGGAGATGGGGCTGAACCCTGCGGACGAGACCGGGCGGGAGACCCCGCGCGGCGATCCCCGGGCGCGGCTGGCGGCCCTGCGGGCGCGCCTGGCGCCGCCGGTCGACGGCCGGGTGCCGCGCCCGGTCCTGCCCCTGGGCCTGCCCGCCCTCGACGCACACCTGCCCGACGGCGGCCTGGTCCTCGGGCCGCCCCACGAGATCGCGCCGGCCGGGCCCGCGGACGGGATCGCGGCCCTCGGCTTCGCCCTGGCGCTCTGCGCCCGCCACCTCGCCGCGCGGCCCGGAGAGGCGCTGATCGCCGCCGCGCCCGGAGAGCCCCTGCCCTACGGCCACGGCCTCTCCGGCCTCGGCCTCGACCCCGGCCGGCTGCTGCTCCTGGAGGCCGGCAGCGACGCGGAGGTGTTCCGCGCCCTGGAGGCGGCCCTGCACGCCCGCGCCCTCGCGGCCCTGATCGGCCTCCTGCGGGACGGGATGCCCCTGAAGCCGGGCCGGCGCCTGCAGCTCGCCGCCGAGGCGGCCGCGTCGGGGTCCCCGCCGCCGCTCCTGCTGGTCCTGCGGCCGGCGGAGGCCGGGCTGCCCAACGGGGCCGCCACCCGCTGGCGGATCGCCGCGGCCCCGGCGGCCCGGGACCGGTTCGGCACCCTCGACAGGCCGCGCTGGCGGGCGCGGCTCGAACGCTGCCGCAACGGGCGGGGCGGCGACTGGCTTCTGGAGTGGGACCATGCCGCGCATCGTCTGCATCTGCCTGAGCCACTGGCCGGTGACGCGGCTGATCCGGGCCGGGCTCGCGCCTGAGGGCGGCCCCCTCGCGGTGGCGGCCGAGGGCTCCGGCGGCCTGCGGCTCGTGGCCCTCGACCCGGCGGCCCGGGCCCTGGGCCTGAGGCCCGGCGAGCCCCTCGGCCGGGTCCGGGCGCGGATCGGGGTGCCGCTCCGGGTCCATCCCGCCGATCCGGCCGCCGACCGGGAGGCCCTGCTGCGGCTCTGCCGCTGGGCGGGGGGCTACGCGCCCGTGGTGGCGCCGTTCGGGCCGGCCGAGGCGGCGGACGGGCTCTACATCGACGTCGCCGGGGCGAGCCACCTGCGGGGCGGCGAGGCGAACCTCGTCGCGGATCTGGCGGCCCGGCTCGCGCGGGGAAGGATCCCGGCGCGGATCGCGCTGGCCGACACCCCCGGTGCCGCCTTCGCCCTGGCCGGCCATGGCGGCGGCGACCGGATCGTCGTGCCGCCGGGCGGGGCCGCCCCGGCCCTGCGGGGGCTGCCCGTGGAGGCCCTGCGCCTCGATCCCGGCACGGTCTCGGGCCTGCAGCGCCTCGGCCTGCGCCGGATCGGCGAACTCGACGTCCTGCCCCGGGGGCCGCTGGCGCGCCGTTTCGGCGAGGCCCTGCTGCTGCGCCTCGACCAGGCCCTGGGGCGCCGCCCCGAGCCGCTGGCGCCCCTGACGGAGGCGGCCGCCTATGCCGCCGCCCGCGGCTTTCTCGACCCGATCGGCCGGCAATCGGACCTCGTCCGGACCGCCCGGGACCTGATGGGGGAGATCGCCCCCCGGCTGGAGCGGGACGGGCTCGGCGCCTGTTCCCTGCGCCTCGCCCTGCATCGGGTCGACGGCGCGGTCCGCGCCCTCGATCTCGGCCTGGCGCGCCCCGAGCGCGACCCTGCGCGGGTCGCCGCCCTGGTCGCCCTGCGCCTCGACCGGCTGGGGGCCGGCCTCGATGCCGGCTTCGGCTTCGAGACGGTGGCGCTCGCCGTCACGGTGACCGGCGCCATGCCGGCCCGGCAGACGGATCTCGGCGCCGCGACCGCGGGCGACGGGGTCGGGTTCCTGGCCGACGCCCTGGCGCAGCGGCTCGGGCGGGCGCTCCTGCGCCTGGAGCCGCGGGCGGGCCACGTGCCCGAGCGGGCCGAGCGCGCCCGTGACGGGATGGCCGACGCGGGGCACGCATCGCCGACGGCTCTGGGCTGCTCCCGGACCCGGGCGCGTCTCCCGCCCCCCTCTGCAGGGGAGGGAGATGCGCCCGTCATCTCTGGAACGGGCCTGTCGTCCGGCTGGAGGCACTCAACCCGATCTGTGAATCCAGTAGCCCGCGCCCCAGCCGCCGCCGATGGGACCGTATCGGTGACGCAAATCCGCGTCGCTCTCAGCCCCTGGCCCGACCACCTCCCGCCCCGGCCCCTGGTGCTGTTCCCCCGGGGCGAGGCCGTGGGCGACGTGCTCTCGACCGTGCCGGAGGGGCCGCCCCGGCGCTTCCGCTGGCGGGCGCAGGTCCATCGCGTCACCCATGCCGAGGGGCCGGAGCGGATCGCCGCCGAATGGTGGCGCGCCCCCGGCGCGGACCGCGACTATTACCGCGTCGAGTGCGAGGCCGGTCACCGGCTCTGGCTCTACCGCGACGGGCCGCACGCGCCGGACCGTCCGGCCGCGTGGTACGTCCACGGGCTGTTCGCGTGAGCGGCTCCGGGATCCGGTACGCCGAACTCGCCGTCACCACGAACTTCTCGTTCCTGCACGGCGCCTCGCACCCGCAGGACTACGTGGTCCGGGGGGCGGCTTACGGTTTGGCGGCGATCGGCATCGCCGACCGCAACACCGTCGCGGGGGTGGTGCGGGCGCATGCGGCGGCGCGGGCGCTCGCGGCGGAGGGCACCGCGATCCGGATCCTGCCGGGGGTGCGCCTCGTCACCGAGGAGGGCTTCGAGGCCGTCGCCTACCCGATGGACCGGGCCGCCTGGGGCCGCCTGTGCCGGCTGCTCACCCTGGGCAACCGCCGCGTCCGCAAGGGAGAGTGCCGGTTCGGCTTCGCCGAGATGCTGGAGGCCGCCGAAGGCCAGATGTTCATCGCCATGCCGCCGGCACGGCGCCAGCCGGACGGGTTCCGGGCGCGGCTGGAGGCGCTGGCTGCCGCCGCACCGGGCCGGACCTGGCTCGGGGCGAGCCACGCCCGGCGCGGCGACGAGCGGCGGCGCCTCGGGCTGCTGGCCGAGCTGGGCGCGGTCGCGGGCGCCCCGATGGTCGCGGTCTCGGACGCGCTCTACCACCATCCCGAACGGCGCCCGCTCCAGGACGTGGTCACCTGCATCCGCGAGGGCTGCCGGATCGGGGAGGCCGGCTACAGCCTGGAGGCCAATGCCGAGCGCCACCTCAAGCCCCCCGCCGAGATGGCCCGGCTGTTCGCCGACCATCCGGAGGCGCTCGCCCGCACCCTCGAGATCGCCGAGGCCTGCGACTTCCGCCTGTCGCAGCTCCGCTACGAATATCCCGAGGAGCCGGTGCCCCCCGGGCATACGCCGCAGGAATACCTGGAGGCGAAGACCTGGGAGCGGGCGCGCTGGCGCTATTCCGGCGCCATCCCGGCCGCCGTCGAGGCGACGCTCCGGGAGGAGCTGCGGCTCATCGCCCAGATGGACTACGCCCGCTACTTCCTGACCCTGTTCGACGTGGTCGAGTTCGCCCGCGGCAAGGGCATCCTCTGCCAGGGCCGCGGCTCGGCGGCCAACTCCGCCGTGTGCTTCTGCCTCGGCATCACCGCGGTCGATCCGTCCAAGCACCGGCTGCTCTTCGCCCGGTTCATCTCCGAGAACCGGGGCGAGCCCCCCGACATCGACGTCGATTTCGAGCACGCGCGCCGGGAGGAGGTGATCCAGCACCTCTACGCGCGCTACGGGCGGGAGCGCGCCGCCCTCTGCGCCACGGTGATCCACTACCGCCCGCGCATGGCGATCCGCGAGGTCGGCAAGGTCCTGGGCCTCACCGAGGACGTGACCGCGGCGATCGCCGACACGGTCTGGGGGGCCTGGGGCAAGGACGTCCCCGACCGGCACGTGCGCGAGGCCGGCCTCGACCCCGACAACCCCGCGCTCCGGCAGGCGCTCGACCTCGCCCACCAGTTGATCGGCTTCCCCCGCCACCTGTCCCAGCATGTCGGCGGCTTCATCCTGACCCGCGGGCGCCTCGACGAGACCGTGCCGGTGGGCAACGGCGCCATGGCGGAGCGCACCTTCATCGAGTGGGACAAGGACGACATCGACGCGATCGGGCTGATGAAGGTCGACGTTCTGGCGCTCGGCATGCTGACCTGCCTCAAGCGCGGCCTCGATTTTCTGGAGACGGACCACGGCACCGTCTACGAGACGCTGGCCGACCTGCCCCAAGAGGACCCCGAGACCTACGCGATGCTGGCGCGGGCCGATTCCGTCGGCGTGTTCCAGGTCGAGAGCCGGGCGCAGATGTCGATGCTGCCGCGCCTCAAGCCGCAAGAGTTCTACGACCTCGTGGTCCAGGTGGCGATCGTGCGCCCCGGCCCGATCCAGGGCGACATGGTCCATCCCTACCTGCGGCGGCGGTCGGGACAGGAGCCGGTGGTCTATCCCTCGCCCGATCCCGCCCACGGCGATGCCGACGAACTGAAGGAGGTCCTGAAGAAGACCTACGGGGTGCCGCTGTTCCAGGAACACGCCATGCAGATCGCCATCACGGCGGCGGGCTTCACCCCGGCGGAAGCCGATGGCTTGCGCCGGGCGATGGCGACCTTCCGCCATGTCGGCTCGATCGGCGGCTTCGCGGAAAAGTTCGTCGGCGGGATGGTCCGGCGCGGGTACGAGCGGACCTTCGCCGAGCGCTGCTTCGCGCAGATCAAGGGGTTCTCCACCTACGGTTTCCCGGAGAGCCACGCGGCGAGCTTCGCGCTGCTCGTCTACGCCTCCGCCTGGATGAAGTGCCGGCACCCGGACGTCTTCCTGGCGGCGATCCTCAACGCCCAGCCGATGGGCTTCTACCGGCCGGCCCAGCTGGTGCGCGACGCCCGCGCCCACGGGGTCGAGGTCCGGGGCGTCTGCGTCAATGCTAGCGCCTGGGACTGCACCCTGGAGCCGGCCGCGGACCCGAAGCGGCACGCGGTGCGCCTCGGCCTGCGGCAGGTGAGCGGCCTGCCCGAGGCCGCCATGCACCGGCTCGTGCGGCTGCGGGCCAACGGCTATGCCAGCATCGAGGGCCTGCAGGCGGCCCTCGCCCTGCCGCGCAACGCCCTGGAGCGGCTCGCCGAGGCCGACGCGTTCCGGTCGCTCGGCCTCGACCGGCGCGCCGCCCTGTGGATGGTCCGCACCCTGGAGGGGACCTCGGCCCGCAAGGCCGCCCGGGCCGACACCGGCAAGGCGGACGGCGCCGAGCGCCGCGGCCACCTGCTGGAGGCGCCCCTGCCGCTCTTCGCCTGGCACGCCGATGACGGCCTGTTCCGGCACGAGCCGGCGGTGGAGCTGCCGTCGCTGCCGCTCGCCGAGGCGGTGGCCGAGGATTACGCCGCCACCGGCCTGTCGCTGCAGGGGCACCCGGTCGCGTTCTTCCGGGGGCGCCTCGCCCGGATCGGCGCGATCCCGGCCCGGGCCCATTGCGACCCGGCCCTGCCCCAGGGCGCCCGGGTCACGGTGGCGGGCCTGGTGCTGATCCGCCAGCGGCCGGGCACCGCCAAGGGCGTGGTGTTCCTGACCCTGGAGGACGAGACCGGCATCGCCAACGTGATCGTCTGGAAGGCTGTGTTCGAGGCCAACCGCCGGGCCGCCATGCAGGCCCGGTTCCTCGCCGTGCGCGGCCGGGTGCAGCGGGCCGAGGGGGTGGTCCATCTCGTGGCCGAGGGGTTCCGCGATCTCACCGAATCCCTGCGCGACCTGCGCGCGGCCGGGATGAAGCTGCCGCCCGAGACCACGGATTTCGGCGCGCCCCCGGACCGGCGGGTGTATCCGAGCCGGGACTTCCACTGAGGCCGGCCCGGATCGGCGCCGCGGACGCGCCCGCCCGCGCGGCCCCGGTGCGGCGTTCTGTCTATCCCAATCCGGCGCCAAAGCGCCCCGGCCCTGAACCCATCACGTGGATCGTCCGTTAAGGCAGCGCCTGTGACTGCGCAGGCCGAAGCCGATTGCCGGAGGTGACGAACGCCGGGCACGAAAGAGCAGGGACGATGGAACAACCCGACGCCTGGCATCAGACGGACCAGCTCGACGCCACGCCGGGCAAGGGCGATCCGTTCGCCGCGGCGGTGCGCGCCACGCGGATGGCGATGATCATCACCAATCCGCGCCTGCCCGACAACCCGATCGTGTACGTCAACGACGCCTTCCTGCGGATGAGCGGCTACGCGCGGTCCGAGGTGCTCGGCCACAATTGCCGGTTTCTCCAGGGCGCGCAGACCGACCACGGCGCCGTCGCCCTGATCCGCGAGGCGGTCGAGGCCCGCACCGATATCGCGATCGACATCCTGAACTATCGCAAGGACGGGACGCCGTTCTGGAACGCGCTCTATCTCAGCCCGGTCGCCGACGAGTCCGGCGCGGTTCTGTTCTTCTTCGCCTCGCAGCTCGACGTCACCGACCGCGTCGACGCGCATATGCAGATCCAGCAGGAGAAGGACCGCTTCGAGGCCGAGGTCGCCAAGCGCACCCGGGACCTGACCGACGCCCTGGCCACCCAGACCATGCTGGTCCACGAGGTCGATCACCGGGTGAAGAACAACCTCCAGATGATCGCGGCGCTTCTGGCCATGCAGACCCGGGCGATCACCGATCCCGCGGCGCGCGCCGCCATGGAGGCGATGCTGACCCGGGTCGAGGCCCTCGGCACGGTCCATCGCCGGCTCTACCAATCCAACAACGTCGAGCGCTTCGACGTGGCCGAGTTCGCCCGCGACCTCGCCAACGACCTGGTCCGCGGCTCCGGCCGCGACCGGATCCGCCTGCACCTGGACCTGGAGACCGTGGAGGTTCCGGTCGCCAAGGCGCCGCCGGTGGCGTTGATGATGAACGAGTTGATCACCAACGCCCTCAAGCACGCCTTCCCGGACGACCGTCCGGGGCGGCTCTCCGTGACGGTGGCGCCGGACGGCACGCATGTCACCATCAAGATCGCCGATGACGGCGTCGGCATGCCGGTTCAGGCGATGGAGCAGCGCTCCTTCGGAAAGCGGCTGATCGGCACGCTCTGCCGCCAGCTCAATGCCAGCATCGCCTGGATGACCAATGATCCGGGCACGATCGTCAGCATACGCCTGCCGCGCGAGCTGGCCGGCGGTCTGGAGGCCCCGTGACCGAGCCGCTGCGGATCCTCGTCGTCGAGGACGAAGCCCTCATCCTGATGCAGATCGAGATGATGCTGGAGGAGGCCGGCCACAACGTCGTGGGGACGGCGATGACCGCGGGCGAGGCCATCGCCCTGGTCCACGAGACCCGGCCCGAGCTGGTCCTCATCGACCTGCGCCTCGGGGACGGCTCGTCGGGAATCGACGTGGCGCATGCCGTGCGCGATCTCGGCGGCATCACGGCCGCGTTCATGACCGCCAACGCCCGGGCGCTCAGCGACGACATGGCGGGGGCGACGGCGGTGATCGCCAAGCCGTTCACCGGCACGGTGCTGGAGGAATCCCTGGCCTATCTGGAGGATTGCGTGCGCCGGCCGCCGCCGGACGCGCTGGTGCCGGCGGGGATGCGGGTCGCGCCGGCCTGGCTCGCGAGCTTCGCCCAGATGCGGGCCTGATCCGGTCCCTCGACAGGAGCCGCGCCGCGGGTAGAGTGCCGCCATGCCGAGCCTGACCGTCTCACGCCTCCTCGCCGCCCTGGCCTGCCTGCCGCTCCTGGGATCGGCCGCCCGGGCCGATCCCTGCGACGACCTCGCCCGCCAGATCGCGGGGGCCATCGGTGGCAAGGTCGGCAAGCGGGCCGGCCCGAGCATCGACATCCGCCTCGCCGGCCCGATCAAGTTCGACGTGACCTGCCGGGCCGAGCCGATCGTGCAGGCGACCTCCGCCGAGCCCGCCCCCTCGGCGACCTTCTTCCACGACCTGTCGGCGGCCTCCGAGATCCTGATCGGCGAACCGGCCGCGACCGTCGAGCCGATCATCGCCAACGCCTACCGGACGTCCCTGTCGGAGCGGCGCAAGTCGTTCATCCAGCAGAGCGGCTGGTCGGCCTCCTGCTACACCGACCCGGGCAGCACCACGATGCGCACCCTGTGCTCGGTGGGGCGAATCCCACCGGGATGACGCGCCCTTGACCGGGGGGAGCGCCGGCGGGATCCTTGATCTGCGTCGACTCGGCCCGGGCTGCCTACGATGACCCCATGACGATTCTCGAGACTCCGCCCGTCCACAGGACCGATCCCCACCAAGGATTCTGGGACTTCATCGAGACGCGGCCTGATGAGGAGAAATGGGAACTCATCGAGGGCCAGATCGTGATGCAGGCCCAACCCAACCTCGTTCATCAGTTCATTGCCAGCGCCTTGCAGAGATTTCTCGACGGCGGCCTCAGGCGGATAGGCTCACCACGCGTTACCCTGCAGAATCCCGCCGTCGACCTATGGCCGGTTCGCGAGGGCCATATCTACGTGCCCGACGTTGCGGTTCTCGATCTGGCCGACATCGAGGCCGGATTGAATGCTGTCGAGCGCTGCTACTTGGCCGCCGAGATCCTGTCTCCGAGCGACCACCGCAGGCTTCCCGGCACGCGCCAGAAGAAGATCGACGTCAAGTGCGCCGGCTACGAAGCCCTGCCGCTGTGCGAGGCCGTGCTCCTGATCGAGCTGACGAGCCCCGCCCTGACCCTATCGGCGCGAACCCGAGAGACCTGGACCCGCACCCGCCTGACCGGGGACGACCGTCTGGTCCTCCCCGGCTTCGGCCTCGACTGCGCGGTGGCCGACCTCTACGTCCACACGCCCGTGGCGCAGGGCTGATCAGTACTCGATCACGCCGTCCAGCGCGTAATGCTTCACGGTCTTCCGGTTGGCGATCAGCTCGTCCACCGTCGGCTCGCCCTTGAGGGCGCGGGCGATGGCGAGCTTCGTCGCCTCGTAGTTGGTCCTGTAGAGGTCCTTGTGGTCGAGGTTGTCGTCCTCGGCGCAGCGCTGATCGAGCCAGATCATGATGATCATGCACAGCTCGTCGAGGCCGTCCTTGGGCAGGATGCCCTCGATGATGCAGTCCACGATCGCGTCGCCGGTGGCCGCCTGGACCACGCCGCCGAGGAGCTCGGCATACTCGGCCGTGTGGATCGTGACCTTGGTGGTCATCATCGTGGCCGGGCGCACGAGCTGGTTGAGGTCGCGCACCACGAACATCCGGGTGTGGCCCTGGACCTGCCCCATCATCGACGCGAAGGCCTGGCCCACCGGCCCGCGCACGGAACCGATCAGCACCTCCGGCATCGCGTCGGTGTACTGGCCCTCGGCCGCCAGCACCGTGGCCTCGCCCGTACGGAACCAGATCTCTTGCATGTCTCGACTCCACCTGATCGGAGCCCGCGGGAGACATCATCGCGCCGCCCGCGTCAATCGGGTCAGAGCAGGCCGATCCCGTCGAGCACGCCGACCATCGCGAAGGCGATCGTGAGGCCCGAGACGGCGTAGACCACCCACTTGTAGGCGCCGTCCACGCGCTTGCCCTCCGGCAGGGCCCGGGTGGCGAGCAGGATCAGGAGCCCCAGGGCCAGGGGCAGGAGCAGGGCGTTCATCACCTCGACCGCGATGTTGAGCGCCACAAGGTTCGGCACGAACTGCACTGACACCGCGCCGGCCGCCACCACCAGCGCGAAGGCGCCGTAGAAGGCCGGCGCCTCGCGAGGCGACTGCTCCAGGGAATGCGGCTTGCCCGTCACATCGCCAAAACCCCAGGCGAGGGCTAGCGCCACGACGTTCAGCGCCACGAAGGCCGCCGCGATGATCCCGACCCCGAACACCACCTGACCGAGCCAGGGCCCGAGGGCCGGCGTGAAGGCTCCCGCGAGGTCGCCCACGGTCTGCAGACCGTCCTTCGTGCCCTGCCCGGCCTTGCCGATCGTGGCGGCCGCCGCGATCAGGATCGCGCCCATCACGCATTGCGAGATCACCGCGCCCAGGAGCGTGTCGAGCCGCGAGCGCCGGGCGTGGTCCCAGCCGAGTCCTTTGTCGACGATTGCCGATTGCTGGTAGAAGATCATCCACGGCATGATCACCGCGCCGATATTGGCGGCGATCAGGACCCGGTACTGGCCGTCGCCGAGCGGCATGTGGGCGAAGGATGCCACGATCGCCCCCGGGTCCGGCCGCGCCGCCACGGCGAGCCCGATGAAGACCAGCTCGAACAGGCCGACCGCGATCGCCACCCTCTCGACGCGCCGGTAGCTCCCGGTGGACACGAGGCCGAGCAGCAGGGCGGCCGGCAGGCCGAGGCTCACGAGCCGCGGCACCCCGAACAGGTCGCCGATGCCGGCGATGCCGGAGAATTCCGTGACGATCGCGCCGATCCCGGCGACCCCGAGGCCGCCAAAGGAAATCCAGGCCCAGACCGGCCCGTAATGCGCCCGGATCAGCTCGCCGTGGCCGCGGCCGGTGGCGGTTCCGAGCCGCACCGTCAGCTCCTGGACGACGTAGAGGATCGGCACCAGCAGGATCTGCAGGAGCAGCAGCGAGTAGCCCCAGCGCGCGCCGCTCTGGGCCGCCGTGATGAGGCTCCCGACATCGGTGTCGGCGAGCATCACGACGAGTCCGGGGCCCGCGGTCTTGAGGAACGCCGCGAGGCGAGGCAGGGAAACGCTTGGCACGGCCCGGGAACCGTCCCGGGCCGGGGCAGTTCCGGCGGGAGCCTGCGGCGTTTTCCCGGGGCGCACCGGGAGGGTTGAGCGATGGCGGAGAGCGCGGAACGGGGGCCGGGCTGGAGCCTGCAGGCGAGCGCCGTGCCCGAGGGGGTGCGGCTGGAACTCGCCCTGTCGGATCTCGGGGGCGGGCCGGTCACCGCCGCGATCGTGCTGGACCGGGCCGAGGCCCGGGCCTTCGCGCGCGCCCTGCTGGCGGCCGCCGGGGACGCGACCGAGCGCACCTTCCCGAAACCGGACGCCTGACGCATCGCCCCGGCGCCGGTGTCCCGGCCCGTGGGTTCAGGGACGCCGGACCGCTCCGGCCCGGCGGATCAGCGCTGGGCGGGGCCCGGATTGCGGCCGGGCAGCCGCGGCACCACCGTGCCGCGCTTCTCGACCGGCGCGTCGCAGGCGTAGGCGAACTCGGTCTTCAGCGGATCGAACACGGTCTCGCCGGTGACCCGGCACGCCTCCCGCACGGTCTCGTCGAGATAGGCGCGGGCGGCGGTGCGGAAGCGCTTGACCCGGGTCGCCTCCGGCTCCGGATCGAGCCGGACCTCGCTCAGGTTGCAGCCGGCATATTCGCGCAGGGCGTTCGAGACGATCAGCATCCGGCGCAGCTGCCGGTTGTCGTAGACCTCGTAGGGCTCCTTGCAGCCGATCGTCACCACCTGCGGAGTGAGCGCCACGTAGTTCCGCGAGATATACGAGAAGCCGGTGGTGCAGCCGGCGAGCACCGAGCCCAGGAGGGCGACGCCGAGGGGAAGACGGATGGGCCCGAGAGCCACCAGCTGTCGCATCCTCGTCATTCCCAGCCCGATACCGACCCGCCGCCGGAGCCGCCGACTTGTGCGGCGGGGCGCCCGGGTGCATTGAAACGGCTCCGCTTGTGCCGTCAATGCGTTTGTGCCCCGCATCCGCCGCCCGGACACGAGCGTGGCCGTATTGCGCTTGCGGAACACTTGCGGAACGTTTAACGTGTTCGCGATTTGTTTCAGCGGCCGCCCCGGGGCGGTCCGCCAAGCCGCGAGGCCCCCTTCGATGCTCACGCGCAAGCAGCTGGACCTCCTGCGGTTCATTCAAAGCCGCATGCAGGAATGCGGCGTTCCCCCGTCCTTCGACGAGATGAAGGACGCCCTCGACCTGAAGTCGAAATCGGGCATCCATCGGCTGATCACGGCCCTGGAAGAGCGCGGTTTCCTGCGCCGCCTCCCGAACCGGGCGCGCGCCATCGAGGTGATCCGCATCCCCGAGAGCCTGAACCAGTCGCCTGTCTCAGCCCCCGCCCCCGAGCCCCGCCGCTTCACCCCGAGCGTGGTCGAGGGCGGCAAGTCCAGGCAGCCGTCCCAGCCGGCGACGACCCGGATGATCGACGAGGGCGGCCGGGCGATCTCGATCCCCGTGATGGGCCGGATCGCGGCGGGTACGCCGGTCTCGGCGATCCAGAACCAGAGCCACGCCATCACCCTCTCGCCGGACTTCCTGGCCGGGGGCGAGCACTACGCCCTGGAGGTGCGCGGCGATTCGATGGTCGAGGCCGGGATCCTCGACGGTGACCTCGTGGTGATCCGCAAGCAGGACACCGCCAATACCGGCGACATCATCGTCGCGCTGATCGACGACGAGGAGGCGACGCTGAAGCGCCTGCGTCGCCGGGGCTCCTCGATCGCCCTCGAGGCCGCCAACCCGGCCTACGAGACCCGCGTGCTCGGTCCCGACCGGGTCCAGATCCAGGGCCGGCTCGTCAGCCTCGTGCGTCGCTACTGAAGCGGTTCCGCCGGGGCGTCGGCCGGGGCTTGCGGCGCTTCGGATGAGGCCATGCCGCCGGTCCCCTCGGCCGGGGGATCGGCCCCCGCATCGGAGCCGGCCGGCGCCGCCGCCCGCGGACGCCAGGGCAGCGACCGCCCGTCGCCGCGGGCCGCGCGCATCGTGAACCCGCCGCCGTCGGCGCGCAGGGCGACGGCGCCGTGCGCTGCCAGGTCCCGGCGGTCGATCACCAGCGGCCCCGTGCAGGTGGACGGCGCCGAGAGACTCGTGATCACCACCGCGGCCCGGGCGCAATCCTCGGGGAAGGCGCGCCGGTCGCGGATCAGGGCCACCGCCCGGCCGTCCGGCAGAAGCGCCGTGCAGCCGAGCCGGTCGCAGCGGCCGCCGGGCCCCGCCCGGTCGGGCCGTCGCCCTCCGCCTTCAGCCATTGGGGCTTGTCGCAAACTCGGATGTGAGCCGCAGAAGGGCGCCTACCGCCTCGCTT
>CAXTCV010000024.1:0-31633 GCA_964242725.1 uncultured Methylobacterium sp.
GGCAAGCGGGTGGCGCCGGTCTCGGTCTACCGCGCCCTCGATTTCCTGATGGAGCAGGGGCTGGTCCATCGGATCGCCAGCCGCAACGCGTTCATACCCTGCGCGCACGACCACGCTCCCGGGGAGGGGGTGATCTTCCTGATCTGCCGCAGCTGCGGCGTGGTCGACGAGGCGTCGTCGGAGGAGGTCGAGGGCGGCCTCGGGCGTACCTTGAAGCGGGCCGGCTTCACACCGACCCACAGCATCCTGGAGGTCGAGGGCGATTGCGGCGCCTGTCGTGACCGCAAGCCGGTGCCCTGACGCCTTCGGAGGTGCGCCCCGTCGAGCTAGGCGTCAGCAGGCGTTCCGATAGGCGCGCCGCGAGATCAGCGTCTGGATCATGATCTGGATGTCGAACCAGACCGACCAATTGTCGATGTAGTGCAGGTCGCAGGCGACGCGCCGCTCCATATCGAGGTCGGTCAGGGTCTCGCCCCGGAAGCCGTTGACCTGTGCCCAACCGGTGATCCCGGGCCGCACGTTGTGGCGGCGGGCATAGAGGGCGATCCGCCGCTCGAAGCTCCGGTCATGGGCGAGGGCATGCGGACGGGGGCCCACCAGCGACATCTCCCCGCGCAGGACGTTGAGGATCTGGGGCAGCTCGTCGAGATTCGTCCGCCGGAGGATCGCGCCGATCCGGGTGATCCGGCTGTCGTTGCGGGTCGCCTGCCGGAACACCGCGTTCGGCTCCGCCCGCATCGACCGGAACTTGAACACGCCGAATGGCTGCTGGTTGAATCCGTAGCGCCTCTGGCGGAAGAAGACCGGACCGGGGCTGTCGAGCTTGATCGCCACCGCGATGGCGGCGAGCAGCGGTGACAGCGACACCAGGGCGATCGTCGCCACCGTCAGGTCCAGGGCGCGCTTGAGCACGACCTCGCCCAGATTGAGCGGACGCCGGCCGATATTGATCCCCGAGACCCCGCCGACCCGCGCGACCTGCAGGTCGGGGAAGCGGTCGAGCATCGTGCCGGGCCGCAGATGCAGCGCCGAGGGCACGCGCAGGAAGGCGTCGATGCAGCGCTCGACCTCGGCGGTATCGGTCCACGGCACCAGCACGAACACGTCGTCCGGCCGGAGGAAGCGCACCACCGAAACGGCGAGGTCGAGATCCTCCTGGAGCTGGTCGTGGCGGGCGGCGGTGTCGGCGCTCGGATCGATGCGGCGCAGGTAGCTCGTGCCGACGATCCGCAGGCCGAGGTGATCGACCGCGTTGCTGGCGTAGAACCGCGCGATATCCTCCTCGTATCCGACGAGGTGGACGCGGCTGACCGAGGCCGAGCCGGCGGTCAGCCGCTGCCGGACGAGGCGGACCATCCCGGCGCGGGTCGCGATCAGCACCGGAAGGCCGACGAGAAAGGCCCCCAGGGAGACGAGGCGGGAATAATCGTTGGTGGTCTTGGTCATGAAGCCGACGACCAGCACGGCCGCCCACGCCACCAGCCACAGGGAGGTCGCCCGCTGGAGGTTCGGCTTCTGCGCGATCACGGTGTCGAGGCTGTATTCCGTCCGCAGGGCGTTCGTCGCGACGATGACGAGGCTGAGGAGCGCCGCCAGACGCATCCCGCGCAGGCCGCCCAGGCCGATCGCACCGTCCTGGTAGACGATCTGATAGGCGAACTCCATGCACAGCGTGACCGCCAGGATCGCGGCGAAATCGGTGGCGGCCAGTGCCGACGACAGGGCGACCCGTGCCGCCGCCCGACCGCGGTGGGGCAGCAAGGCCGACCAGACGCTGCGGCGGCGCTCGGCCGAGCTCGGCAGCAGCTGGAACGTTTCCGGGAGCCGTTCGTGAAACATCTGACGCGCCACGTCCCGTCTTGATCGGACTATGTACCAGTCTGAAACAGACGATGTTTCAGTGCCGGCCTGTACCGGTGACGGAGCAAGCGGCGGGCCCGGGGAATCACGAAGCCGTTTCGTCCCGGATGTCCCGCTCTAATACGCGGTGACGGGCGCGGCAATGAACAATTGATTAAGCTCCGATTTTTCGACCGTTTCGGGCGCCATCAGTGCCAGTACGTACTTTGCGCAGCTGGGAAGTCTCAATCCAGAGGAGTTACTTCGAACACAGAATCAACCAAAAGCGATAGGTCGAGGATACCCGGCTTTGCTCGCCGGCACCGCGCGACTTGTTTCCGGCGGTCTCGCGATCGGTGCGGGTATCGCGTGCTCGACGTCAGGCCTTCTCGCATCGGCCCGGCGTCCATTCGTGCCGATCGCGGCAGAACGGGCGCCGGGCTCGGCCGGTCAGACGGCCTCGGCGTGTGCGCCGGCGTCCCTCGATCCCCCGACGGTCTGGATCGCCTCGAAACCCTCGAACTCCGGGTGGCCCAGGTAGAGCGGCTTGGTCGAGGGCACGCGGCCATGGGCCTTCCGGAACTGCTCGGAGCGGGTCCAGGCCTCGAAGTCGGCGCGCGAGCGCCAGATGGTGTGCGACGCGTAGAGAACGTGGTCCTCGTGCTCCGGCCCGCGCAGCAGATGGAACTCGACGAAACCGTCCATCTCACCGAGATGGCTGTCGCGACCGAGCCAGACGGCCTCGAAGTCTGCAGTGGCGTCCTTGACAACCTTGAAGCGATTCATCGCGACGAACATGGCATTCTCCTGTGAGCCCTCGAGTCTACTAGCGTTCCCGCCCGCGATGCGACCCCCCGCGCGGCCACAGGGCGCACCCCAGAATCCGTGTAGAATTCACCGCTCGACATTTGAGCAACAATGTTGCAAAGTTGTGTGTGCTTAAACTAGAAGATGTAATCATCGACTTGCGGAGCTTGACAACTTGGTGTCCTACTGCGACGCCGTCCTCAAGTGTCGCAGGCCGGCGTTTTGCCGTCTGCGTGCGCAACGCCGCGCGGGCGAATTGTACGGTCTTGGACGTAGGGGCGGACGGTGAAGCGGCGCGACGGCGAGGCGAAGACACCGCGTGCGCAGCAGGACGCACTGGCTCCCGCTGACAAGGATGCGCCCGGCCAGACGATGCCGAAACAGACCACGGACGTGGATCGCCTCGTCGGCATCCGGATCACCGCCCTGCGCAAGGCCCGCGGCATGAGCCAGACCGCACTCGGCAACGCGGTCGGCGTCACCTTCCAGCAGGTGCAGAAATACGAGAAGGGGCAGAACCGGGTCGGCGCCGGGCGGCTCCGCGAGATCGCGCGGCTGTTGGAGGTGCCCGTCTCCGCCTTTTTCGAAGAGAGCGAGTCGCGCGCGAACACCCAGGAGGACGTCTTCGGCTTCCTCAGCGGCAACGGCGCGATCGATCTGCTGCGCGCCTACGCGCAGATCGACGACGAGCAGATGCGCCGCGATGTGCTGGCGCTCGTCCGCAGCGCCGCGCGGCTCGCGCAGGCCCGCGACCCATCCCCTCCGCCCGACCCGGCCTGAGATCGGCGCGGGATCCGGTTCGCGATCGGGTTCGTCGCCCGGCTTCGCCCGATCGGTTCAGGTCGGATCGCCGGCGACGAGGTGGAAGAAGCTTCCGGTTACGGTTCCGATCCGGTGGCCGGCAAAGCCCAGATCGGTGCCCTCCGCATCGGTGACCTGGGCAAGAGCGTCCAGCTCCGGAGCGGCCGGCGAGAGTTCGCTGGCATAGTGAAATTCGTGCCCGATCAGCCGAGCGCCCCGCCGCCCGAGCAGGCCGTCCCCGCAGAGGCGCGCCACCCGATAGCCGAGATGGAGCTTGCGGCGGCGATACGACGTCGCCACCGGCAACAAACCCGCCATGGCATGCGTGACGCCGTCCGCATCCTCCAGCGTCCGTCCGAGAACCATGTAGCCGCCGCACTCGCCGTGGACCGGGCGGGCGCGCGCGAAGGCGCGCAGGCCGTCGAGGAAGTGCCCGGCGCCCGCGAGCCGGCCGGCATGCAGCTCGGGGTACCCCCCCGGCAGCCAGCAGACGTCGCAAGCGTCGGGCGGCGGCTCGTCCGCCAGGGGCGAGAACGGGACGAGTTCGGCCCCGGCCCTGCGCCATCCGGCCTCGAGATGCGGATAGAGGAAGCTGAACGCCGCATCCCGGGCCACCGCGATGCGCTGTCCGGGCGGCGGGGGCAGCGGTTCGTCCGAGGCCGGCACGGCCCCGCCCGCCACGGCGATCACGGCGTCGAGATCGATCCCCGCCTCCGCGAGCTCCGCGAGCCGGTCGAGCCGCGCCTCCAGATCGGCGGTCTCGCCGGCCTGGATGAGGCCGAGATGCCGCTCGGGCAGGACGAGCTGCGCATCGCGCATCAGCGCCCCCAGCACCGGAAGTCCCGCCCGGTCCATCCCGGCCTCCACGAGGCGGCGATGGCGCGCGCTCGCGACCTTGTTCAGGATCACCCCGGCGATCGTCACCTGCGGATCGTAGAGCCGGCAGCCCAGCGCCACGGCGGCAGCCGACTGCGCCGCTCCAGAGACATCGACCACCAGCACCACCGGCCAGCCGTAGCGGGCCGCGATGTCGGAATTGGCCCCGGTCCGGCTTGCCGCGGCGCGGACCCCGTCGAACAGGCCCATCGATCCCTCGGCGATCACGATGTCGGCATCCGCCGTCGTGGTCCGGGCGAGGGCGTCGAGCAGCGGCGGCGCCATGGCGAAGCTGTCGAGGTTGAAGCTCGGGCGGCCCGTAGCCGCCTGATGGAACGCCGGATCGATGTAGTCCGGTCCGCATTTGGCCGCACGCACGCGCAGACCCCGACGGGACAGGGCCCGCATCAGGGCGAGGGCCACGGTGGTCTTGCCCGAACTCGAACGCGGGGCCGCGACGAGGAGGCCGGGGGCGCTAATCATGCCGGGCTCCCGACGGTGCCGCCGGGCCGGTAGCGCCGGTCGTAGTCGCGGGCATAGAGCGCGCTGTCGCGGAAGCTCTCGGCCGCCAGGGCCGGGCCGACGAGGATCAGCGCCGTGCGTTCGAGACCGGCCTCCGCCACCAGGGCCGGCAGGGTGGCCAGATCGGCCGTCAGCGCCCGTTCGTCCGGCCAGGAGGCGCGGAACACGGCGGCGGCGGGGCAGGAGGGCCCGTAGAACGGGATCAGCTCGGCCGCGACCCGCGCGACCACGTGGATCGAGAGGTGGACCGCCAGGGTCGCGCCGGTCGCCGCGAAGGCCGCCAGCGTCTCGCGCTCCGGCATCGCGCTCGCCCGCCCGGAGGTGCGGGTCAGGACGACCGATTGGGCCACCCCCGGCACGGTGAGCTCCCGCCGCAGGAGGGCCGCCGCCGCCGCGAAGGCCGGCACACCCGGCGTCACCGTGTAGGGGATGCCGAGTCCGTCGAGCCGGCGCATCTGCTCGGCCAGGGCGCTCCAGATCGACAGATCGCCGGAATGCAGCCGGGCCACGTCCTGGCCGGCGGTCTGCGCCGCCTCGATTTCCCGCACGATGGCGTCGAGGTCCAGCGGCGCGGTGTCGACGATCCGGGCGCCCGGCGGGCACCAGCCGAGGATCTCGGGGGCTACCAGAGAGCCGGCATAGAGGCAGACCGGGCAGGCGGCGATGCGGTCCCGCCCCCGCACCGTGATGAGGTCGGCCGCGCCGGGACCGGCACCGATGAAATGGACCGTCATCGTGCGGGAGCCGGGGTTGGGCGCAGGGCCAGCGCGCAGGTGGCGCCGCCGCTCGCGATCCGGGGAAGGGCGAGGCGGCTCTCCGGCCCGGCGGCCGCCAGGGCGGCGGCCTCGGCCAGGGAGCCCACGCCGCGCAGGCGCTCGATCCGCGCCGAGCGGGTCGCAAGGTCGCCGTCGCGGGCCGACAAGGCCTCCGGGGAGACCGGACAGGGCGACAGGCCGAACAGCGCCGCCGCCTGCCGGATCGCCGGCTCCACGGCCCGGTCGGCGGCCGTCGCGACCGCCGTCAGGTCGCCACGGGCCGCGCCGACCTGCCCGAGCGCGCGGGCGATCAGCGCCGCGATCTCGTCCGCGCCGGTCCCGCGACGGAATCCGATCCCGGCGACAAGGGGGCCGGTCATGGCTTGGTCCAGGCCCATTGGGTCACCGGCATGGCGGGCCGCCAGCCGTGCAGGCCGCCCACGGGGCTCGCCCGCTCCACGCCGAATCGCCGCAGGCTGCCGCCATGCGCCGCGAAGGCGGCGAGCAGGGCCGCCTCGCCCTGGAGCGTCACCGCGTTGGCGACGCAGCGTCCGCCCGGCCGGAGCGCCGCCAGACCCGCCGCCAGGAGTCCGGGCTCCGAGACCCCGCCGCCGATGAACACCGCGTCCGGCGCGGACAGGCCCGCGAGCGAAGCGGGCGCCGCGCCGGTGACGATGGCCAGGTCCGGTGCGCCGAGCGTCTCGGCGTTGCGCCGGATGCGCGCGGCCCGGTCCGGCTGCGCCTCGATGGCGGTGGCGCGCAGGCTCGGATGGCGCAGCATCCATTCGATGGCGATCGAGCCCGCGCCGGCCCCGATATCCCACAGGTGCTGGCCCGGATGGGGGCGGAGCGCCGCGAGGGTCAGCGCCCGGATCTCCGCCTTGGTGAGCTGCCCGTCATTCTCGAACAGGGCGTCGTCGAGGCCGGGCGCGAGGGGCAGCGCCCGGCCCGCACCGGCGACGGCGATCGCCACGGTGTTGAGCGGATCGATCCCGGGGACGTCGAAGCCGTCGGCGCGGGCGGCGCGGATGGTCTCGCGCGGGCCGCCCATCGCCTCCAGCACCGTCACCGTGGATTCACCGAAGCCCCGCTCGGTGAGCAGGCCCGCCACGGCGGCCGGGGTCGCGCCGTCCCACGACAGGACGAGGAGGCGCGCGCCCGGCTGGATATGCGGGACGATCCGGGCGAGCGCCCGGCCGTGCAGGGTGACGAGGCCGCACTCGGCCAGCGGCCAACCCAGCCGCGCACAGGCGAGGCTGAAGGCCGAAGCCTGCGGGAAGGCCTGGATCTCCGCGGGGGGCACCAGCCGGGCGATCTCGGCGCCGATGCCGTAGTGGAACGGGTCGCCGGTGGCGAGGATGCAGGTCGGCTCGCCCCGTCGGGCGAGGATCTTCGGGTAGGCGTCCTGGATCGGGCTGGGCCAGCGCCGCGTCTCGGCGTCGAGGGAGCCTGCGAGCGCGAGATGGCGCCGGCCGCCATAGACCACGCGGGCGCTCGCCAGGGCCGCAGCGGCGGCGGGCGCCAGACCCGCCCGCCCGTCTTCGCCGATGCCGACGATCGACAGCCAGGACCGGGTCCCGGGCCGGCTCGACAGGGGCTCAGCGCTCATGGACAAGGTGTCCATGACCAGCGGCGCGATGCGGATCCTGATCCTCGGCGGCACCGGCGAGGCCGGCGTCCTGGCCCGGGCGCTGGCCGGCCGGGCGGATCGCGCCGTGATGCTGTCCCTGGCCGGCCGGACCGCCGCGCCGAAGGCCGCGCCGGTGCCGATGCGGAGCGGCGGGTTCGGCGGCGTGACGGGGCTCGCCGCTTATCTGCGGGCCGAGCGCATCGAACGGCTGATCGACGCGACGCACCCCTTCGCGGCGACGATTTCGGGCAATGCCGCCCGAGCGGCGGCCCTGGCGGGCGTGCCGCTGCTGGCGATCCGCCGGCCGCCCTGGACAGCCGGTCCGGGCGATCTCTGGACCGAGGTCGATGGCATGAACGAGGCGGTCGCCGCCCTCGGCCCCGATCCCCGGCGCGTGTTCCTGACGATCGGCCGGCAGGAGGCCGGCGCCTTCGCGGCGGCGCCGCAGCACGTTTACGTGGCGCGCACGGTCGAGCCGCTCGGCGACGCGCTGCCGGTGCCGCATCTCACGGCCATCGAGGCGCGCGGCCCGTTCGACGCGGCGGCCGAGGCCGCTCTGATGCGCGACGCTGGTATCGAGATCCTGGTCAGCAAGAATGCCGGCGGCGCTGCCACCTCCGGCAAGATCGCGGCGGCGCGCAGCCTGGCGATCCCGGTGATCATGGTGCGCCGGCCTGAGAAGCCCGACGTTCCGTGCGTCCCCGATGCCGCCGGCGCGCTCCGCTGGCTTGATGCGGGCGATCATGCCGCCCCCGTGACCTTGCGCGATGTGTAGACGAACGGCAGGCCGGCGGAGCGCCGGATCAGCCGCGTGGTCGAGGCGCCGAGGATCACCAGCGTCGCCATGTCGGCCGGGACATCGCGCGCCGCGGCGAGACTCGACACCTGGATCGCCTCGTCCGGCCGGCTGATCGCGCGGGCGAACATCACCGGCGTCTCCGGCGCCCGGATCTTGGCGGCGAGGTCGAGCGCCGCGCCGAGCTGCCAGGGCCGGGCGGCCGAGATCGGGTTGTAGAGCGCGACGACGAGATCGGCGCGCAGGACCGCCTCGAGCCGGGCGGTCACCACCGGCCAGGGCTTCAGGTTGTCGGAGAGCGACAGCGCGCAGAAATCGCCGCCGAGGGGCGCCCCGAGCCGGGCGGCGGCGGCCAGCATCGCGGTGATCCCGGGTTCGACCGTGATCGCCAGGTCGCGCCAGTCCGCCTCGCCATGCTCGACGGCCTCGAACACGGCCGAGGCCATGGCGAACACGCCGGGATCGCCTCCCGAGACCACCGCGACCCGCCGGCCGGAGCTGGCGAGCTGCAGGGCATGGCGGGCCCGGTCGACCTCGACCCGGTTGTCGCTGGCATGGCGAAGCAAGCCCGGACGCTCGGGCACGCGGGCGACATAGGGGAAATAGCCGACGAGGTCGTCCGCCGCGTCGAGGGCTCGACGGGCGGATTCGGTCAGCAGGCCCGCATCCCCGGGGCCCAGGCCGACCACCACGAGGCTGCCGGTCAAGGCCGACGCCCCTCGCCCGGCAGCAGCACCATGGAGAAGTACGGCGCGGCATCGTCGGGCTTGTCGGCGAGCATGAGCACGCGCTCGCCCGCCATCGTGCCGCGCTCGACATAGACCGCCCGGCCCAGCAGGCCGGCCGCCTCCAGCGCCGCCCGCACCTTGGGCAGGTGGCGACCGAGCTTCATCACCACGGCGGCGTCGGTCCCGCGCAGCCGCTCGGTGAGCGCGGCCAGCGGCAGGGTCGCGGGCAGGACCGTCAGCACGTCGTCGCCCCAGGTGATCGGCGTGCCCGCCCGGGTCCAGCATCCCGACATGCCGGTGACGCCCGGAATGACCTCGACGGGGAAGCGGTCCTTCAGCCGCCGCCACAGGTGCATGAACGAGCCGTAGAAGAACGGATCGCCCTCGGACAGGATCGCCACGTCGCGCCCCGCGCCGAGATGGTCGGCGAGCCGGCCGGCCGCATCGTCGTAGAAGTCGGCGAGCGCCGCCACGTAGTCCGGGTGCTCGGGGTGGATCTCGGTGGTGTAGGGATAGGCCAGAGCCAGCTCGCGGGCCGGGTCGCGCAGGATCGCGTCCGCGATGGTGCGGGCATTGCCGCGCCTGCCCCGCTTGCAGAAATGGACCAGTACCGGCGCCCGCGTCAGGACGCGCTGCGCCTTGACGGTCAGCAGCTCGGGATCCCCAGGGCCCATCCCGACGCCGTACAGCGTGCCGGTCACCGCGGCCGCGGGGAGCGCCTCGGCGGGGGCGTCGAGCCGTTCGAACCCGTCCATCACTCGATCTCGCTGGCGAGCGCGTTGACGGCGGCGGCGGTCATGGCGCTGCCGCCGCGCCGCCCGTGGACGACCACGAACGGCACCCGGCCGTCCAGGGCCAGGGCCGCCTTCGATTCCGCCGCGCCGACGAAGCCCACCGGGATGCCGATCACCGCGGCCGGGGGCGCCACGCCGGCATCGAGCAGTTCCAGCAGGCGGAACAGGGCGGTCGGCGCGTTGCCCACCGCCACGACGCTGCCCGGGAGGTGCTCGCGCCACAGCTCCATGGCGGCGGCCGACCGGGTCGTGCCGAGGTTGCGGGCGAGGTCCGGCACGCGGGGATCGCCGAGGGTGCAGAGCACCCGGTTGTCGGCGGGCAGGCGCGCCCGGGTGACGCCGTCGGCGACCATGCGGACATCGCACAGGATCGGCGCGCCGGCCCGGAGGGCCGCGACGCCGGCTTCGGCGAAGCCTGGCGACATCTCCACATCCGCCGGGAGGTCGGTCATGCCGCAGGCGTGGATCATGCGCACCACGACACGCTCGGCGGCACCGGTCCAGCGAGCGAGCTCGGCCTCGGCCCGGATCATCGCGAAGGAGCGGGCGTAGATCGCGCCGCCGTCGCGGATATAGTCGTAGCGGGACGCGGGTTCCTGGGCCGTCGCCGGCTCCGATTCTGTCTGGCGCTGGGCGTTGTGGCTCGCGCTCATACCGGTCTTCCGTCCCTCCCGTGCCCCGTCTGAGCGATATCCGGCGCGAAGGCGGCGGACAGCCCGACGGTCTTGGCCCTTCCTAACCGGTCCAGAACGGCCTCGATAGGGAGGTGTATCCCTGGCTCGTCGCCGGGCGCACCCCCGATCACGGCGCCGTAGAGGCCCGCGCGGGCGATCAACGTCAGGTCGGCGGGGCCCGGCCTGGCGCAGCCCTTGGCGCAACCGGAGACGTGCGCGACGCCGCCGCGGGCGGCCAGCGGCCGGAACAGCTCGGACACCCGCACGGCGTCTACCAACGTCGGCGTCGAGCCGGAGGCGCAGCCCGGGGCACCCGTGCAGGCATCGACATGGCGCCGGGGATCGTCGTGCGCGACGACGAATGCCGTGGCGAGATCCGCCAGCGCCGCCGCCGCAGGAGCGCCGGGTGCCGCCAGCAGGACCATGCCGCGCGTCGGCGAGAGGCGGATCGTGTCCGTGCCGAGCATCCCCGCGGCGGCGACGACGCGGTCGAGGCCATCGGCGGTGCAGCGGCCGAAGGGCGCCTCGATGGCGAGGATCTGGAGATCGGGCTTCGCCTGAAGGCCGGCGGCCGGCGCGAACGGCAGCGGCCTCGACGCGACGCCGTGGCTCCGCTCTCGAAACGGCAAGGCGATCCGCGCCGGTTCCGAGACGGGGACAGCCTCGAGCACCGCCGCCAGCTCGTCCGCGGTCAAATCGCGCATCCGCCGCCGGCCGGTCCGCGCGAAGGCGCCCAGCAGCACCCCGATAAGTCCGGGCGCCTCGCCCTCGGTGCCGGAAAAGAGATCCCGCCGATCAGGGCCGGCGCCGAGCGTGATGGCGACGACGCCCGGCCCCCGCGCGGTGAGACAACAATCGGCCTCCGGCAGCACCACGCCCGGCCGGTCCGCGATCGCCACGAGCGTCTTGGCCGGTAGGCCGGGGATGGCGCGTCCCGCAACCTCGATGGCGCGGGCCGCCGCCGGAACGTCGATCAGCGCGTCCCGATCATGGCCCGCCAGGGGCGAGGTGAGGGTCAGGCGCTGGGGGCCGCCATCGGCGCGTGCATCGCCGAGGCCGGCCGCCGCGAGCAGGTCCGACAGGGCGGCGCGGGTCGCCTCGGTGACGCCCCGGATCTGGATGTTGGCCCGGGCGGTGAGGTCGAGATGGCCGTTCCCGAAAAGCCGTGCGCCCTGCGCCACTGCGCTTGCCTGCGCCAGGGTCAGGATCCCCAGCGGCGGGTGGACCCGCGCCAGCAGCCCGTCGCCGGTGGGCATCGGGCGCGCGAGGCTCGGGCACCAGCCCCGGCGGGCGCCGGCCTCCGGCAGGGCGCGGCGATGCGGACGCGCGCTCATTCGGCCGCCGCCGGCAGGAGGGCGTCGGCCGGCAGGGCGTTGCGCCGGCTATGCCAGAGGCCGCGGTCCCGGGCGTCGTCGAAGCGTTCCAGGATCGCCCGGGTCGCGGCCGGGTTGGCGGCCCGCAAGCGCTCGAACACGTCCGCATCGGCGATCCAGGCCGCGTAGAGCCGGTCGAAGCCGGCATCGGTCACGGCATCGCTGGCCGCGGCCAGGACGAAGACCGCGTCGAGCCCCTGGGCCAGTTCCTGTGCCCCCCGGTAGCCGTGGCGGAGCTGTGCGGCGATCCAGCGGGGATCGGCGAGGCGCCCGCCGATCAGGCGCGCGGCGTCCTCCCGGGCCGTGCGGGCCTTCGGTCGATCGGGGTTGGACACATCGAGGCTGTACAGCGCCGGGCGGCCGTCCTGAAGCGCGGCCGCGGCCGCGAAGCCGCCCATGGCGTCCACCGCCGCGTCACCGTCGAACAGGTCGCGTTCGGCCGCGTCGAAGGCGTGCCAATAGGCGTCGGCCGCCGCGACGCGCGCCGCGAAGCCGGGGTCGGGGCCCTCGCGGTCGCCATAGGCATGGCCGCTGGCCGCGAGATAGGCGCGCCCGAGATCGGCGCGGGTGTCCCAGGTTCCGTCGAGGGCCGTTCCGGCGGTTCCGGCGCCGTAGCGGCCCGGGGCCGCCCCGTAGACCCGTGCGGCCGTCTCGCCGCGCCGCCGCGCCGCCGCCAGGGGGTTCTCGGCATCGGCCTCGTCCCGCTCGGCCACCGCCCGGGCGGCGCGGTCGATCAACGCCAGCGTCTCCGGGAAGGTATCGCGGAACGCTCCCGACACCCGCACGGTGACGTCGATACGCGGACGGTCGAGCATCGCCAGCGGCAGCACCTCGAAGCCGGTCACCCGGGTGCTGGCATGGTCCCAGACCGGCCGGACACCCATGAGGGCGAGGGCGTGCGCCACGTCCTCGCCGCCGGTGCGCAGGGTCGGCGAGGCCCACAGATCCATCACGATGCGGGCGGGATAGTCGCCCTCGTCCTGGAGGTAACGCGTCACCACGGCCGCCGCCGCCCGGGTGCCGAGGAGCGTCGCGGCCCGGCTCGGGATCGCCCGGGGATCGAGCGTCGCAAGGTTGCGCCCGGTGGGCAGCACGTCCGTGCGTCCGCGGGACGGGGAACCCGACGGCCCGGGCGCGACGAACTGTCCGTCGAGGGCGGCCATCAGGCCGGCGCGCTCACCCGCCGCCGACGCCACGATCGCGGCCGGCGCGTCGTCCGGGGCGCGGCCGAAGACGTGCAGCCCGTCGCGAAACACGGTTTCGCCGAGGTCGCAGAGATGCGCGTCGAGCCGGGTCAGTGCCTCGTCCATCGGCGTGTCCGGGCCGATGCCGGCGCCGTCGAGGAGCCCGGCCGCGGCGGCGTCGTCCAGGATGGCGCTGGCGATCAGCCCGGCCCGGCGCGGATCGAGGACGCTGGCGGCGGCATATTCCTCGACCAGCTCGCGCAGGCGCGCGGCCTCGGGAGAGGGCGCCGGCCCGGTGACGGCGGGGGTCAGATGGCCTAGGGCGATACCGCCGAGGCGACGCTTGAGCGGGGCGGCCTCCCCCGGATCGTCGACGATGAACGGGTAGACCACCGGGAGGTCGCCGACGCAGAGCGCCGGGAAGCAGTGCGGCGACAGCGCCACCGCCTTGCCGGGCAGCCATTCCGCGGTGCCGTGGGTGCCGAGCTGCACCAGGACGTCGAAGCGCTGCCGCAGGCCGAGATGGAAGGCCAGATAGGCGTGCGTCGGAACACGCTCCGGATCGTGATAGCCGGCCTTGCGGTCGGGATCCCGCCCGCGGTCCGGCTGGAGGAAGACCGCCAGGCCGGCATCGGCGGTCATCATCCGGAAGCGGAACACGCCGTCCGTGCAGGCCGCGTCGGCCTCGGGCCGGCCCCAGGCGTCGAGGACGGCGTCGCGGATCGTCCCGGGAAGCTCCTCGAACCAGGCGGAATAGGCCGGAAGCGGCACGTCGAAATCCGCCGGGCCCTCGGTCAGCGCCGCCATCAGGGCACCGGGCTGCGGCAACATGCCCGCGGCATAACCGGCCGCGGCGAGGTCGGCCGCGATGGCGCGGGCGCTCTCCGGGGTGTCGAGGCCGACCGCAAAGCCCGCCCGTCCGCCCCGGGCCGGGTAGTCCGACAGAACCAGCGCGATGCGCCGGTCGGCCCGGGGCAGGGCGGCCAGCCGCAGCCAGCCCGCCGCGCGGTCCGCGAGGGCGGCGATCCCGGGCCCGTAGGGTACGGCCCGGCGCTCGGAGAAACCCGCCAGCGCCGCGGATTCTTCCTTGAACGAGATCGGGAAACCCGACAGCCGGCCGTCGAATTCCGGCAGGGCCACCTGCATGGCGAGGTCGGCCGCGCCGAGCCCCCGGGCCGAAGCCTCCCAGGCCGTCCGCGGGGACCCGACCGTGAAGGCCTGGAGCACCGGGCAGGCGGCGCCGTCGAGGACGAAATCGATCCCGTCCTCCCGGGCCGAGAACGCGGTCGCGGCGATCACGAGATCGGGCTTGCGCGCCCGCACCGCCAGGGCCACCGCGCGGGCGGCCTCGGGCTCCTTCAGGCTCGACACCGCCATGGGCAGCACCCCGATCCCCCGAGCGCGCAGGGCGGCGGCGAGGTCAACGAATGGCGCGGTGTCGCCGCCGAGTACGGCGGATCGGTAGACCAGGAGCAGGACCAGCGGCCCGGGTCCGCTCCGCGATCCGGCGAGCGGGATCGCGGAACGGCCGGCCGCCGCGGCCGTGTCGAGGGGCAGCACGCCGCAACCGGGGCACCAGGGAAAGCCGCGCGGCAGCGGCAACGGCGGCTCGACCGGGCCAACGGCACCGGTCCGGACCGCGAGCAGCCGCAGCATCCGGCGCAGGTTGTCCGAGCCGCCCGCGCGGAAATAGCCGTCGAGCTGCGCGGCGAGGTCGGGATCGGTGGAGAAGCCGGCGAGCCGCGGATCGGGCCGGTCATCCCCCGGAAGGACCGCGAGCACGACCCCGTGCGCCCGCGCCGCGGCGGCGCAGCGCTCGATTCCGTAGCGCCAGTAATCCAGCCCGCCGAGGCAGCGGATCACCACGATCCTGGCGTGTGCCACCACCCG
Organism: uncultured Methylobacterium sp.; assembly: GCA_964242725.1. Classification (GTDB taxonomy): domain Bacteria; phylum Pseudomonadota; class Alphaproteobacteria; order Rhizobiales; family Beijerinckiaceae; genus Methylobacterium. The sequence goes on from CAXTCV010000024.1 coordinate 14,670, forward strand.
CTCGACGTAGAGATCGACCGAGAGCGGATGCCTGAGCTTGGCGAGCTTGGCGAGGCGCAGGCTCGGGAGCCCGGGCTCGGCGGCGTGCGCCTGCGCGATCCCCGCGAGGTCGCTGTCGGTGAACGACAGCACCACGAGATCCCCGGGCTCCTGCCCGAGATCCACCGCCGCCTCGCCCTCGTCGAGGGAGACGGCATCGATCCGCACGAGATGCATCGCGGCGGCCCCTAGATCGTATCCGGACGGGCGCGCGCGACGGATCTCATCCCGCCAGCGCCGCCGCCACGGCGTCCCGGTCGAAGCCCTTCAGGCCGATCACCACCAGCGTGCCGTCCCGGGCCTCGCCCGAGCGCCAGGGTCGATCGAAATGGTGGACGACGCGACGTCCCACACCCTGCACCACGAGGCGCATCGCCTTGCCCTCGACCTCGGCGAAACCCTTGATCCGCAGGACGCCCGCGGTCTCCGCGGCCGCCTCGACCCGGGCCGCGAGGTCGGAGGCCGTCACCGCGGGACGGATCGGCAGCGCCACGGTCTCGAAGTCGTCGTGGTCATGATCCTCGCCGTCCCCGTGGTGGGAGGGCCGGGCGTCCAGATCGTCCTCGGCCGCCGCGCCGAGGCCCAGCAGCACGCGCGGGTCGATGACGCCGTTCTCGGTCTCCACCACCTTCACGGCGCGGGGCAGATAGCCCTCCACTTCGGCCCGCACCCGGGCGCGGGTCGCGGCGTCGATCAGGTCGGCCTTGTTGAGCACCACGAGGTCGGCGCAGAGGAGCTGGTCCTCGAAGACCTCCTCGAGCGGGTTGTCGTGATCGACCGACTGGTCGGCGGCCCGCTGGGCGGCCAGCGCCTCCGGATCCTCCGCGAAGGCGCCCGCTGCGACCGCCGGCCCGTCGACCACGGCGACGACGCCGTCCACCGTCACCCGCGAGCGGATCGCCGGCCACTGGAAGGCCTGCACCAGGGGTTTCGGCAGGGCCAGGCCGGACGTCTCGATCAGGATATGCTCCGGGGGCTCGGCGCGGCCGAGCAGCATCTCGAGCGCCGGGACGAAATCGTCCGCCACGGTGCAACAGATGCAGCCGTTCGGCAGCTCGACGATGGAATCCTCGGTGCAGCCCTCGACCCCGCAGGCGGCCAGGAACGACTTGTCGAAGCCGACGTCGCCGAACTCGTTGACGAGGATCGCGAGGCGGCGCCCCTTGGCGTTCTCGACCAGGTGGCGCACGAGCGTCGTCTTGCCGGCGCCCAGGAAGCCCGTGACGATGGTGCAGGGGATCTTGGCGACGAGGGTCATTCCGCGGCCTCCAGGGTGCCGGCCTGAGGCGGGCTCGGATCGGGGAAAGGGGGGATGCGCGCGATCACCCCGGTGCGGAACGCCGCCGGACGCTGCCGCCACGGCACGATGCCGTCGGGGGTCTTCGCGTAGGCGGACAGACCATCCAGGATGGTCTCGGCGGAGGCGGCCGGATCCAGGTCGCCGTAGACGTAGGTCCAGCGGTCGGCCGAAGCGACCGCCACCGTGCAGGGCCGCTTGCACACGGACAGGCACTCCACCGGCTCGATCCGCAGGTCGGACGCGTTGCCGGCCCGGTCCCGCAGGGCGTCGAGGAGCCGGGCGCCGGCCCGGGGACCGTCAGGATCGTCGCCCTCGCGGCGGCAGGTGGTGCAGACGTACAGGACGGTCTCAGGCACGGGCGACCCCGCGCGCCGTCTCGCGGCCGAAGACCTGCCAGGCCCGGCCGAGCCCGAGGCCGATCAGCATCCAGAACACGAAACTGATCGCCAGGGAGCGGGCGGCGAACTGCGCCGCCAGCGCCGCCGGAAGCTCGGACGCGCCCTCGGGTGCTTGCGGCGCCCCGGCCACGTGCGGGGCGATGAGCAGGACGAGCCCGCCCAGGATCGCGATGAACGTGCGGCGGATCGCGATCAGGTACAGGCCCATCCCGGTCGCCGCCGCGGTCATCAGCCACCAGGCCTGCCGGACGGCCAGCGGCGCGGCCTCGCTGCCGGGCAGTTCGGGGGGCAACCCGAGACCCGGCGCCAGGGCGACGCTCGCGAAGCCCGCCACCGCGAAGGCGAGGGCGACCTGCGGCGTCGGTTCGCGTCCGCAGGCCAGCATGATCGCGCCGAGGAGAAGGGCGTAGCCGACGCCGCCGACGAGGGTCGCCAGGCCGGTGAACGCCATGCGGGGCAGGCCGGGGGCGGGCTCCCAGTCCGGCGCCGCATCGGGCGCCGCGTGGTCGTGGCCGGCATGGGCCAGCACGATCGGCAGCGCACGCGCGGCCTGATGGCTCGGCTCGGCATGCTCATAGCGCTCGGCCGCCACGATCAGCGGCGACGTGAGCGTGAGTTCGAGGCCCGTCACGACAACGGCCGCGAGGAAGCCGGCGGCCAGGGCCGCCGACAGAAGCCGGATGATCATCCCTGTGACGATGGCGTCAGTGGCAGGGGAAGTTCTGGGTATGCCGGAAGTCGTGCGCCGCGTTGTGGAACGCGATCGCCGGCGAGAAGCCGACCATGAACAGCAGGCCGAGGCCCAGGATGGCCGCGAGCGCCACGGCGACCGGGCGCTCCGACGAGCGGGCACCGACGGCGACGGGGGCGAGGGTCGAGGTGGTCATCGAGCATGTCTCCAGCCGCCCCACCGGCGGCATTGCGGGATCCTGTCGTGACGGCAGGTCTCCTGGCTCGCGGGTCGACGCGTTTGCCGCCTTCCCGGATCGCTCCGGTGGCCCTCTGGCAGACGCTCACCGCTCACAGTTGCGGGGGCAGCCGCGGATTCGAGGCTCGCGCCCCTCACCGCATTCCCTTTTCACCCCGTCGCCGGGGCACCGTCACGCGATCGTTGTAGACGCATGACAGCTCTCGCACAACGGAGGCGCGACGGAATCCTGTCCGCAGCGCCGGGGACGGCGCTGAGCGGCCGCGCCGGCCACCGGATTTTCGAGACCCTGAGCGTGATCGTGATGAAAACCCTGTCGCTGGCCCTCGCCCTTCTCATGGCGGCGTCCTTGCCCTGCCGGGCCGAGGACAGCATCGCCGCGCTCAAGGCGGGCGGCCTCATCCTGGAGGCGACCGGCCCGATCGCCCTCGTGGCGGAGGATCTGACTCTGTCCGAGACGGCCGTGCAGGCGGCCTACCGGTTCCGCAATGCGACCGGGGCCGACATCGAGGCGACCCTCGCATTTCCGGTCCCCGATATCGTCGGCGGCCCGGGGATGCCCGTCGCGATCCCCGACCCGGCGCACGACAACGTCCTGGGCTTCGACGCCACGGTCGATGGCGATCCCGTCCCGTGGCAGGTCGAGCAGCACGCCTCCCTGATGCGGGACGGCCAGCCGGTCGAGATCACCGGCGAGCTCGACAACCTCGGGATCCCGTTGGTGCCGACCGTCGACGCGACGGCTGTCGCCCTGCGACGCCTCCCGGAGAGCCGGCGTCGTCTCCTGATCGAGGCTCGTATCCTCGATCGACAAGTGCACACGGACGGCACGATCGCGGACGTCCCGCTCTGGACGCTGAAGTCGCGGTTCTGGCGGCGGCAGATCTTCCCGGCCGGGCGGGAGCTTGCGATCCGCCAGCGCTTCGTGCCGAGCCTCGCCAGCCAGTCCAGCCTGTCCTTCGGCTCCCCGGACCTGGATTACGCGGCGATGGCCGGCTATGCGGACCGATTCTGCACGGACCCCGCCTTCGCGCGGATGGCGCAGACCCTGTACCGCCGGGCGAGCGCCGATGGCAGCCGGTCCTTCCAGGCCTTTGAGGAATACCTCTCCTACGCGGTTGCCCCCGGGCAAGGATGGGCCGGGCCCATCGGCACGTTCCGATTGATCGTGGACAAGGGCGATCCCGCGACGATGGTCTCGTTCTGCGGCAGCAACGTCAGGAAGACCGGGCCGACGACCTTCGAGATGGTGGTGAAGGACTACGTCCCGCAGCGGGATATCGACATCCTCTTCCTGAAGACGACCACACGGGGATGACCGGGGTCGCGGACGAATCGCGATCCGTGCGAGGTCCTCCGCACCCGCTCGGGGGCGGGCGTCAGGGGGCGGCCCCCGAGCGCTCGGTCGGAATGCCCGCCGGGCCCGCATCGCGCGCCTTGAGGGCGTCCGCGTAGAGCCGCTCCACGTCCCGGTGGAACGCCGCGCGGGACTCGGCCCGCGTGTAGAACATGTGGCCGCCGGGGTAGACCGACAGGCTGAGGCGGCCGGCGCCGTAGGCCGGCACCTGCGCGAGCAGCAGCTTCGAGGCGAAGTAGGGCGTCACGAGGTCTGTGAAGCCGTGGGCGACGAGGACGCGGAGCTGGCCGTCCAGCGCCAGCACGCCCTTGAGGTTCGACAGCACCTCCGGCGCCTGCCGGCCAGAACCCCAGCTCCAGCCATGGTTCACGGCATTGTTCAGCAGCTCGTAGCGCATGTTCGGCACGGGCCATTTCAGCGTGCGGGCGTAGAGATCGAGCATGGCGCTGGTGAGCGGTGCCTGGAGCGCCGTGAGCTGGGGATCCTCGAAGCCCGACTGCACCGCGTCCGGATTCGGATCCCATCCGGTGATCCCGGTGTCGTAGGCGCTGGCGACGCGGCCCTCGGACCGATCGATCTCCCGCTGAACACTGCGGGTCGACAGCCGCGCGGCCTGCGCACGCACGAGGGCGGCGTCGAGCCCGACCATCGGCGCGACCTTCTCGGTCATCCGCGCCACCGCGCCGGCATCGGCCGGGCCCTTCAGCAGATCGGCGAGGTAGGGGCCGGACGCATAGGCTTCCGCCTCCCCGAGCAGGGCCGGCGTCGGCGCGGTGCCGCTCCGCTCCAGCGCGCCGGCGGCGAGGGAAGGCAGCTTGAGCACGTAGCCCCAGGGATTGGCTCGCGGCACCTCGAGCCAGCCGAAATCGAGCACCGGCGACAGCAGCACCATCCCGGACAGGCCGACGCCGATCTCCTCCTGCAGCTTCTCGGCGATCAGCGGCCCGCGGAAACCGCCGTAGCTCTCGCCCACGTAGAATTTCGGGCCGGCCATCCGGTCGTTGACGCGCAGGTACCGGGCGATCACCGCCGCCAGGGTCGCGGCATCGGACTCGACGGACCAGTAGGCCTTGCCGTTGCCGTCCGCCGCGCGGCTGTAGCCGGTCCCGACCGGGTCGATGAAGACGAGATCGGTGAAGTCGAGCCACGTGCCGTCGTTGGGCGCCAGCGCCACCGGCTGCGACGGGCTGATGCTGGCGCCCCCCGTGGGCAGCCGCCAGGGGCCGATCGCGCCGATGTCGAGATAGGCCGAGGACGCCCCCGGGCCGCCGTTCACCGCGAAGGTGACGGGGCGCGTCCGCCCCGCTTCGGGCGCCCTCGTATAGGCGACGTAGGCGATCTCCGCCTGGAGCTTGCCCGCCTCGTCGACCAGGGGCAGGCTGCCCGCGATGGCGGTGAAGTCCAGGGTCCTGCCGTCCGGGAGCGTGATGCTCTGCTTCGTCGTCGAATCCGGCGGCAGGCGACGTCCCTCGGGGCCGCGGGGGGCCGCCCTGGCCTCCGTGGGCGGATGGCCGGGCGGCGCATCCTCGGCCCGGAGCGGCGCGGATACGGCGAGCGCCAGGACGAGGCCGAGGCCGGCGCGGGCGAGGGGTCGGTTGAGGATCACGGTCAGGCCTTCTTGTTCCAGCGGCCCGAATCGTCCTGCTGCCAATAGGCCACCGCGTGGCCGGCCTCCTTGGCCTGCCGCCACTGCTCGCGGGCGCGCAGCAGGGCGTCCTGATCGGTGCCGTCGAACAGGATGCAGATCCGCTCATAGGCATCGGCATCCGGCGGAAGGTCGGCGCCCTCCACGAGGAAACGGATCGAGGCGGTGTTGGGATTGACGTCGCGCAGGGTCAGTACGACCGGCTGGCTTGCCGAGTCGGGCTCGCGGTCGGTGCCATGCGGCAGGAAGCTCTCGTCGGAATAGGTCCAGAGGTGGTCGTCGAGGGCCTGGAGCCGTTCCTCGGTCGCCGCCTGGATCGCGGCCTGCCAGCCGCGCTCGAGGGATCGCTCGACGAGGTTGGGCAGGACCCGCTCGAGCGGCTGACGCTGCATATGGTAGAAAAGGATCTCGGTCACGGCGGGAGGCATATAGGGCCAGGGACCGGGACGCGAGCAGCGGCGCGCCGCCGCGGCTCACACCAGCCGGCTCTGCTCGATCGCCGCGCCGACGAAGCCCTTGAACAGCGGGTGCGGCTCGAAGGGGCGCGACTTCAGCTCCGGGTGGAACTGGACACCGATGAACCACGGGTGCCCGACATGCTCCACCGTCTCGGGCAGGAGCCCGTCGGGGGAGACGCCCGAGAAGCGCAGGCCCTTGGCCTCCAGCCGCTCCCGATAGGCCATGTTGACCTCGTAGCGGTGGCGGTGGCGCTCGGAGATGTGCTCGGACCCGTAGATCCCGGCGATCTTCGAATCCGGGTCGAGCTTCGCCTCGTAGGCGCCGAGCCGCATGGTGCCGCCGAGGTCGCCGACGGCGGCGCGGCGCTCCAGCTCGTTGCCGCGCAGCCACTCCGTGAGGAGGCCGACCACCGGCTCCGTCGTGTCGCCGAACTCGGTCGAGTTGGCCTCCGGCAGCCCCGCGAGCGACCGGGCCGCCTCGATCACCGCCATCTGCATGCCGAAGCAGATCCCCAGATAGGGGACGCGCTTCTCGCGGGCGTAGCGGGCCGCGCGGATCTTGCCCTCGGCCCCGCGCTGGCCGAAGCCGCCCGGCACCAAAATGCCGTTCAACCCCTCCAGGAACGGCGCGGGATCCTCGCGCTCGAACACCTCCGCCTCGATCCATTCGAGGTTGACCTTCACCCGGTGGCTGATGCCGCCATGGATCAGCGCCTCGGTCAGCGACTTGTAGGCGTCCTTCAGGCCCGTGTACTTGCCCACGATCGCGATGGAGACCTCGCCCTCGGGGTTGCGGACCCGCTCGGCGATGGTCCGCCAGCGTCCGAGATCCGGCTCCTCCCCGTGGTCCAGGCCGAAATGGCCGAGCACCTCCCGGTCGAGCCCAGCGGTCCGGTAGGAGAGCGGCACCTCGTAGATCGACGCCACGTCGAGGGCCTCGATCACCGCGCTCTCGCGGACGTTGCAGAACAGGGCGAGCTTGCGCCGCTCCTCGACGGGGATCGGCCTGTCGCAGCGGCAGAGCAGGATGTCGGGCTGGATGCCGATGGAGCGCAGCTCCTTCACGGAATGCTGCGTCGGCTTGGTCTTGAGTTCGCCCGCGGAGGGGATGAAGGGCAGGAGCGTCAAGTGGACGTAGGCGCAGGTGCCCCGCGGCAGCTCCTGGCCGAGCTGGCGGATCGCCTCGAAGAAGGGCAGCCCCTCGATATCGCCCACCGTGCCGCCGATCTCGACAAGCACGAAGTCGAAGGCGTCGTTGCCCTCCAGGACGAAGTCCTTGATCGCGTTGGTGACGTGCGGGATCACCTGGATCGTGGCGCCGAGGTAGTCGCCGCGGCGCTCCTTGGCGATGATGTCCTGGTAGATCCGGCCCGTGGTGATGTTGTCGGCCCGGCTCGCCGGCACGCCGGTGAAGCGCTCGTAATGGCCGAGGTCGAGGTCGGTCTCGGCGCCGTCGTCGGTGACGAAGACCTCGCCGTGCTGCGTCGGGCTCATCGTGCCCGGATCGACGTTGAGGTAGGGGTCGAGCTTGCGCATCCGGACCCGGTAGCCGCGGGCCTGGAGCACCGCCGCCAGGGCCGCCGAGGCGAGTCCCTTGCCGAGGGAGGAGACCACGCCGCCGGTGATGAAAACGTACCGCGTCATGGGCCTCGGTCCATAAAGAAGCCGTTGGCGTTTGCCAAACGGCGAATGCCCCGGCCCGTGTCTGGACTGGGGATCACGCAGCGCATGGGCCGGACCGGCATCGCGCCGATCCGTCGGGGAAGGGGTGAGCCGCGTCGCCTCGCGCGGTCAGCGCGATTGTGGCGCGTCCGGAACCGCCGGCTGGGCCGGGGCGGTGGCCGGGACCCGGTCCTGCTGCTGGCGCAGCGAGTCGAGGAGGTTGTCGGCGCCGGTCGGCTGCTTGGCGGGCTGGCCCGAACTCTGCGGCGCGCCCGTGTCGAGGATCGACTTGGGCGCCCGCGAGCGGTGCGACAGGATCGCGAGGAGCAGGCTGGTGGCGAAGAACAGAGCCGCCAGGATGGCGGTGGCCCGCGTCAGGGCGTTGGCCTGGCCGCGGCCGGTCATGAAGCCCGCGACGCCACCACCGCCACCGCCGCCGAGCCCGAGGCCGCCCTCGGAGCGCTGGAGCAGCACGACGCCGATCAGCGCGAGCACGATGATGAGGTGGACGACGATCAGGACGGTCTGCATCGGTATTCCGAAAACGTCTTCAGGTTCGCGCTCGGGGCCCGGGGGACGGGCGCGCGGCGGCCGGTGCACCCGGCAACGGCCGCAAATCTGCGCCGGCCTTACACCACTCGTCGCCCCGCGCCAACTTTATGATCCGGCGCGGCCTGTTTCCCGCGGCCCTCGCGCCAACCGCCCGGCTATGCTCTCTCTCGGACCGAAGGACGGCGCGATTCAAGCCGCTGTCCCGCCCGGGAAGGACGCCATGTCGATCTCACGCCGCTTCGCGCTGACCGCTGCCCTCGCCACACCCATCCTGCTGCGGACGCGTTCGGGGACGGCCGCGAGCCCGGACGGCGCCGCGGTCGAGGCGGCGGTCGACGCCCTCACCAAGGCCCTGCTCGCCGGGGACGGCGCCGCCCTCGACGCGCTCACCCTCGACGGGCTGAGCTACGGCCATTCCAGCGGCCTGGTGCAGGACAAGGCGGCCTTCATCGCCCCGCTGGCCAGCAAGCGCGCGACCTTCCCGAGCATCACCCTGTCGGACCGGTCGGTCTCGGTGATGGGCGACGACGCCGTCGCCCGGCACGTGTTCAGCGGCGAGGTCGTCACCGACGGCAAGAGCGCCCCGGTCCATATCGGCGTGATGCAGGTCTGGCACCGCGAGGGCGGCCGGTGGCGCCTCCTCGCGCGCCAGGCCTTCAAGATCTGATGTACCGATCCCGGCCCGGATCGATCCGGGCCGCCGGTCAGTACCGGGACGGGACGTGCATCTCCGCCGCGATCGGCGCGCGGATGTAGTCGGCGTTGCGGACCCGCGCCGGCAGTTCGACCGCCGGATGCTCGACCGTTCCGTAGGGAATCTGATCGAGCAGATGGCTGATGCAGTTCAGCCGCGCGCGCTTCTTGTCCACGGCCTCGACCACCCACCAGGGCGCCTCGGGGATGTGCGTGCGCGCCAGCATGTCCTCCTTGGCGCGGGTGTAATCCTCCCAGCGCCGCCTCGATTCCACGTCCATCGGCGAGAGCTTCCACTGCTTCAACGGATCGGCGATCCGCATGTGGAAGCGCAGGGCCTGCTCCGCGTCGGTGATCGAGAACCAGTACTTCAGGAGCACGATGCCCGAGCGCACGAGCATCCGCTCGAATTCCGGCACGGAGCGAAAGAATTCTTCCACATCGGCTTCGGAGCAGAAGCCCATGACGCGCTCGACTCCGGCGCGGTTGTACCAGGACCGGTCGAACAGGACCATCTCGCCGCCGGCGGGCAGGTGGGCGATGTAGCGTTGGAAATACCACTGCGTGCGCTCACGCTCGTTCGGCGCGGGCAGCGCCGCCACCCGGCAGACCCGCGGGTTCAGGCGCTGGGTGATCCGCTTGATCACGCCGCCCTTGCCGGCCGAGTCGCGCCCCTCGAACAGGACGACCACGCGCAGCTTGTTGTGCTGCACCCAGTCCTGGAGCCGGACCAGCTCGTGCTGGAGGCGCAGCAGCTCACGAAAGTAGAACCGCCGGTCGAGACCGGCTTCGGGCCCGCCTTCGAGACTGTCCAGACGGTCCTCTTCAAATCAAAGCTCGATCTCCTCGTCGTAGCTGTCGAGGATCTCGCGACGGATCGTGTCCATCAGCGTGGCATCGGTAAGGTTTTGATCGTCCGCCATGATTCGAATCGCGATGGTTGAACACCGCGATCCTTAAGCAGGATCGTGTGACAGCCCCGAGAAGCTGGGACCGGCCGTGTCCGCAGCGTCAGGCGTAGGCGGCGCAGATCCCGAGGAAGTCCTCGGCCACGAGGCTGGCGCCGCCGACCAAGGCTCCGTCGACATTCTCCACCGACAGGAGTTCGCGGGCATTGCCCGGCTTCACGGACCCGCCGTAGAGGATGCGGATCTTCTGCGCCTCGTCGCCCACCAGCTTGTCGAGCATCTCCCGGAGGGACGCGTGGACCTCGGCGATGTCGCGCGGGGTCGGGGTCCGGCCCGAGCCGATCGCCCAGACCGGCTCGTAGGCGATCACCGTGTCGGCCGCCCGGGCGCCCTTGGGCAGGCCGATGGCGAGCTGGGCGCGGACGATGTCGAGGGCCCGGCCCTGCTCGCGCTCCTCGATGGTCTCGCCCACGCAGATGATCCCGCACAGGCCGGCGCGCCGGGCGCCGAGCGCCTTGGCGTGGACTCCGTCGTCGGTCTCGTGGTGATAGGCCCGCCGCTCGGAATGGCCCACGATCACGTACCGGGCGCCGAGATCGGCGAGCATCTCGGCCGAGATCGAGCCGGTGAAGGCCCCGCTCGGCCGCGCGTGGAGGTTCTGGCCGCCGATGGCGACGGGCGAACCGGCAGCCTCCACCACACAGGCGCTGATCAGGGTCGCGGGCGGGCAGATCAACACGTCGATGCGGGCGGCCAGCTCCGTCGAGAGCCCGTCGCGGATCGCCTGGACGACCTTGAGCGAGTCCCGCGTGCCGTTCATCTTCCAGTTGCCGGCGACCAGCGGCCTGCGCCCCGACTGCGTCATCCCTGGCCCCGCTCCGCTCCGGTCTCGCAAGTTGCCGCGGCCTACCAGAGCGAGCTTGAGCGTGCAAACGCGGCCGCGCCGCGGAGCCTTTGCCTGTGGACGCGAATGGTCTATCGCGGTCGGCTCTCAGGGATGGTGCCGGCCCGGCGACGGGGCGGCCGCCGAAGGTATCCGATCACAGACCATGCTTCAGGGCATCCGCAACGCCAGCCAGCACTGGCTCGGCAAGATCGTCTTGACGATCATCTTCACGCTGCTCATCGCGGGCGTCGGGATCTTCGGCGTCGAGGAGTTCTTCCGGGGCGGCTCCAGCAACAGCGTCGCCACGGTCGGCAGCACGCCGATCACCGCCGAGCAGGTGCGCCAAGCCTATCAGAACCAGATGCAGCGCTATCAGGCGCAGCTGAAGCGCGCGCTGACCCCCGATCAGGCGCGGATGCTCGGGCTCGACCGGCAGGTGATGTCGCAGCTCATCACCGAGGCCGCCCTCGATCAGAAGACGCACGATCTCGGTCTCGCGGTGCCGGACGCCTCGGTGATCCGGGCGATCCACGACGAGAAGAGCTTCCAGAACCAGCAGGGCCAGTTCGAGTCGCAGCTATTCTATCAGACGTTGCAGCGGGCGGGCCTGAACGAGGGGATGTTCGTCCGCGAGCAGCGCGCGGTGATCGCGCGGCTTCAATTGGCCGAGGCGGTCTCGTCCGACCTGCGCGTGCCGGCGGCGATGCGCGAGGCCGTCCATCGCTACACCACCGAGCGCCGGTCCGCCGCCTACCTGATGCTGACCCCGTCGACGGCCGGCCAGATTCCGGATCCCACCGCGGACGAGCTCAAGGGCTGGTACGACGCCAACAAATCGGGCTTCCGCGCCCCGGAATTCCGCACGGCGAACCTGCTCGTCGTCGATCCGGACACGATGGCCAAGCCCGACGCGATCAGCGACGCGGACGCGCGCGCCGCCTACGCGCTGAACAAGGACCGCTACGGCGCCCCGGAGAAGCGCACAATCCAGCAGATCGTTTTTCCGGACAACGCCGCCGCGGAAAGCGCCCGCAAGGCGATCGAGGACGGCTCCAAGACCTTCGAGGCGGTGGCGGCCGAGCGCGGCACCGACGACAAGGATCTGACGCTCGGCACGCTGACCAAGGCCGAGCTGTTCGACACGTCCGTGGGGGACGCGGCCTTCGCGTTGCCCGAGGGCGGCGTGAGCCAGCCGGTCCAGGGCCGGTTCGGGACCGTGCTGCTGCGCGTGACCAGGATCGAGCCCGGCACGGTGAAGCCCTTCGAGGCCGTCGACGGCGAGATCCGGAAGGGTCTGGCGCTGGCCCGCGCGCGCGACGCCATCGAGACCACCCGCGACGCGATCGAGGACCAGCGTGCCGCCGCCAAGCCGCTCACCGACATCGCCGCCGAGCGCGGGCTGAAGATCGTGACGGTCAAGGCCGTGGACACCAACGGCAAGGATCCCGAGGGCAGGAAGGTCGGCGACATTCCCGATCCGGACACGACCCTGCCGGCCCTGTTCCGCGCCGAGATCGGCGGCGACAACGAGCCCCTGCGCACCAAGGCCGGCGGCTATGTCTGGTACGACGTCACCGGCATCGACCCCGCGCACGACAAGCCGCTGGATCAGGTCAAGGACGGCGTGACGGCGGGCTGGAAGGCCGCCGAGACCGCCAAGCGCCTCCAGGCCAAGGGACGCGAGCTGGTCGAGAAGCTCAACACGGGCGCGACCCTCGAGGCGGTCGCCCAGGAGGCCGGCGTCAACCCGCAGGAGGCGCAGGATCTCGCGCGCAACCAGGCCAAGGACATGCTGACCGCCGACGACGTCAATCTGATTTTCGCGACCGCGGTGGGCAAGGCCGGCACCGCGGCGGCGGCCGATTCCCGCGCGGTGTTCAAGGTCACGGCGGCGACCATGCCGGCCTTCGTGGCCGACAGCCCGAGCGATCGGACGATCTCCCAGAACTTCCAGGCGGCCCTCGCCGACGACGTGCTGTCGCAGTTCATCGCCGAGGTCCAGAAAAACGCCGGCGTCAAGATCGACGCGGTGGCCCTGCGCCGCGCGCTGGGCGGCGAGTACTGAGACATGGCCGAGGCGCCTGACGACGCGGCCTTCGCGGCGCGCTACGCGGCCGGGCAGCCGAGCCTGGTCGCGCTGACCCTGGTGGCGGATCTCGAGACGCCCGTGGCGGCGTTCCTGAAGCTGCGCGCCCGCCATGCGGGACCGGCCTTCCTCCTCGAATCGGTCGAGGGCGGTGCCGTGCGCGGCCGCTACTCGATGATCGGGCTCGATCCGGACCTGATCTGGCGCTGCCGCGACGGCGCGGCGGCGATCGCGCGCGGCCCCGATCTCGACGCCTTCGCGCCGGACGACCGGGCGCCGCTGGCCAGCCTGCGTGCCCTGATCGCCGAGAGCGCCATCGGCGCCGTGGACGGCCAGGACCTGCCGCCGATGGCCGCCGGCCTGTTCGGCTATCTCGGCTACGACATGGTCCGCGCCATGGAGCGGCTGCCGGAACCCAACCCCGATCCCCTCGGGGTTCCGGACGCCATCCTGGTCCGCCCGCGGGTGATGGTGGTGTTCGACGCGGTGCGCGACCTGCTCACCGTGGTGTCCCCGGTGCGGCCGGCGGCGGGCGTCCCGGCCCGTGCGGCCTACGAGGCCGCGCTCCAGCGCCTCGACCGGGTGGCGGAGGCCCTGGAGGGACCGCTGCCGATCGAGACCCGGGTCGATCTGGCGGCGGTCGCCCATCCGGAGCCGGTCTCGAACACGACGCCGGAGGCCTTCGCCGCGATGGTGGCGCGGGCCAAGGATTACATCGTCGCCGGCGACGTGTTTCAGGTGGTGCTGTCGCAGCGCTTCTCGGCGCCGTTCACCCTGCCGGCCTTCAGCCTGTACCGGTCGCTCCGGCGCACCAACCCGGCGCCGTTCCTGTGCTATCTCGACTTCGAGGCGTTCCAGATCGTCTGCTCCTCGCCGGAGATCCTGGTGCGGGTGCGCGAGGGCACCGTCACGGTGCGGCCGATCGCCGGCACCCGCCGCCGGGGCGCGACCCCGGCCGAGGATGCGGCGCTCGCCGAGGAACTGCTGGCCGATCCGAAGGAGCGCGCCGAGCACCTGATGCTGCTCGATCTCGGCCGCAACGATGCCGGCCGGGTCTCGCGGATCGGCAGCGTGCGGGTCACGGACTCGTTCTTCATCGAGCGCTACAGCCACGTGATGCACATCGTGTCGAACGTCGAGGGCGACCTCGATCCGCGGCACGACCCCCTCGACGCCCTGGCGGCGGGCTTCCCGGCCGGCACGGTCTCCGGCGCGCCCAAGGTGCGGGCCATGGAGATCATCGACGAATTGGAGCGCGAGAAGCGCGGCCCCTATGCCGGCTGCATCGGGTATTTCGGCGCGCGCGGCGAGATGGACACCTGCATCGTCCTGCGCACAGCGGTGGTGAAGGACGGGCGGATGCACGTCCAGGCCGGCGCGGGGATCGTGTACGATTCCGATCCCGCCTCCGAGCAGCAGGAATGCGTCAACAAGGCCAAGGCGCTGTTCCGGGCCGCCGAGGAGGCGGTGCGGTTCGCCGCGCAGGCCAAGCGGGGGCAGTGAGCCAATCCCGCCGCATGCCCGCGCCGCTCGGCCCACACGGTTGACCGCTTCGCCCCGAGCGGTCACATCGCCTGCATGCCCGAGCGTGCCGCCGCGATGCCCAACGTCCTCGTCATCGACAACTACGATTCCTTCACCTGGAATCTCGTCCACCTGATCGGCCCGCTCTGCGGCGCCATCGCGGTCGCCCGCAACGACGCGATCACCGTCGCGGACATCCGCGCCCAAGCCCCCGACGCGATCGTGCTCTCCCCCGGCCCCTGCACGCCGAACGAGGCCGGCATCTGCCTCGACGTGGTGCGTGAGCTGTCGGACGAGATCCCGATCTTCGGCGTCTGCCTCGGCCTCCAGGCGATCGGCCAGGCCTTCGGAGGGGACGTGATCCGGGCGCCGCTGCCGCTGCACGGCAAGGTCTCGACCATCCGCCACGGCGCCAGCGGCCTGTTCCGCGGCCTGAACGACAGCTTCGAGGCGACGCGCTACCATTCCCTGGTGGTCGACCGCGCCAGTTGCCCGAGAACCCTCCGGGTCACCGCCGAGGCGGACGGGCTGATCATGGGGCTGGAGCATGCCGAGCGCCCGCTCCACGGTGTCCAGTTCCATCCGGAGAGCATCCGGTCGCAGCACGGCACGGAGATCGTGAAGAACTTCCTGGATCTCGCCGCCGCCTGGAACGCGGCGCGTGACAGGACCCGCGCCGACGTGCATTGACGCCCGGAGGCCGGAGCGGCCCGCCGACAGAGCGCATGGACAGCTTCAGACCCCATCTCGCCAAGGTCGCCGGGGGCCTCGCCCTCGACCGGGCCGAGGCGCGCGCGGCCTTCGACGACCTGCTGTCGGGCACGGTGACTCCGGTCCAGGCGGGCGCCTTCCTGACCGCCCTCAAGGTGCGCGGCGAGACCGTCGAGGAGATCGTCGGCGCCGCCGAGGCCATGCGGGCACGCATGACCCGGGTCGCGGCGCCAGACGGCGCCGTCGACGTGGTCGGGACCGGGGGCGATCATTCCGGCAGCGTGAACGTCTCGACGCTCGCCGCCATCCTGGTCGCCGCCTGCGGCGTGCCGGTGGCCAAGCACGGCAACCGCGCCGCCACCTCCCGTTCCGGCGCCGCCGACGTGCTGGCTGCCCTCGGCGTGCGGCTCGGGCTCGACGCGGCGGGGCAGGCGCGCTGCCTGGCCGAGGCCAACCTGTGCTTCCTGTTCGCACAGGCCCATCACCCGGCGATGCGCCACGTGGCGGCGATCCGCTCGGAGCTGCCGGTGCGGACGATCTTCAACCTGCTGGGCCCGCTGTGCAATCCGGCCGGCGTCGCCTGCCAGCTCTTCGGCGTGGCCCAGCAGGCGCTCGCCGAGCCGCTGACCCGGGTGCTCGCGGAACTCGGCAGTCGCCGGGTCTGGACCGTCCACGGCGCCGACGGGCTCGACGAGATCACCGTCACCGGCCCGACCGAGGTGATCGCCCTGGAGAAGGGCCGGTTATCTCGCTTCACCATCGATCCCCAGGCGCTCGGCCTGCCTCTGCGCGACCCCGAGGAGCTGCGCGGCGGCGATCCCACCGACAATGCCCGGGCGCTGGCGGCGGTGCTGGCGGGCGCGCGCAACGCCTACCGGGACATCGCGGTTCTCAACGCCGGGGCGGCACTCGTCGTCGCGGGGGCCGCTCCGACCCTGGCGGACGGGCTCGCGCGGGCGCACCATGCGATCGATTCCGGGGCGGCCCGGGCGACCCTCGCCCGCCTCGTCCAGTCCTCGAACGACCACTCCACCGGGCAGGAGGGCCGATGAGCTCGCTGACGCAAGAGGCGGATCTCGATACGGTCGCCGAGACGCCCCCCGAGCGGCCCAACGTGCTCGCCCGGATCGAGGCCTACAAGCGCCGGGAGATCGCCGAGGCGAAGCTGCGCGTGCCCCTCGCCAAGCTCGAGCGCAAGGTCGCGCAGGCCGATCCGGTGCGCGGCTTCGCGGCGGCGATCCGGGCCCATCTCGCCGAGGGGCGCCCGGCGCTCATCGCCGAGGTGAAGAAGGCTTCGCCCTCGAAGGGCCTGATCCGGGCCGATTTCGACCCGAAGACTCTTGCCGCCGCCTACCAGGCCGGCGGCGCCACCTGCCTCTCGGTGCTCACCGACGAGCCCTCGTTCCAGGGGCGGCCGGACTACCTGACCGCCGCGCGCAAGGCCTGCGGGCTGCCGGTTCTGCGCAAGGACTTTCTGTTCGAGCCCTATCAGGTCTACGAGGCCCGGGCCTGGGGCGCCGACTGCATCCTCGCCATCATGGCCTGCCTCGACGACGACGAGGCCGTCGCCCTGGTCGAGACGGCGCACCTGCTCGGGATGGACGTCCTGGTCGAGGTCCACGACGAGGCCGAGCTCGCCCGGGCGATCCCCCTGGGCACGGCGCTGATCGGGATCAACAACCGCAACTTGAAGACCTTCGAAGTCTCGTTCGAGACCGCGATCCACCTGAAGCCCGGTATTCCCGAAGATCGGATCGCGGTCGCCGAGAGCGGCATCGGCGACCACGCCGACGTGATGCGTCTCCGGGAGAACGGCC
>CAXTCV010000025.1:0-30942 GCA_964242725.1 uncultured Methylobacterium sp.
ATGATCTTCCAGGAGCCGCTGCTCGCCTTCGACCCGGTCTACACGGTCGGCCAGCAGATCACCGAGGCGATCCACCGGCACGAAAAGATCTCCAAGGACCAAGCCCGCAAGCGCGCGCTCGCCCTGTTCGAGCGGGTCCGGATCCCGAGTCCGGAACGGCGGCTCGACAATTACCCGCACGAGATGTCGGGGGGCATGCGCCAGCGCGCCATGATCGCCCTGGCGCTCGCCTGCCGGCCGCAGGTGCTGCTCGCCGACGAGCCGACCACGGCGCTCGACGCCACGGTGCAGATCCAGGTGCTGCTGCTGCTGCGGGAACTGCAGCGCGATCTCGGCCTGTCGATCGTCATCGTCACCCACGATCTGGGCGCCGCCGTGGAGGTCGCCGACCGGATCGCCGTGATGTATGCGGGCAAGATCGTCGAGACCGGTACCGCCCATCAGGTGGTGCTCGACCCGCACCACCCGTACACGATCGGCCTGCTGCGCAGCCGGGCGGAGGGCGCACTCGCCAAGGGCTCGCGGCTCCAGACCATCCCCGGCAGCCCGCCCGACCTCGCCAACCGCCCGCCGGGCTGCCCCTTCGCGCCGCGCTGCTTCCTGGCCGAGGAACGCTGCCGCCGGGAGATGCCGCCGGTGGCCGAGATCAGCCCCGGCCACAGGGTCGCCTGCTGGCGAACCGAGGAAGCCTCGGCGGCCTACCGAGCGGGACCGACCCCGGTCCGCGCCGCGGAGCCGGTCCCGGCCTGAGCCGGGCGGCCTCGACGCGTCCGCGCGAAGTCTCTATCGGGCAACGCACGGACACGTCGAACCGACCGCCCGGGCATCACGATGAGCCATGCGCAGCCAGACATCCTGCTCGTTCCCCGCGGGGAGGCCGGCCATTTCCTGACGGCGGCGCTGGGCTGGGCCGGCACGCGGATCACGGTCACGGCCCGTCCGGGGGAAGCGAACCACATCCTCTGCCTGCCGGTCCTCGACTTCGTCCGGCTCGGCTTCCCCGAGGCGAACGGGCGGCTCGGCCTCCTGGACCCGGGCGACGCCGAGAACCTGCGCATCGGGCGCGCGGCACTGCTCCTCGACCTGTCGAACGAAGGCCCCGGCCTGCATGCGCCGACCTTCGAGGCCCTTCACCGCAACCTCGAGGGCCTCGGCATCCCGCGCGAACGGGTGATCCTGGTGTCCCAGAACCGGCTGCTGCGGGTCGCGTACGAGCGCCTCTACGGCGAGGGCTTGCGGTTCTGGACCTTCGACTTCTTCCCGCTCCAGGCCGCCCTGTGGCTCGACGCGGAGGCCGGCCCGCGGCTCTTCCCCCAGCACCCGCTGGACCGGACGGGCTACGTGCCCTTCGCGCGAGCCGACGGCCCGGCCCGGTTCCTCTGCCAGAACGCGGCGCTGCGCTGGCACAGGGTCCTGCTCTATCGCTGGTTCCAGCTCAACGGCCTGGATCGGGACGGCCTGATCTCCTTCCACGGGATCGGCCAGGACAACCCGAAGGCCGGCGGCATCGACGTCTTCCATGCGCCGCCGGAGATCGCTCGCGCGTTCGGACCGCTGCTCGCCGATATCGGCGACTGGATTCCGCGCCGAGCCCGGCGCATCGATATCGACCCGGGCACCGACCTGGTCATGACCCTCGACACGCAGGCCTATGCCGACTGCGATCTCACCGTGATCTCCGAGACGGATTTCTTCGAGCCCGGTGTCGAGCGCATCACCGAGAAGACACTGAAGGCCGCCGCAACCGGGCTGCCCTTCGTGATGGTCGGCGCCCCGCGCGCCGTCGCGCACATCGCCGAACTCGGGTTCCACACCTTCGGCAGCTTGGTCGATCACCAGTACGACCTGATCGCCGACCCGGCGGAGCGGCTGCCCCTCGTGTTCCGGTCGATCGCGCGCGCTTGGTCCGCCTGCAAGGCCGACCGCGCCGCCTGGCATCGGCGGGCGCGGGAGCAGGCCGAGGCCAATGTCGCCCATGCGCGGCACGGGCTGCTGCCGCGACTCGACCGCACCATGCTCGCGCCCCTCATCGCGCGCATGGGCCGGTTCGCCGAGACAGGCGAGATCGTGCACTGACCAGACCCGAGCCGTCGCGGCGGCGCGCCGCGGAGCGGCTCAGCGCGCCAGCCGAAGCGTCTGCGCCATCTGCCGCACCGCTGGCGCGATGGCGCGTTCCGGCACCGCGGCATAGCCGAGCAGCAGGCCGGACTCCGGCGGTCCGGCGTGGTAGGCGGAGAGCGCCACCGCGGAGATCCCGGCCCGGCCGAGCGCCGCTGCGGCGGCCGCGTCGGACAGCGACCGGGCCCAGCCCGGGCCGGGCCTGGCGATCAGGTGCATGCCGCCCTCCATCGGGGCGACCGTCATCACGTCCGCGGCCAGGCGCGTGGCGGCCGCGACCAGGGCACCCTGCCGCTGGGCGTAGAGGCGGCGGGTCCGGCGCAGATGGCCGGCGAGGTGCCCGTCCTCGATGAAGCGCGCCAGCGCCCCTTGGCCGATCCCGGGGGGCGTCGGGCCGATCTCGGCCAGCGCCTGGTTCACCGGCGCCACGAGGCCGCGCGGCAGGACCAGGTAGCTGAGGCCGAGGGCCGGCAACAGGAGCTTGGAGAAGCTGCCCACGTAGACCACCCGCCCGGCGCGATCGAGGGCGCGCAGCGGGGCCAGCGGACGTCCGGCATAGCGGTAGGCGCCGTCGTAATCGTCCTCGACGATCCAGCCCGCGGTGGACTCCGCCCAGGCCAGGAGATCGAGGCGGTTCTCGAGGCTCATGGCGTGTCCGAGGGGATAATGATGGGCCGGCGTGACCACGGCGAGCCGCGCGCCGGGCGCCAGGATCGCGGCCCGGGCCGCTGAAAGCCCGCCCGGGCCGACCGGAACCGGGACCGGCCGCAGGCTTGCGCTGGAGAGTGCCTGCGCGATGCCGGGAAAGCCCGGTTCCTCGACCAGGGCCGACTCCCCGGGATCGAGCAGCAGCTCCGCGAGCAGCCTCAGGCTCTGGCGGATGCCCGCGGTGACGATGACGTCCTCCGCCTCGCAGGCGACGCCCCGGGCCTGAGCCAGATAGGCGGCAATGGCGCCCCGCAGCGCCGGCGAACCGCGCGGATCCGGCGGCTCGGCCGGTCCCCGGCGCCACTCGGTCTGGAGCAGCCGGGCCCAGACCGCATACGGGAAGGCATCGTGCGCCGGCCGCCCGAGGGCGAAGGCGTCCGGGGCCGCGGCTCCCGCCATGTACCGCCGCGGCGGCGCGGCGACGAGGTCGGTGCCCCGGCGGGACAGCCGGGGCGCGGACACGGTCGCCGGATGCGCGATCCGGTCGGACGCCGGCACCGTGTCGTCCGGCAGGGTCGCGGCGACGCGGGTAGCCGAGCCGGGGCGGGCCGTCAGATAGCCCTCGGCGGTGAGCTGCTCCAGGGCGAGGACCACCGTGCCCCGGGCGCAGCCGAGATCCGCCGCGAGCACCCGCGATGCCGGAAGCCGGACCCCGCGCGGCAACCGGCGGTCGAGGATCGCCGCGCGCAGAGCCTCCCGGAGCTGCACATGCAGCGGGACCTGACTCGACGGATCGAGGCTGACGGGCGGCGGCAGCGGACCCCGGGCCATGGCGCAAAGCGGTCCAGTCTGTTTTTGGGAATTGGACCTTTCCGCTGGTCCACCGACCCGTCAAGCATCCGCGGATCGAGGCGCCAGACAGGACGCGGCCCGTGTACCAGCCGTCACATTTCAGGGAGGATGATCGGGACGCGCAGCACGCGCTGATCCGGGCGTATCCGCTCGGCCTGCTGATCACCGCCGGGCCGACGGGACTCATCGCCAACCCGATCCCGTTCCTCCTCGACGAGAACGGCGGGACCGGGATCCTGCGCGCACATCTGGCGCGGGCGAATCCGCAGGGGCAAGATCTCGCCGCGGTCGAGGAATGCCTGGTGGCGTTCCAGGGACCGCAGGGCTACGTCAGCCCGAGCTGGTACGCGAGCAAGCGCGTCCACGGCCGCGTCGTGCCGACCTGGAACTACGCCACCGTCCACGCCTGGGGCCGGCCGCGGGTGATCGAGGACGCGGCCTGGCTCCGGCGCCAGATCGCGGACCTCACCGCGCTCCGGGAGACGCCGCGGGCCGAACCCTGGGCGGTCTCCGACGCGCCGGAGCCGTTCGTGGCCGCGCAGGTCCAGGCGCTGATCGGCGTCGAGATCCCGGTCACGCGCATCGAGGGGAAGTGGAAGATGAGCCAGAACAGGCCCGAGCCCGACCGGGCCGGCGTCATCGCGGGGTTCGAAGCGGAGGGCGAGACCGTGCTCGCCGGGCTGGTCGGCGGGCGGAGCGGATCATGAGCGCAGGTTTGAGCCCCTTCGGCCAGCCGGTCGGACCGGCCCTGCCGGACTGGACGCCGCGCCCCCGTCCGCCGCGGACGCCCCTGGAAGGCCGCATCTGCCGGGTCGTGCCGCTCGACCCGGGTGCCCACACGGCGGGCCTTTTCGCAACCTACAGTGCAGCTCCTGACCGCAGCGGCTGGACCTATCTCCCCGACACGATGCCCGAGAGCGAGGCGGAACTCCGCGAGCGGCTCGAATCCCGGGCGGCGAGCGAGGATCCGCTGTTCCACACGATCCTGGACCGGGGGACCGGCGCGCCCCTGGGGATCGCCTCGTATCTCCGGATCGACCCGGGAAACGGGGTGATCGAGGTCGGCCATCTCCATTTCGGACCCAAGCTCCAGCGCGCACCGGCGGCAACGGAGGCGATGGCGCTGATGATGGGCCGGGCCTTCGACGAGCTGGGCTACCGGCGCTACGAATGGAAATGCGACAGCCTCAACGCCCCGTCCCGGGCGGCGGCCCTGCGCCTCGGCTTCACCTTCGAGGGCCTCTTCCGCAACGCCGTCGTGGTGAAGGGCCGCTCCCGGGACACCGCATGGTTCTCGGTCACCGAGGCCGAGTGGCCGCGAATCCGCGCCGGCTTCACGGCCTGGCTCGACCCGGCGAATTTCGACACGGAGGGCCGGCAGCGGCGCGGGCTTGCGGAGCTGCGCACCGCGCTCGGGTGAGCGCGGCCACGCCGCGCGCTCAGCGCTGCCCCGACGGTCCGGCGGCCAGGAACGCCTCGGCGGTGCGCAGGCTGAGCGCCATGATGGTGAGTGCCGGGTTCGCGGCCAGAGAGCTCGGGAAGGTCGAGCCGTCGCAGATCCACAGGTTGTCGATATCGAAGCTGCGGCCGACCGGATCCACCACGGCGCTCGACCCGTCGCGCCCCATCCGGCAGGTGCCGATCGTATGGGCGACGCGCTCCAGCACCCAGATGTCCTCGGCGCCGGCCTCTTCCCACAGACCGCGCATCACCTTCGTGGCATGCGCGTTCAGGCGGTCCTCGTTGGTGCCGTAGCCGAAGCTGACATGAGCCTTGCGCATCCCGCGCGCGTCGGTCTCGTCCGACAGGGTCAGCACGTTGTCGTCGCGCGGCAGGGTCTCGCCGTTGATCCCGATGCCGGCGAGGTTGTTGTAGCGGTCGAGGTAGTCGAGGAGCGGCTTGCCCCATAGGCCGCGCCCGCGGGCCACGGCGTTGCCGAAGGTCACCGGCACGACGCCGAGGCTCTGGATCAGGTAGCCGCCGGCGAAATCGGCGCCCGCCCGGATGAAATCCTCGGTGATCAGCGACGAGGGATAGCCCCGGTTCATCCGCACCTCGTGCGGGAAGGTGCCCCAGACCTGGGTCGCCACGTGGCCCATGTAGTTCCGGCCGACCTGGTCGCTGGAATTGGCGAGGCCCAGATGCAGGAGGAGCCGTGGCGTCTCCACCGCGCCGGCGCAGAGGAAGACCGCCGCGCAGCGCTGGCGCCGGTCCTGGCCGCCCTGGCGGTAGACCACCCCGGCGACCCGGCCGTCGGCGCCGCGCTCGAGGCCGTGCACGAAGGCCTCGGCCCGGATCTCCGCGCCGCGGGCGACGGCCAGCGGCAGGTAGGTGACGTCCATGCTGGTCTTGGCGCCGTTGCGGCAGCCCTGGTGGCAGTAGCCGCAATTGATGCAGGCCTCGCGCAGGGGGCCGTCCTCGGACTGGAAGTCCCGCGAGACCACGGCGGCGGGGGCGTCGGCCCAGCGGATGCCGCGTGCCTCGCAGGCCTGCGCCATGATCTGCGCCGGACCATTGCGCGGCACCGGGGGGAGGGGGTAGCGCCGCCCGGGATCCCACGGATAGTCCTGCGCACCCGAGACGCCGATGAAGCGCTCGACCCGCTCGTAGAACGGCACCAGCTCCTCGTAGGCGAGGGGCCAGTCCACGCCCTCGCCGCTCTCCGTATGGAGGCGGAGGTCGCGGGCATCGGCCCGGGGCACGAAGGCGCCCCAATGCAGCGTCGAGCCGCCGACCCCGGTGCCGCTGTTGTTCGCCCCAAACGCCTCCGGCGTCGCGCCGCCGCTGAGCCGCTCCTCGGTCCAGTAGATCTCGTCGGCGAGCGTCTCGTCGAAGGCGAAGCGCTCGGGCGTGAAGTTCGGGCCCGCCTCCAGGGCCACGACCTTCAGGCCGGCCGCGGCAAGCCGGGCGAGGAGCGGCGCGCCGCCCGCTCCGGTCCCGACGATCACCGCATCGACGACGTCGTCCTCGCGGTAGCTCCGCATCCCCGCGAGGTTCATCGTGCCGCCTCCATTCGTTGCGCCATGCCCTGTTGAGGTTCGGGCTCCCAGGCCTCCGGTGCGTCGAGCCCGACTTCGTGGAAGCCCGGCAGACCCGCCGCGATCGCCCCCGGCCGGTCGCCGCCGGCACCGATCCCCGAGAATCCGATCCGCGCCAGCGCCGCCGGATGGCCGAGCCAGAGCCGGACCGCGTCGGCGCGCAGATCCTCGAACCAGAACCGCATCCGGTCGGCGTCGAGCCGGCCGCCGAGCGCGTCCGGAACCTTCAATCCGGTCTGCGCGCAGAGCGTGAGCAGCCCGTCCTGATGCGCGTCGTCGAGGGCCACGAACGCGCGCTCCTGCGCCGCCCGGGCGGCGGCGTCGAGGGTCCGCAGCGCTGCCCGGTAGGCCTCCGCGTCCGGCGGCAAGGCCGAGAAGCGCCAGCCGTCCCCGTCCCCGGAGGCGAGACGTCGGTCGAGCCGGGCGGCAAGGTCGATGCCCGGCGCGGGCAGGACCCGGGCGAAGACGGCGCGCAGGATCGCGAGTTCCACGGGATCCAGAGCCTCCGGCCGATAGGCGGGATCGTCCGGCGCGGCACGCTCACGGAGGGCCCCGCGCAGGCGGCTGTTGACCCGTTCCGAGGCGATCAGTGCCGCGTAGGCCGGCGGCACCGTCTGCACCGGCCGGTCCGATCCTGCGGGCCGCGCGGCGAGATGCCCGCGAATCAGGCCGGCCAGGGCCTCGGGACGCTCCAGCGGCAGGAGATGGCCGACGCCCTCGATCGTGACGCGGCGATGGTGCGCCAGGTGCGGCGCGGTGAGGGCGAGCTGAGCATCGGGGCCGAGATCGGCATCCTCCGAACCCGCCAGGATCAGCGCCGGCGTGCGCAGGATGCCGACGCGGCGGCGCCAATCCTCGCGGGCGCCGGACTCGAGCCACGCCTTCCATGCCTCCGGCGCCGCCTGAAGCACGTCGGCCACCGCCCGATCCTCGATCTCTCGGTCGAGATCCGCCCCGACATTCGCCCGGACGAAGTCTCGAGCCTCGCGCTGGCGCGTCTCCGGATCGGCGTCGATCCAGCTCCGCATGTGCGAACGGCGCTCCTCGGGGATCGGCTCCGGGCTCGGCGGCGAGCCGGAGACCAGGATCAGGTCCGTGAGCCCTTCGAGGCCCGGTGCCCCGTCTTCGGACCGGCGCGCCAGCGCCAGCGCGACCTTGGCGCCCATGCTGTGGCCGGCGATGGCGAAGGCGCCGGGCGCCCGCGCGCGGATCGCCTCCGACACGTGGTCGGCCATCGCGTCGACCGAAAATCCCGATGTGCCGGCCGCCTGGCCGAAGCCCGGCAGCTCCACGGGTACGCAGGTCAGCGTGCCGTCCAGCGCCCGGGCGAGGGGCGTCCAGCTGCGGGCACTTCCGCCCAGGAAATGCAGGCAGAACAGAAGTTCGGGTTCGGACATCGCGAAGACATCGCGCGGCCCGGACCGGCTTCAAGCGTACGCGACGCCGCACGGCCGAAGCCTTTCGACAGGGCCGGTTGGCCCGGTCGCGGCCCCGTGCGATCACGGCCGCCGGAGGATCCCATGAGCACGGATGCCGACCTCGCCTGGCGCGTGGAGGAGGCCTGCCTGAACGCCTGGCCGAGCAAGCGCCAGATCCTGTTGGACGGATACCTGCTGCGCGCGGCGGGCGGCCGGTCGAAGCGGCAGAACTCGGTCAACCCGATGCGCCGGAGCGGCGCCCCCGAACCGGCGATCACGGCAGCATGCGCGATCTACGGCGCCCTCGGGCAGCGTTCGATCTTCCGCATCCCGACGATCGCACCGCAGATGGACCCGGTTCTCGCGCGCGCCGACTACGCGGTCGTCGACGAGACTTGCACCCTGTACCGCGCCCTGGACAATGTTCCGGCCGAGCCGGATCCCGCCGTCGCCGTCGTGCCGGCGCCCGGGGCCGACTGGCTGGCTCTGCGCGACGCGGTGAACCGCGCCGACGCCGCGGCCGCGCAGGTGTTCCGCGACACGGTCGCCGCCCTGATGCTGCCGCGGGCCTTCGCGGCGACCTCGGAGGCGGACGGGATCGGCGCCATCGCCTTCGGCGTGCTCGACCGTGCGCTGCTGGTGATCGAATCGGTCGCCACGCCCGAGCCGCTGCGTGGCCGCGGCCATGCGCGGCGCGCCGTGGGCGCGCTGCTCCGCTGGAGCCGGGCACAGGGGGCGGAGGCCGCCTGCCTGCAGGTCGTGGCGGCGAACACGCCGGCCCGGGCGCTCTACCGCGGGCTTGGATTCGAGCGCGAACTGTACCGCTACCATTACCGCGTCGGACCGGAGCCCCGTTGAGCCGCCCGGCGGAACGTTGCCGCACCGGTCCGCTCCGGCGGCGAGCGCTCTCGCTCCGGCCGCAGAGACCGGGACGCGGTGGGATGAGGTCCCCCTCAGAACCGTGCCGTCAGGAACAGCCGCAGGTTCCGCCCCGGCAACAGGATCTCGTCCTTCTTGAACGAGGTCGAATTGCGGATGTCGGCGTTCAGCAGGTTGCGCCCCTGAAGGCCGAGGGTGATCTCGCTCGCGCCATAGACCGCGGGGTCGACGGCCTGGGTGTAGCTCAACTCGGCGCGCAGGTCGTCGTAGCCGGAGGTCGGGGTCTCGAACACCGCGGTGGCGTCGTGGCTGAAGGCGTGGAGCAGGTTCACCCGGGCGAACCAGCCGTCGGCCCGCAGGTAGACGCCGCCGCCGAGCCGGTAGGGCGGGATGCGCGGCACGTTGGTGCCGGAATCGAATTGGGCGCGGACGAAGTCGAACTGCGCCTCGATCCCGGCGAAGCCGTTGCCCACCGGCACGAGGTCATACTGGCCGATGATCTCGGCGCCGTAGAAGGTGGCGTTCTGCTGCTGGTAGACGATCTGACGGTTGTCGGTGCCGATGCCGCAGGAGGCGAAGTCGTCGCCGCAGGTCGACCCCGTGTAGTTGCGGTAGATGAAGCCGGTGTAGCGCGTGTGGTAACCGGTGGCGTCGAGGCGTAGCGGTCCCTCCGCCCGCCGGATGCTGGCTTCCACCGTGCGGGCGCGCTCCTTCCTGAGGTCGGGGTTGCCGATCTCGAAGGTGGCTGTGGCATCGTGCGGCCCCTGGGAGAACAGCTCGTAGCCGGTCGGCCCGCGCTCGACATAGGCCCCGGTCAGGCTCGCCACGAACCCGTAGGGCAGATCCTGAAGGGCGCCGACGCTGGCGCTCTTCGGGGCGAAGCGGCGAGTCCGCGCGTATTGGAACGGCTCCTGCCCGTCGATCGGAACGTAGTCGGCGGGGAACTGCGCGGCCGTGCTCGACAGGCGGTCGATCTCGTAGCGCCCGGCCGCCTGCAGCCGGGTGCCCGGGCGCAGCTCCAGCTCCTCATACAGGTAGACCGCGTTGGCCCGGGACTCGGTCTTGGGCAGGAACGATTCGAGTTGGGTGTCGATCACGCGCCGGTCCGACTGGAAGCCGAGCGCCCCGGTCAGTTTGCCGAACGCGGTGAAGACCGGCACGAGCTGGACTTCCAGGCGCCCCTCCGCCTCCCGGTTCTTGAAGATCGCCTGGACGCCCTCGAACCCGTCCGCGCCGAAGCCGACCTCGTCGTGGCGGTAGACCGAGTAGCCGGCCCAGTAGCGGATCACCTCGACGGCACCGTCGAGGGGCCGGTACTCGGCCCGCGACAGGACCCGGTCCTGATCCGGGGTCAGGCGGGTGCGATCCCGCGCGGCGACGCCTCCGGGGATCGCGTAGACCGCGTCGTAATGGCTGAAGGCGATGCCGACGAAACCGCGGTCGCCGATCGCCGAGATGCCGACCGCGCCGCCCTGCGACTCGTTGTAGGCGTTGCGCTGAATGCCGCCGGGGATCGCGTAGCTGTCGTTGGCGGTCGTGAATCCGTCCGCGTGGACCGCGACGCCGTCGCCACCGGCATCCACCGTGGCGGCGCCCAGCCGTCCGTTGTCGACGCTGGAGAAGCCGCTCGTGACCTGGCCCTGCACGCCGTGGGCCGGGATGAAGGTCGGGACCCGGTTGTTGTCGGCCGAGACGACGCCGCCGATGGCGCCGGACCCGTAGCGCAGGGTCGCGGGCCCGCGGATCACCTCGATCCGGTCGGCGACCAGCGGGTTCACGGGCACCGCGTGATCCTCGCCGAGATCCGACACGCCGCCGTTGACGATGCCGTTTTCCTGGATGCGCACCCGGGCATTGTCGAGGCCGCGGATGATCGGCCTTGAGGCCGCGCCCGGCGCGTAGCTGGTGCCCGAGATACCGGGCCGGTCGAACAGGGCGTCGCCGAGCGTCCGGGGCTGGTCGCGGGCGATCTGGTCCCGGGTGACAACGGTCACCGGCGAGAAGGTGTCGGTCGCGACCGGCAGGATCCCGATCGGACCGGATGGCTCCGCGGCCGGCGCGGGGCGCGGCGCCTGGATCGGGCTCGGGCTGGTGACGCTGATCTCGTCGAGGGCGACGGATTCCTGGGCCTGGGCTTCGGGGGAAGCCGAAAGGCTGGCGCAGACGGTCGCGGAGAGGACCATGCGGGCGCGAAATCCGGATTGGCGCGAGGAGGACATCGAGACTCACGTATTGTTATATTGTTTCAATTTCGCGCTTTGTCCTTTCGGCGCAAGGTGTGAACGGGCGGGCGGCTCAACTCGAGGAGCAACGTTACATCATTGCAACATCCTCCCAGGAGGCGTCCCCCGGACAAGCCCGCGAGCGGTCGGATATCGGCAAGACGGATCGTCCAGTCAGGGCACGGCTACCGGGGGACGCGCCCACCGACACCGCCCTCCGTGGTTCCTCGGCGGCGAACAAGGCGGATCGGCGCGACAGCGCCGCCGCCGGGGATATCCGAGCCCGCCTGAAGCCCTGAGCGCAACGGATCGGGCAGGCGGCGCGGGATGCGCAGCCGGACGTGCGGTGACCAACGAAACGCCGCCGGTCAGGTCGGCGAAACCCCGGCCTCGTCGTCGGCCTCGGCCTCGATCTCGGCATCCACGTCGGTGGATTGCCCGGAGGCACCGGCCGCCTCGGCGAGACCGCGGGCCGCCTTGCGCAGGAGCTTGCGGAGGCGGCGGCGGTCGGTCTTGTCGAGGTGATCGAGCAGCTCGGCTTCGACCTCCTCCTGGATCTGCTCGATCGCTTCGGCCTTCGCCAGGCCCGTCGCCGTGAGCTGGACCCGGACCACGCGCCCGTCGCCCGATTCGGCCCGGCGCTCGACGATGCCGAGGGCGGCGAGCCGGGTCACGGTCTTCGACGCCGTGGGCGGGCGCACCCGCAGGAGGGCGGCGAGATCGCCCATCGTCATCGTGCCGGCGGAGGCCAGGGCCTGCACCACCTGCTCCTGCCCGGCGAACAGGCCGAGCTTGGCGAGGCGGTCGCCGGTCCGGGCGCGGTGCAGGCGCGCCGCCTGCACGAGCGCCCAGCCGACACTCCGGACGCCGGGCGGACGCATCCGCTTGGATGACGGCTCCAGGGCCGCATCCTCACCGTCCCGACGATCGCGTTTCTGTTTGTCGCCCACCGGAGCGCCCGAGTTTGTGCCGGCGGCGGCCGGATGATCCAGGGTCTGCACGATCCATCTCCGTCACCGGCCGCCCGGGACCCTGTGGCGCCGGCCAGTGACGCTGAGATGACGGGCCCGCGCCCGAAGCCGCTCAGCAGTGCATGAGTCGATGGAGGCGATCGAGGATATCCTCGCCCGTGCACGGCCGCGCGATGAAGTCGGCGTGCCCGGGCATGCGGGCCGGGTCCGGCGCCGCCCGGCCGGACACGATCAGGATCGGCAGCTGCGGCCGCGCCTCCGCCACCGAACTGGCGAGGTCGAACCCATCCGTCTTGCCCGAGAGCTGGACGTCCGTGACCAGCCCGCAGATATCCGGGCGCGCCTGGAGTATGCTGAGCGCCCGCTCGGCGGACGCGCATTGTACGGTCTCGTAGCCGCCTTCCTCCAGCACGTCGCCGAGGTCCATGATCGTCAGTGCCTCGTCCTCGACGAGGAGGATTACCGGCCGATCGCCGCTCGAACCCGTCTGCTCACTCGCCACTGTGCACTCCCTCCGGCAGCGTCCGGCTGCGAGGGCCGCCGCACGCGTCTTCAGCCGTGGGTCCAACGGCAGAAACGGTTCCGGGTTGCAGCCGTCACGGCGTCGCGGCGCCCCGTCCGGTCACCACGGCGGTCACCGCGTCGATCAGCCGGTCCAGGTCCGCCGCCCCGATGGTCAGCGCGGGCGTGAGATACACGATGTCGCCGAACGGCCGGACCCAGACGCCCCGGTCGAGGAACCGCGCCTTCAGGTCGGCGAGGTCGGGAGCCCCGGCGAATTGGACCACACCGATGGCGCCGAGGATCCGGACGTCCGCCACGCCGGGCACGCACCGCAGAGGTTCCAGCCCGTCCGACAGCCGGGCTCCGAGGGCGCGGGCCTGTTCGAGGCGCGGCTCGGATTCGAACAGGTCGAGGCTGGCATTGGCGGCCGCGCAGGCCAGCGGATTGGCCATGAAGGTCGGGCCGTGCATCAGCGCCGCCGCCGGATCCTCGGACCAGAACGCCTCGAACACCTCCCGCCGGGCGACGGTGGCGGCGAGCGCCATGGTGCCGCCGGTCAACGCCTTCGACAGGCACAGGATGTCGGGCACGATCCCGGCCTGCTCGCAGGCGAACAGGCTGCCGGTGCGGCCGAAGCCGGTGAAGATCTCGTCGGCGATCAGCGGCAGGCCGTGGCGGCGGGCGAGACGCGCCACGGTGGCGAGCACCTCCGGCGGGTGCATGCGCATGCCGCCGGCACCCTGGACCAGGGGCTCGACGATCACGGCCGCGAGTTCTTCGCGGTGGGCGGCCAGGGTCGCATCGAGGGAGTCGGTCTGGGCGAGGCTGCGCGGCAAGTCGCAGAAAACCTGGGCGGGGAGGTAGGCGCCGAAGCGGCGGTGCATGCCCTCCTCGGGGTCGCAGACCGACATCGCCCCCATCGTGTCGCCGTGGTAGCCGCCCCGGAACGCCAGCACCCTGGTGCGGCCGCTCACCCCGCGGTTGAGCCACATCTGCGCGGCCATCTTCAGCGCCACCTCCACGGCGACCGAGCCCGAATCGCTCAGGAACACGTGGTCGAGGTCGCCGGGCAGAAGGCACGCCAGACGGGCGGCCAGGCGCTCGGCCGGCGCATGGGTGAGGCCACCGAACATCACGTGCGGCATGCGCGCCAGCTGGTCGGCGACGGCGCCGGCTATGTGCGGGTGGTTGTAGCCGTGAACCGCCGTCCACCAGGAGGCGATGCCGTCCACGAGTTCGCGGCCATCGGCCAGGACGATGCGGCTGCCACGGGTCGCCACGGCCTCCAGGGGCTGGGTGGCGCCGCGCATCTGCGTGTAGGGCCGCCAGAGGGTGTTCCGGGACGCATCTGAGGACATGCCTCGGGCATGGTCAGCTGCCTGCGCCGGGTCAAGGGCGCGGATCCGGCTTGACATCGGGCCGGCCCGCGGCGCCATCCCGCCGGATGGACAGCCTCGACGTCTTCGCCCGCACCAAGCTCGCCGCCCTGGAGGCCGGCAGCCTGCGCCGCCGGCTGGTGCCGACCGAGCGCGGATCCGGCGCTTCGGCGGCGCGCGGGGGGCGGGCGCTCGTCTCGTTCTCCTGCAACGACTATCTCGGCCTGTCGCACCACCCGCGGGTGGTCGCGGCCGCCCAGGACGCCGCGGCGCGGTACGGCGCCGGGGCCGGCGGCTCGCGGCTGGTGACCGGCGACCACCCGTATCTCGGCGCCCTGGAAGACGGGCTCGCGCGCCACAAGGGCACCGGGGCGGCGCTGGTCTTCGGCAGCGGTTATCTCGCCAATCTCGGGATCACCCCGGCGCTGGCCGGGCGCGGCGACCTCGTCGTGCTGGACGAACTCTCCCATGCCTGCATGTGGGCCGGGGCGCGGCTGTCCGGCGCGCGGGTGCACACCTTCCGCCACAACGATCCCGGCGACCTCGCGGCGACGCTCGCCGCGCACCGCGCCGGGCACGGCCGCGCCCTGGTGCTCACCGAGCGGGTGTTCAGCATGGACGGCGATCGGGCGCCGCTCGGCGACCTCCTGGCCGTGGCCGAGGATTTCGACGCCTGGACGCTGGTCGACGACGCCCACGGGATCGGGGTGGTCGAGGACGGGCCGCGGGCGCCGCTGGAGATGGGCACCCTGTCGAAGGCGCTGGGCTCCTACGGGGGCTACCTCTGCGCCTCGCGGCCGGTGATCGACCTGATGACGAGCCGCGCCCGAAGCTTCGTCTACACGACCGGCCTGCCGCCGGCCTCGGCGGCCGCCGCCTTGGAGGCCCTGGCGATCCTGGAAGCGGAGCCGGAACGCCGCGCCCGGCCCCTCGCCCTCGCCCGGCGCTTCACCACCCGTCTGGGCCTGCCCGAGGCCGCCAGTGCCGTGGTGCCGGTGATGGTGGGTGAGGCCCAGGCGGCGCTGGACATCTCGGCGGCTTTGGAGGCGGAGGGCTACCTCGTGGTGGCGATCCGCCCGCCGACCGTGCCCGCCGGGACCGCGCGGCTGCGGGTCGCCTTCTCGGCGGCCCATGACGAGGCCCAGGTCGACGATCTCGCCGAGGCGATCGCTGCCCTGACCGGCCGCGCCGGGTCACACTTTCCGTCCGCCGAGCCCGGACCTATACCGCTGGCCTGACACGTTTGGCAGACGGACAACCCGGTCCAGCCCAGGCCTGCGCTTGAGACCGGGACGGACACCATCGAGAGGACGACGCCATGGACGCGACGGCTTTGCGAGCCCTGCAGGCTCCGATCAAGGAGAGGTACCGCTCGGCCCCGGATTCGGCGGTCGTCACCCTGAAGGCGAAGGGCACCCTCGACGACACGAAGATCGCCTGCAAGGTCGAGACCGGCCGGGCGATCGCCGAGGCCGGGCTGCACCCGGCGACGGGCGGTTCGGGGTTGGAGCTCTGCTCGGGCGACATGCTGCTGGAGGCGCTGGTCGCCTGCGCGGGCGTCACCGTGAAGGCGGTGGCGACCGCGCTGGCGATCCCCGTGCGGGCGGGCACGGTCAGCGCCGAGGGCGATCTCGATTTCCGTGGCACGCTCGGCGTCGACAAGGAGGCGCCCGTCGGGTTTCGCAATATCCGCCTGTTCTTCCAGCTGGACACGGACGCGTCGGAGGAACAGCTCGCACAGCTCCTGAAGCTCACCGAGCGCTACTGCGTGGTGTTCCAGACCCTGAACCACAAGCCCGACCTGTCGGTGGCCGCGACCACGGCCTGAGGGGAGACGGGCATGGCCGGCGACAGCACCCAGATCGAGTATTGGAACGGCGAGGTCGGGGCGCGCTGGGCCCGCAACCAGGCGGTGCTCGATGCGGTGTTCGCGCCGCTCACCGAGGCCCTGTTCGACCGCGCGGGACTGAGCCCGGGGGCATCGGTGCTCGACATCGGCTGCGGATCGGGGACGACGAGTCTCGAAGCCGCGCGGCGGGTCGGGGCCGCGGGCACCGTCATGGGAGCCGACATCTCCGCACCGCTCCTCGCCGTCGCCCGGTCTCGCCTCGGCGCGCAGGCGCCCGGCGCGGCGCCGGTCACGTTCGTCGAGGCCGACGTGGAGCACGCGGATCTCGGCGGCTTCGACGCGGCCCTGTCCCGCTTCGGCGTGATGTTCTTTCCGGATTCGGACCGCGCCTTCGCCAATCTCCGGCGCATGCTGCGGCCGGGGGGACGGCTGACCTTCCTGTGCTGGCGTGCCCTGCCGGAGAACCCGTGGGTTCAGGTGCCGCGCGAGGCGGTGCTGCCGCTCCTGCCGGAGATACCGCCGCCGCCGGACCCAGATACGCCCGGCCCGTTCCGCTTCGCCGACCCGGACCGCCTTGCCGGGCACCTCCGGGGCGCCGGTTTCGGGACCGTCGCCTGCGACGCGGTCGACCGCGACGTCGTCCTCGGCCGGGGCGAGTCCGACGCGGCCGCCGCCGAGGCGGCGGCGCACGTGGCGCTCAATCTCGGGCCGAGCTCGCGCCTCGTCCGCGAGGCCGAGCCCGACCTGCGGGCGCGGGCCGAAGCGGCGGTGACCGAGGCCCTGCGCGGCTATGCGGAGGGCGGCGCGGTGCGCCTGCGCGCCGCCTGCTGGCTCGTTCAGGCGGGGTGAAGCTGGGCCGCTTCACTGGAGAGGCGGCGACACGGGCGTCCGAACGGTCAGCGCGCCAGGACCTTGGCGGCCTCGCGGGTGGTCCCGACCGCCTGCGAGACGTCGGAGACCGACGTCACGATCGCTCCGATGTTGCCGGTGAT
This sequence comes from uncultured Methylobacterium sp., assembly GCA_964242725.1. Lineage (GTDB taxonomy): Bacteria > Pseudomonadota > Alphaproteobacteria > Rhizobiales > Beijerinckiaceae > Methylobacterium. The sequence goes on from CAXTCV010000025.1 coordinate 16,868, forward strand.
GGCCGAGACCGCCCCCGAGGCGCTCTGCATGCTCTCGGCGAGGTCCCGGGTCACCGCGCTCTGCTCCTCGATCGCCGCCGCGGTGGCCACCACGGTCTCGCGCATCACCGAGACCGAGGCCCCGATCGAGCCGAGCGCCGTGACCACCTCCTGCGACACCCGCTGGACGCTGGCGATCTCGCCGTTGATCTGGCCGGTGGCGCGGGCCGCCTGGTCGGCCAGGGCCTTCACCTCGGCGGCGACGACCGCGAAGCCGCGGCCGGCCTCGCCCGCCCGGGCCGCCTCGATCGTCGCGTTGAGCGCCAGCAGGTTGATCTGACCCGCGATGTTCTGGATCAGGCCGACGATGCCGGTCATCGCGGTGGCGGTGTTGGCCAGCCGCTTGGTGTGGCCATCGGCGTCCTGAACGCAGGCATACGCCGTGTCGGTGGCGCTCTGCGAGCGGACGATGCTCTGCGACATCTCCGCGACGGAGGCGGCCAGTTCCTCGGCGGCGGCCGCGACGGTCTGCACGTTGTCGGCGGTCGAATCCGCGGCCGCGGAGGCCAGGGTGGCCGCCTTGGTCGAGTGCGCCACCGCGTGCTCGATCTCGCCGAAGTTGCGATCGATGAGGGTCCGCAGGTCGGCCAGCAGGCGGACCTGCTCGGTGATGTCGGTGGCGAACTTCACCACCTTGTAGGGCCGTCCGGCGGCATCGAGGATCGGGTTGTAGGAGGCCTGGATCCAGACCTCGCGACCGCCCTTGCCGAGACGCCGGAACTGGGCGGCCTGATAGGTGCCGTTCCGCAGCGACGCCCAGAACGCCCGATAGGTCTCGCTGTCGCGATAGGCCGGCTCGACGAACAGGCTGTGATGCCGGCCGACCACCTCGGCGCGGCCGTAGCCCATCGCGGCCAGGAAGTTGTCGTTCGCCTCGATCACGGTCCCGTCGAGGTCGAAGGTGATCACCGCCTGCACCTTGTGGATCGCCGCGATCTGTCCGGCCCGGTCGGCCTCCTCGGTCCGCTGCGGGGTGATGTCGGTGGCGAACTTCACCACCTTGTAGGGGCGGCCCCGGGCATCGAGCATCGGATTGTAGGAAGCCTGGATCCAGATCGGGCGACCGCCGCGGCCGACCCGCTGGAACTGCCCGGATTCGAAAGCGCCGGACCGCAGGCGGTCCCAGAAGGCGCGGTAGTTCGGCGTGTCCCGCTCGGCCTGGGCCATGAACAGGCTGTGGTGCTGGCCGACGACCTCCGGAAGCGTGTATCCGACCACATCCAGGAAGTTGCCGTTCGCCGCGAGGATCCGGCCCTGGAGGTCGAACTCGATCACGCCCTGGACGCGGTCGAGGGCCGCCAGCTTGGCATGGGTTTCACGGACGTTCAGGCTGGAAAACATGGCGGGCGTGCTTCCGCTGGGCGGACCGACCGTCGCCGTGCGGCCAACAGGGCAGGCCGCTCGCCGATCCGCGAACTACACGCGGAGGTTGCACCAAGAAATTTAAGATAGCGTGACTTCTGGTCAATACAGACTGGAGCGAATACCGCTTTCGTAGGGCGAAATTCGTTCCGGAACAGGCAGTCGAGCCGGTTTCGGCCGGACCTCGGCACGGCACGGCGGCGCGTTGCCCAAACGTCTGGCCGTGAACGGACGGACGACGGGCGAGGCATAAGTCTCCGTTTACCATTCGCGCACAGGATCGCCCCGACCCGTGCGGACCGGCTTCCGCGCGGCCTGGAGTCGTTGCCCGGCATGATCTCACGCGCCGAACGGACCCCCCTGACGGACTGGTGGTGGACGGTCGACCGAGGCCTGCTCGCGGCCCTGTTCGCCCTGATGGTGGCGGGCCTCGTCTTCCTCATGGGCGGCGGTCCGCCGGTCGCCGAGCGGATCGGCCTGCCGACCTTCTATTTCCTCAACCGCCAGGCGATGTACCTCGCCCCGACCATCGTGCTGATCTGCCTGGTCTCGTTCCTGTCCCTGCGCGGCATCCGGCGGCTGGCGCTCGTCACCTGGATCTGCGGCGTCGCCCTCTGCCTGCTGGCCGGCAAGTTCGGCCCCGAGATCAAGGGCGCGCATCGCTGGATCCAGTTCGGCCCCTTCGGCCTGCAGCCTTCCGAATTCGTGAAGCCGGCCTTCGTGGTGGTGGCCGCCTGGGCCTTCTCCGAGGGCGCGCAGCGCCGCGACATGCCGGGGGGCATCCTGGCCCTGCTGCTCCTGCCGATCACCATCGTGCCGCTGCTGCTCCAGCCCGATTTCGGCCAGACCATGCTGATTACCATGGTGTGGTGCGCGCTGTTCTTCGTCGCCGGCCTGCACCTGATCTGGGTGGCGCTGCTCGGCGTGCTGGGCCTCGGCGGCGTGTTCGCGGCCTACCTGTTCTTCCACCACGTCCGCGAGCGCTTCAACAAGTTCCTCGACCGGGATTCCGGCGGCGGCTTCCAGGATTTCTGGTCGCGGGAATCGTTCCGCTCCGGCGGCTGGTTCGGCACCGGCCCGGGGGAGGGGGTGGCCAAGCGCCACCTGCCGGACGCCCATACCGACTTCATCTTCTCGGTCACCGGCGAGGAGTTCGGCGTGATCGTCTGCTTGTGCCTCGTGGCCCTGTTCGCCTTCATCGTGCTGCGCGGCCTCAAGCTCGCCCGCCGCACGGACGACACCTTCTCACGGCTTGCGATCACCGGCCTGACGACGCTGTTCGGCCTCCAGGCCTGCATCAACATGGCGGTGAACACCCAGCTGATGCCCGCCAAGGGCATGACGCTGCCGTTCGTCTCCTATGGCGGCTCGTCGCTGATCTCGCTGGCGCTCGGCACCGGCTTCCTCGTCGCCCTGACCCGCAAGCGTCCCCGGACCGTGATGCTCAGCCAGAAGCCCCCCGGCACCGCGCCGGCCACCGTCGCCGGGGTGATGCGGTGACCGTCTTCACCCCCACGATCCTGCTCTGCGCGGGCGGCACCGGCGGCCACCTGTTCCCGGCCGAGAGCCTCGCTCATGCCCTGCGCGCCCGCGGGATCCGGGTGGCTCTGGCCACCGACGCGCGGGTCGACGGGATCGCCGGGGAATTTCCTGCCTCCGAAGTGATCACGATCGCCTCGGCGACGCCCTCGGGTCGCTCGCTGGTGCAGCGCGCCGGCGCCGTTCTCACGCTGGGCCGCGGCTTCGGTGTCGCCGCCAGGGAGATCCGGCGGATCAACCCGGCCGCCATCGTCGGATTCGGCGGCTACCCGACCGTGCCGCCGCTGCTGGCCGGGCAGATCCTGCGGGTGCCCACGGTGCTGCACGAGCAGAACGCCGTGATGGGCCGGGCCAACGCCTTCTTGGCCCGGGGCGCCCGGACCATCGCAACCGGCTTCAAGGACGTGCGGGGCGTGCCCGACAGCGCGCGCGCGCCCCGCATCCACACCGGCAACCCGCTCCGCCCCGCGGTGATCGCGGCCGCCAAGATCCCGTACCCGCCCTTCGGCGCGGAAGAGGTCCTGCGGCTCCTGGTGTTCGGCGGAAGCCAGGGTGCCCGGGTCATGGGCGAGGTCGTGCCCGAGGCGATCGCGCGCCTGCCCGAGGCCCTGCGGGCCCGGCTGCACCTCGTTCAGCAGGTCCGGCCCGAGGACCTGACGGCCGTCCAGAACCGCTACCTCGCCCTGGGTCTCGCGGGGATCGAGGCGGCCCCGTTCTTCAAGGACCTGCCGGCCCGCATGGCCGCGAGCCACCTCGTGGTGGCGCGCTCGGGCGCCTCGACGGTCTCGGAACTGGCGGCGATCGGCCGGCCCGCGCTCCTCGTCCCGCTGCCCGGCGCCCTCGACCAGGACCAGGCGGCCAACGCCGCGACCCTCGACGCCATCGGCGCCGCGCTGGCCATCAAGCAGTCCGATTTCACCCCCGATCGCCTCGCCGCGGAACTCACCGCCTGCTTCGCGACGCCGGCAAAATTGACCGCGGCGGCCGATGCCGCCAGAAGCGCAGGCATCCACGATGCGGCCGAGCGGCTGGCCGAGGTCGTCGTCGAGACGGCCGCCCGCACCTGATCCTCAAGGGCTCTCGCACCGGCGATCCCGCCACCAGACGGTTCGACCCATGAAGCTGCCCGACAAGCTCGGCCCCATCCACTTCATCGGCATCGGCGGCATCGGCATGTCCGGGATCGCCGAGGTGATGCACAACCTCGGCTACACGGTGCAGGGGTCGGACGCCTCGGACAACGCCAATGTCCGGCGGCTCTCCGAGAAGGGCATGCGGACCTTCGTCGGCCACGACGCCGCCAATGTCGAGGAGGCGGCCCTCGTCGTCGTGTCCACCGCGATCCAGCGCGACAATCCCGAGTTGCAAGCCGCCCGGGAGCGCCGTCTCCCCGTGGTGCGCCGGGCCGAGATGCTGGCCGAGCTGATGCGCTTCAAGTCCTGCGTCGCCATCGCGGGCACGCACGGCAAGACCACGACCACGTCCCTGGTCGCGACCCTGCTGGATGCCGGCAACCTCGACCCGACCGTGATCAACGGCGGCATCATCAACGCCTACGGCACCAACGCCCGGATGGGCGCGGGCGAGTGGATGGTGGTGGAGGCCGACGAGTCCGACGGCACCTTCCTGAAGCTGCCCGCCGACGTCGCGATCGTCACCAACATCGACCCCGAGCACCTCGACCATTTCGGCTCGTTCGACGCCATCAAGGACGCGTTCCGGCGCTTCATCGACAACATCCCGTTCTACGGCTTCGCGGTGATGTGCATCGACCATCCGGTGGTGCAGGATCTCGTCGGCCACATCGAGGACCGGCGGATCATCACCTACGGCGAGAACCCGCAGGCGGACGTGCGCCTGATCGACGTGGACCTGCGCGGCGGCCAGAGCCGGTTCCGGGTGATGATCCGCGACCGCCGCCCCGGCTACCGGATGGAGATGGAGGACCTCGTCCTGCCGATGCCGGGCAAGCACAACGCGCTCAACGCCACGGCGGCGCTGGCCGTCGCCCACGAACTCGGCGTGAAGCCGGAGGCGCTCCGCAACGCGCTGGCCGGCTTCGGCGGCGTCAAGCGGCGCTTCACCCGCACCGGCGAGTGGAACGGCGCGACGATCTTCGACGATTACGGGCACCATCCGGTGGAGATCAAGGCCGTGCTCAAGGCCGCCCGCGCCTCGACCGAGCACGGGGTGATCGCCATCGTTCAGCCCCACCGCTACACCCGGCTGCAATCGCTGTTCGACGATTTCTGCACCTGCTTCAACGATGCCGACACGGTGATCGTCGCCCCGGTCTACGCCGCCGGCGAGCCGCCGATCGAGGGGTTCGACCGCGACAGCCTCGTGGCCGGCCTGCGCTCCCGCGGCCACCGCGACGCCCGGGCCCTGGAGCGGCCGGAGGAGTTGGCGGGGATCGTCGCGGACCTCGCCAAGCCCGGCGATTACGTGGTCTTCCTCGGCGCCGGCAACATCACGCAGTGGGCCTACGCGCTGCCGGGCGAACTCGCTGCGCGGGGGCGGTGAGGCGGTGCGCGCCGATCAGGCCGAAGCTGGCACGCGGTCCTCGGCATCGATGCCGAGGGCTTGTGCGAGCCGTTGGTAGACGGTCAAGTCGGCTGTGCGCGTGCCCGCTTCGAGTGCGGTGATCTCCCCTTCCGCGAGGCCGCAGGCGTTCCCGAGCGCGGCGGCCGACCTGCCCCTGTGCGCGCGCCAGAATGCGCGGGGGCTCGGTGCCGCCCGTAGAGCGTCGAGGTCGGATTCACTCAGAAGCGCATCCTCGCCGGACGCCGAGCGTGCCGCCGAGGCGTCGATGAGCCGGGCGTCGAGCGTGTCTTCCGCCAAGTCGTGCAGACGCTCGAACTCGGGTTCGGGAAGGAGCACGACAGCTTCTCCAGACGGTGTCCTCGTTCTGACGATCGTCACGAGCAATCTCCTATTCATAGATCGAGACGCGCGTGCCGAGCGCGTGAACTATGATCTGTCCCGGCTCGATCGTGAACACCGCCCGCCAGTCGCCGACGCGCAGTCGGAACCGCCGGCCTTCACCGTCGAGAACTTTCACGTTGTTGCCGAGGCTTCCAGGGTCGTGCGCCTGGAGGCGACGTTTCTGACGGATCAGATCCTCGGCGGCCTTCGGCATGCGGTTGAGGCTTCGCGCGGCCGCCCGTGTGAAGACCCGTCGCTTGCCGAGCTCCCCATCCATCGCCTCATGATTCCTGTACGCAACCCCGCTCGATGAGCGCGAAGCTGAGCATGACCGCATCCCTCCACGATCGCATCCGCGTCGCCGCGCCGGACCTCCGCGGGCGCCTGCTCGCGGACCAGCCTCTGGCCGACCTGACCTGGTTCCGGGTCGGCGGCCCGGCCGAGGTGCTGTTCACCCCGGCCGACGAGGAGGATCTCGCCCGCCTCCTCGCCGCCCTCGATCCGGACGTCCCGGTGACGGTGATCGGCCTCGGCTCCAACCTGATCGTCCGCGACGGCGGCGTGCCGGGCGTGGTGATCCGCCTCGGCGGCAAGGCCTTCGGCGGCATCGCGATCGACGGCGACATCCTCGCGGTCGGCACCGCCGTGCCGGACATGCGCCTCGCCAAGGCGGCGGCCGAGGCCGGGCTCGACGGGCTCGCCTTCTATCGCGGCATCCCGGGGTCGATCGGCGGGGCGCTGCGGATGAACGCCGGCGCCCATGGCGGCGAGACCACGGACGTGCTGGTCGAGGCGCGCGGCATCGACCGCCGGGGCGCGTTGTGCACCTTCAGCCGCGCCGCGATGGGTTTCACCTACCGGCATTCGGGAGCCCCCGAGGACGTGATCTTCACCCGCGCGTCGTTCCAGGGCAGACCCGGTGACCGGGCCGCCATCGAGGCCGAGATGGAGCGGGTCACCGCCGCCCGCGAAGCGGCGCAGCCGATCCGCGAGCGCACCGGCGGCTCGACCTTCGCCAATCCCGAGGGCGGCAAGGCGTGGCAGCTCATCGACGCCGCCGGCTGCCGCGGGCTGACCCGGGGCGGTGCCCAGGTCAGCCCGATGCACTGCAACTTCCTGATCAACACCGGCGGCGCCACGGCGGCCGATATCGAAGGGCTGGGCGAGGAGGTCCGGCGCCGGGTGCGGGCGATGAGCGGCGTCGAACTGCGCTGGGAGATCCGGCGGATCGGTTTGCCGGCGTCATCTGCAAGTCGGTAAGATGTAAGCCGAACGCGGGGGTGACGAGCATGCCGGATCGATCCGCGCGGACGGCCTATTCGAAGGTCTCCGTCAAGAGCCAGACGGTCCTGCCGGTGGAGGTCCGTGAGCACCTGGCGATCCGGCCGGGGGACCGCCTGCGCTATCGGATTACGCCGGACGGCATTCGGATCGACAAGGCGCCCCTGGACGACGAGGACCCGTTCGTCGCCTTCACGGAATGGGCCGGCCCGATCGACGATGAAGATTATGCCGACCTCTGAGACGCCGCTTCTGCCGGCCGGGGCCGTCGTGGTCGTGCCGTTCCGCTATTCGGACCGCTTGGCGGAGAAGCGGCGGCCCGCCGTGGTCGTGTCGGGAGGGGCCGTTGCCGAAGCCGGCTATGTGTGGATCGCGATGCTCACGAGTGCCCGCAACACGCGCATCGCCGGCGATGTCCGGATCGACGATACCGCGTCCGCCGGGCTCGGTGTCGCCTCGGTGGTCCGCCCGCTGAAGCTCGCCTGCATCGAACCCGCCCGGATCCTGCGGCGCGTCGGGACGCTGCCGCACGACACGGTCGCGCAGGTCTACGCCACGATCCGAAGCCTGGTCGGCGCGGCATGAGCCGATCGCCCATCCCAAGTCCCGCCCCGGAGCCTACCATGTCCAAGCACGTCGCCGTCCTCCTGGGCGGCACCTCCGCCGAGCGCGAGGTCTCGCTCAGTTCGGGCAAGGCCTGCGCGGACGCGCTGGAAGGGGAGGGCTACCGGGTCACCCGGGTCGATGTCGGGCCCGATATCGCGTCGGTTCTCACGACGCTGCGGCCGGACGTGGCCTTCAACGCGCTCCACGGCCCCGACGGGGAGGACGGCACGATCCAGGGGCTGCTGGAGATCCTCAAGATCCCCTACAGCCATTCCGGCGTGCTCGCCTCGGCCCTCGCCATGAACAAGGAGCGCGCCAAGACCGTGATGCGCGCCGCCGGGGTCGACGTGCCGGAGGGCCGGATCGTTAACCGCTTCGAGGCCGCGAAAAACCACCCCCTGCCGCCACCCTACGTGGTGAAGCCCATCGCGGAGGGGTCCTCCATGGGTGTGATCATCGTGCGCGACGGCCGCTCGCACCCGCCCCAGATCCTGGCATCCGAGGAATGGCGGTTCGGCGAGCAAGTCCTTGCGGAGCCTTACATAGCCGGCCGGGAGCTCACCTGCGGGGTGATGGGCGACAGGCCCCTCGGCGTCATCGAGGTGAAGGCCGCGACGGGGGATTGGTACGACTACGACGCGAAGTATGCCCCGGGGGGCTCGGTCCACGTGCTGCCGGCCGAACTTAAACCAAATGTTTACCAGCGTGTCCAAGAACTGTCGTTAACGGCGCATCAAGCACTGGGCTGCCGGGGCGTCAGCCGTGCCGACCTTCGTTACGACGACACGCCGGGTGGAACCGGTCTGCTCGTGGTGCTGGAGGTCAACACGCAACCCGGCATGACCCAGACGAGCCTTGTGCCGGAGATGGCGGCCCATGCGGGCCTGAGTTTCGGTGAGCTCGTCCGATGGATGGTGGAGGACGCTTCCCTGAATCGCTGAGCGGCGGTGACGCCGCCGGCCGGAGCCGTCCCGCGCGTCTCGCCGGGGTCGTCCTCGGCCGGCTTCCGTCCCGGTCGCTCTCGGTCCGCCGGGCCCGGTCCGGACAGCGCCTGAGCGAGCGCCTGCCCCGCGGGGTCGGCACGGTCGGGGCTGCGATGACCGTGGCCGCCGTGGCGCTCGCCGGTTTCGTGGCGAGCGGCCGCTACGATGCCTTCGTGGCCGATCAGGGCCGTCCCCTCGACATCGCCGCACGGATCGCGGGCTTCGGCGTCGAACGCGTCACGATCTCGGGCATCTCCCGGATGTACGAGCGTGAGGTGCTGGCCGCCGCGGGCATCGACTGGCGCTCCTCCGTGCCCTTCCTGGATGTCGGCGCGGTGCGCGAGAAGCTGCTGCGCGTGCCGCTCATCGCCCAGGCCTCGGTCCGCAAGATCTATCCGAACGAGATCGCCATCACCCAGGTGGAGCGCGAGCCCGCCGCCCTCTGGCAGAAGAACGGCGAGATCAGCGTGATCGCCGCCGACGGCACGGTCATCGACGCCATGCGCGACGACCGCTACGCCAGCCTGCCCCTCGTGGTCGGCGACGAGGCCAACGCCAGGCTTCCCGAATATCTCGCCCTGATCGCCGCGGCGGGTCCGCTCGCGGATCGGATCAAGGCCGGCACCTATGTCTCCGGCCGCCGCTGGACCCTCAAGCTCGACGGCGTCGACGTGCGCCTGCCCGAGAACGATCCGGCCGCGGCGCTCGCCCGTCTCGTCCGGTACGAGCGCGAGGCCGGGCTCCTGGAAAAGGACATCATCGCGGTGGATCTGCGCATGCCGGACCGCCTCGTGGTGCGCCTGACCGAGGAGGCCGCCGCCGCCCGTGCGGAAGCCCAGAAGGCGAAGAAGAAGGGCGCGGCCAGCTGATGCCCTTACCTCCGATCTCCGCCCGTCCCGCCTTCTGCGTCCGGTAGCGTCAATGCACAGCCAACACGGCCTCACGCCGCGCCTGAAGCCGCTCTCGGCCCGACGCTCGACCACCCTCTCGGTGCTCGACATCGGCACGAGCAAGGTGGTCTGCCTCATCGCCGAGCTGCAGCCGGCCGAGGCGCTCACGACGCTGCGCGGCCGCACCCATCTCGCGCGGATCATCGGCATCGGCCACCAGCGCTCCCTGGGGCTGAAGGGCGGCGCCATCGTCGATCTCGCGGCCGCCGAGGGCGCGATCCGTCAGGCGGTGCATGCCGCCGAGCGGATGGCCAAGGTCGAGGTCCAGTCGGTCATCGTCAACATGTCGGGGGGCCGGCTCGCCTCGCAGCATTTCCAGGCGCGGGTCAACGTCCGGTCCGGCACCGTCACCGGCAGCGACGTCGAGCGGGTCCTCGAGACCGCGAGCGCCCACGGGGTCAGCCCGGGCCGCGCGGTCCTGCACGCCCTGCCCACCGGCTACGGGCTGGACGGGCAGGGCGCGGTGATCGACCCGTCGGGCATGATCGGCGAGGCGCTCAGCGTCGATCTCCACGTCGTCACCAGCGAACTCGCCGCGGCCCGCAACGTGATGCTGGCGGTGGAGCATTGCCACCTCGGCGTCGAGGCGGTGATCGCCACCCCCTACGCGGCCGGGCTCTCGGCGCTGGTCGACGACGAGGCCGAGATGGGTGTCTGCGTCGTCGACATGGGCGGCGGCACCACGAGCGTGGGCGTGTTCTCGGGCGGACACCTCGTCCACGTGGATGCCGTCGCGGTCGGCGGCCACCACGTCACCATGGACATCGCCCGCGGCCTCTCCACCCGCATGGCGGCGGCCGAGCGGCTGAAGACGCTCTATGGCTCGGCCCTCTCCACCCCCTCCGACGAGCGCGACATGATCGCGGTCCACGGCGTCGGCGAGGACGAGGGCGAGGCGCCGGCCCATATCCCGCGCTCGCAGCTCGTGCGGATCATCAAGCCGCGGGTCGAGGAGGTGGTCGAGCTGGTGCGCGACCGCCTGCGCGATGCGGGCTTCGCCGCCCAGGCCGGGCGGCGGGTCGTCCTCACCGGGGGCGCCAGCCAGCTCGTCGGCCTGCCCGAGGTCGCCCGGCGCGTCCTCCAGGGCCAGGTCCGGATCGGCCGGCCCCTGGGGATCCGCGGGCTGCCGGAAGCCGCCAAGGGTCCGGCCTTCTCGGCGGCGGTCGGACTGCTCGTCTACCCGCAGGTTGCGCATGCCGAGCATTTCGAGCCGCGGGGGCATGGCGCCTTCGCGGCGACCGGAACCGACAACTACCTGAACCGGGTCGGCCGCTGGCTCCGGGACAGCTTCTAGTTTCGCGTCCGCCCCCGGGCGGGTCGTAGAGAATCCGGCGCCCCGGCGTCGCACGGAAAGCAGAGTAAGCGAGAGGCTCGACACCATGGCCATTACCCTCCAGGCGCCGGACATCCGGGAACTCAAGCCCCGCATCACGGTCTTCGGCGTCGGCGGCGCCGGCGGCAACGCCGTGAACAACATGATCGAATCGGGCCTTCTGGGCTGCGAATTCGTCGTGGCCAACACCGACGCCCAGGCGCTCACCTCCTCGAAGGCCGAGCGCGTGATCCAGATGGGCCTGGGCGTCACCCAGGGCCTCGGCGCCGGCTCGCACCCGGAGGTCGGCTCGGCGGCCGCCGACGAGGTGATCGACGAGATCCGCGACCAGCTCTCGGGCGCCCACATGTGCTTCATCACCGCCGGCATGGGCGGCGGCACCGGCACCGGCGCGGCCCCGGTCATCGCCCGCGCGGCCCGCGACATGGGCATCCTGACGGTCGGCGTCGTGACCAAGCCCTTCCAGTTCGAGGGCATCCGCCGGATGCGCACCGCCGAGTCCGGCATTCAGGAGTTGCAGGCCGCGGTCGACACCCTGATCGTGATCCCGAACCAGAACCTGTTCCGGGTCGCCAACGAGAAGACCACCTTCGCCGACGCCTTCGCGATGGCCGACCAGGTGCTCTATTCCGGCGTCGCCTGCATCACCGACCTGATGGTGAAGGAGGGCCTCATCAACCTCGACTTCGCCGACGTGCGGGCGATCATGCGCGGGATGGGCAAGGCCATGATGGGCACCGGCGAGGCGTCGGGCGAGAAGCGCGCCAACCGCGCCGCCGAGGCGGCCATCGCCAACCCGCTCCTCGACGATGTCTCCATGAAGGGCGCCCGCGGCCTGCTGATCTCGATCACCGGCGGCTCGGACCTGACCCTGTACGAGCTCGACGAGGCCGCCACCCGCATCCGCGAGGAGGTCGACCAGGACGCCAACATCATCCTGGGCGCCACCTTCGACGAGAGCCTCGACGGCATCATCCGCGTCTCGGTGGTCGCCACCGGCATCGAGCCGCTGCTGATCTCGGCCAACTCGCCGAACAACCCGGCCATCGCCGAGACCGAGCAGCGTATCGCCGAGGTTGCCGAGCGCCTGCGGGCCGAGGCCCGCGCCCGCGCGTCCTCGCCGGTGCCGAGCATCCGCACCGAGGCGGTCGCCCCGGCGCCGATCCCGGCTCCGGCCCCCGCGCCCCAGCCGGCTCACGAGATGCGGGCGGAGCCGCAGGTCGCCCGCGAATCCGCCGCGCCGATGACCCGCGACGAGGTGGTGCTCGCCCAGGTCCAGCCCCGGGCCGCGTCCGCCTTCGTCCCGCCGCCCGCGCCGCTCCCGGCCGAGCCCGCCCCGCAGTACCAGGCCGGCCCGTTCGTGCCGCCGCGCCCGGCCGCCCCGGGCTCCGCGCCGCTCGCCCGCGCCCCGCGGATGCCGCAGATCCACGAGCTGCCGCCGATCGCCCAGAACCAGATCATGGCGAACCGCGCCGCCGAGGACTCGGCCCCGGAATCGAAGCGGACCTCGCTCCTGCGGCGGCTCGCGACGGTGGGTTTCGGCGGTCGCCGCGACGAGGTTGAGGGCGCTCCGCCCGCGGCCAGGAACGCGGCGCCCGCCATGCCGCAGCCGCCGATGCCGCAGCCGCACGTGCCCCCGGCGCCGCGCGCTCCGGTCGCGCCGGCGGTGCCGCAGTACCGCCCGGCCCAGGGCCATCTCGACCCGCAGGGCCGGGTGGCGCCGCAGCCTCGGATGATGGACGACGACCAGCTGGAGATCCCGGCCTTCCTCCGGCGTCAGGCGAACTGAGGGGCGGGCAGGTCCGGGCGACGCGGAGGGCAGGCGGGCGACCGCCGGCTCTTCGCGTCGCCGCATTTCAACCTGAAGTTCGGCATGACCGACAGCTGCCGATCCCTGACATCCTGCGCGCCATGTCGTCCGGGGATGCGTGGTGCATCCGCGACACAGAACGGCCGCGAGTTAGCCACGCATTAACCAATCTTTAAGCCTCTGACCGGACAGCACTTTACGTCCGCGAGGCCGCAAGCGTGTCTGTAACAGAGCGTAAGAATCCGTGATTTGGCTGCCCTGTGCGGTGCAGCTATAGAAGCATCGAGACCGACGAGACATGCATCAGGATACAACCTGATCGCGTGGGCAGGGGCATCAAGCAGCGGACGGATCAGTCAGTTTCCTCTCTTCCCGGTTGGAATGGGGGACACTGATCGCGGCCGGGGGCTAAGGAATGCGAACGCTTAAACAGACGACCCTCAAAGGGCCGGCGACTCTCTCGGGCATCGGGGTCCATTCCGGGAACCCCGCCGAGATCACGCTACGACCCGCCCCCGCCAATCATGGCATCGCCTTCCTCCGCACCGGCACCCCCCACGGCAACGATCGCCTGATCAAGGCGCATCACGCCCTCGTCTCCGCCACCGAACTCTGCACCGTCCTGGGACAGGTCGACACCGGCGCGGTGGCCACGGTCGAGCATCTGATGTCCGCCCTCTACGGTCTGGGCATCGACAACGCGCTGGTCGAGATCGACGGGCCCGAGATGCCGATTCTCGATGGGTCCGCGCTCCCCTTCATCCAGGCGATCGACCGGGTCGGGATTGCCACCTGCGACATGCCGCGGCGCTGGCTCAAGATCCTGCGCCACGTCCGCATCGAGACCGGCCGGTCCTTCGCGGAGCTCCGGCCGATCGACAGGGGCTTCCGCCTCGACGTCGAGATCGATTTCGAGAGCCCGGTGATCGGTCGCTCGCGCAAGGCGATGGACCTGTCGCCCGCCGTCTACCGCCGCGAGATCGCCGGTGCCCGCACCTTCGGGATGATGCGGGACGTGGAGCGCTACTGGAAGGCGGGCTTCGCCCTGGGCGCCTCGCTGGAGAACACCGTGGCGGTCGGCGAGACCGCGGTGGTCAACCCCGAGGGGCTGCGTTTCCCGGACGAGTTCGTCCGGCACAAGATCCTCGACGCGATCGGCGACCTCGCCCTGGCCGGTCTGCCGATCCAGGGGGCCTACCGCTCCTATTGCGGCGGCCACCGGATGAATGTCGGCGTGCTCTCCGCCC
>CAXTCV010000026.1:0-30801 GCA_964242725.1 uncultured Methylobacterium sp.
GCCCGACTTCGCCCTGAAGGCCGACGGCTCGATCGCGCCGGTCCCGGCCTTCCAGCTGCTCGCCGGCGCGGTCGCCCACGTCCAGCCGGGCACCGACGTCTACCTCTATGCCGGTTGGGAGCACGCGTCCCGGGCCGGCGCGCCGAACGCCACGGGCTACGGCTCGCCCACCCTGGTGGTCACCGGCTGCGACGTCGAGGGGGCGGCGAGCGGGACCTGCCAGGCGGAGACCCGGGACATCCGCCAGATCACCGGCGGCTTCTGGCACGACCTGTACAAGGGCGGCTACGGCCGCCTCGTGGCGGGCGCCCAGGTCTCCTACACCGAGCGCGACGCGTTCCGGGGCGCCTTCGGGATCGCCCCCTCCAACCACCTCGTCACCGGCCTGACCTCCCTGCGCTACTACCCGTTCTGAGCGCCGGGGCGGCCCTTCCGACTGGGGGCGCCGCGCGCATCGCGGCGCGGAGCCGGGACCCGCGGGCCCGGTCAGTGCAGCGCGGTGTCCTGCGCGATCCGCTGCCGCGTCGCCAGGTGCCGGCCGATCTCCAGCAGCAGGGTCTCGGTCAGCGCCTGCATGCGTGCGTCGTCGAGCTGCGAGACCGCGTTGTGCAGCGTCAGGCACAGGTCGGCGGTCCGGTTGAGGGCGTCGTCGATGCTGGCGCCGTCGCGCTGGGCGAAGGCGGTGCCGGCGGACTTGCTGTCCGAGATCTCGACGATCACCCCCCGGCCCGTGGTCGGCCGGCCGGCCTCGTCCAGGTAGAAATGCCCGCGGGTGAACACCCATCGCAGCCGACCCGCCGGCGAGCAGACACGGTACTCGGCCGCGTAGGAGCCGCCGGACTCGACGCAATCCAGGATCACCTGCGCGATGTGCGCCTTGTCGTCCGGATGGACCGCCTCCAGGATCTCCGCGAGGCTGACCCCGGCGCGCGACCGGGCGGGGCTGATGTTGAACAGCAGGGCGCTGACCGGATCGGCGCGCGCATCGTCCCGGGCGATGTCCCAGGTCCAGAAGCCGACGCCGCCGGAGGCCTGGAGGGCCGCGCAGAGCGCCACCTCCGACACGACATCGTCCGCCGCCTGGTCCATCTGAACTGTTCCTCGCTGGTCGGGGCGGACCTGTGCCGCGTCGCCCCGTGCCCGTGTATTCGATCAACCGTCTCAACTGGAAATCGATGATCGAGAAAGGCCGGTCTGCCAATAAGAGCCTCTCACAAAACGCCCGCGGCGCCGCCGTCAGGGGATGGGCCCCGGGCGATCGGGCGTTTCGTGAGGCGCGTCGCGGACCTCATCCGCCGGCCTCCCTTCGGTGAGACCGCGCGCCCCGCGGTGGGGGCTGAGAGCCGGCCACGGGTGGCACGTCCACGGCCAGGCTTTGGCGACACGCTGTTCTTCGTGGGTAGAGTGCGGCCCCGGTCGCGGCCCGGACGGGTCGAGGACGCCCTGCGGCAACGCTTGTGCCTGTCCAATCTCCGCAATCGCTACTGAGGCGTGGCCATATTATTATTGCTTACCGTGGGTTCACGAACGCGCATCCCTCGAACGGATATTCTAAACGCAAATTAGTTGTAGGGAAGCTGCCGATTTGGCGCTATGTGATAGCGTCCACCCAGCTCGGAGACTAGGATGCGCCGTCTAGCACTCGAATCCGCAGTGCTGTCCCTCCTGGCGTCTACGGTCGTTTTCCCGGCCACCTGCTACGGCAAGCCAAAGCAGGTCAGGTTGCCCATGCTGGAGGTCCCCAATGATCTCGGCATCATCCTCAACAAGCCCAATTTCGGCAGCCGCTCGACGCTGTTGCGGGCGCCGGTCGAGCTGTCGGACGCCAATGACCGGCGGGTCCTGGCGCGGGAACAGCTGATGTGGCAGCGCCTCAACGGCTCCCTCTGCACCGGCTGCGGCGAGACCCAGGTCGTGCGCAAGGTCAATTACGTGGATCCGGTCGCCGTCCTGAACGCGAAGCCCGCGGCCGCGCCGGACAGGGCCGTGGCCCGGTACGCGGCCGTGCCGCCGCGGGTCGCCCGCGTCCATCTCGCCCATCGGCAGCACCACAGATCGCGGCTGTACGCCTATTACAGCAAGCTGCGCTACGCCGTGCTGAAGTGGCGGCGGCACCACCACCGCCGACGGGTCCGGGCCGTCCAGCACAATCCGGCATCCCCCGCATAGCCACGCGACGCCGCGCGGGCGGGATCAGGCCGCCCGCAGGGCCTCGATCTCGGCGATCGTGACCGCCGTGCGGTCCCGGAGCGTGCCGAGCATCGGGGCGACATCCGCCCCCGACTGGCAGGCCGCCTCGACGGCCCGGCAGGTCTCGGCCAGCGCCGCGAAGCCCACCATGCTGGCCGCCGACACCATCGCGTGGGCGTCCAGCATGAGCCGGTCGCGGCTCGTCTCGGGCGCGGCGGCCCCGAACCGCTGGGACAGCTCCTTCGCCAGCATCGCGAGCAGATCGTTCATCCGCGCCCGGCCGATCATCTGGGTCATCTCATCGAGGACGGCGCGGTCGATCGTGCCGCCGGGGGACGGCGGCGCCGCGGGCCGGTCGGTCCAGCGGTCGATCGCGGCGAGCAGCGTCTGCGCGCGGAACGGCTTGCCGACATGGTCGTCGAACCCGGCCGCGCGCAGTTCGGCCACCTGCTCCGGGAGGACGTTGGCCGTCATCGCCACGATCGGCACGCGGCCCGGTGCATCGCCGCGCGCGCGGATCCGCCGGGTCGCCGCGATCCCGTCCATGACCGGCATCTGCACGTCCATCAGGACGAGGTCGTAGGGCCGGGCCTGGACCGCCGCTACCGCGGCGACGCCGTCGCCGACCACGTCCACCGCGTGCCCGGCCCGTTCCAGGATCGTCCGGGCGAGTTCCTGATTCAGCGGCACGTCCTCGGCGAGGAGCAGGCGCTTGCCGGTCGCGCGGAGGCGGGCCGAGGCGGAGGCCGTTGCGGGCGCCGCCGGGGCGGTCTCGGGCAGCGCGGCCGCGAACCAGAAGGTCGAGCCGCGCCCCACCGTGCTCGCGACGCCGATCGTCCCGCCCATCAGCTCGACCAGCGACTTGGAGATGGCGAGGCCCAGGCCGGTCCCGCCGTACTCGCGGCTGATCGAGCCGTCGACCTGCGAGAACCGCCGGAACAGCCGGTCGCACTTGTCCGCCGGGATGCCGATCCCGGTATCGTCGATCTCGAAGCGCAGGGTCGGCGCGCCGGCCCCGCCGCCCGGGCCGGCCAGGACCCGCAGGCCGATGCGTCCCGCCGGGGTGAACTTCACGGCGTTGTTGAGCAGGTTGAGCAGAACCTGGCGCAGGCGATCCTCGTCGCCCTCGAGCCAGGCCGGCAGGCCCGGCGCGCGGGTGATGGTGAGGGCGAGCCCCTTGCGCTCGGCCGACGGGCGCACGATCGAGACCGCGTTGTCGATGAGCGCCTCGAGGGCGAACGGCCGGGGCACGATCTCGACCTGCCCGGCCTCGACCTTCGAGTAGTCGAGGACGTCGTTGACCACCGTCAGGAGCGCGGCCCCCGCGGTGCGGATGTGGTCGGCGTGCCGGCGCGCCACCGGTCCGAGGTCAGTCTCGTCAAGGAGCAGGTCGGCGTAGCCGATCACGCCGTTCAGCGGCGTGCGGATCTCGTGGCTCATGGCCGCCAGGAACTCGCTCTTGGCCGCGCTCGCCCGCTCCGCCTCCAGGCGCGCGGCGTCGGCCGCGGCCTTCGCGGCGAGGAGCGCCGCCTCGGCGGCCTTGCGGGCGGTGACGTCGATGTTGAGGCCCATCATCCGCCGCGTCCGGCCGTCCGGCCCGGGGGCGCCGCGCCCGACGCCGTTGATCCAGCGCACCCCGCCCTCCGCGGTCGGGACCTGGAACTCGATCGAGAAGGTCTCCCCCGTCTCGGCGGCCGCGGCGGCGGTCCGCAGGGCGCACTCCCCGTCCCGGCGATCGATCAGGCTGAGCCAGGTCTGCGCGTCGAGCCCGTAATCCCGGTCGGTCTCGATGCCGTGCAGGCGCGCGCTCTCGGCCGACCAGTCGATCCGGCCGGTGTCGAGGTCGAGGTGCCAGGTGCCCGCCTTGGCGGCCTGCTGGGCCAGATGCAGCAGGCTGCTCGCCTCCTCGACCTCCCGCCGGGCGGCCACGATCTCGTCGATGTCGAGGGCGGTGCCGAGCATCCCGACCATCGTCTCCCCGTGCAGGATCGGCAGGAGCACGAGCTTGTGCCAGCGATAGGCGCCGTCGTGACGCTGCAGCCGCCCCTCGACCTCGTAGGCGGTCCGCCGTTCGCGCGCCGCGCACCACAGCTGCTCCATCCGCTCCGCGTCCTCGCGATGGTTGCGGGCGATCCGCGCGGCCCGCGACGGGCCGATCGGGCCGTAATAGTCCTCGAAGCGCCGGTTGACGTAGGTCGCCTCCCCGGTCCCCGTGGCGGCGATCCAGACGAGCTGCGGCAGCGCGTCCGCCAGCGCCCGGTAGCGCGCCTCGCTCAGGCGCAGGGCGTCCTCCGCGGCCTTGCGGCCGCTCACGTCGCGCAGGGTGGCGACGTAGCCATCCGCCTGGCCCGTCACCCCGTCGTGGGTCAGGCTGAAGGAGATCTCCAGCCAGACCCAGTGCCCGTCCCGGTGTCGGTAGCGCTGGCAGGTCAGGGCCTGTCCGGTGCGGCCGCTGGTCAGGCCGTCGAGGACGGCGCGGTAGGCCGCCACGTCGTCGGGATGGACGTCGGCGAGGGGCTGCGTCCCGATCAGCGCCTCCGGATCGTAGCCGAGGACGGCGCGCACGGCGGGGGAGACGTAGCGGCGGCAGGTGCTCAGGTCGGACCAGATGATGATGTCGGTGGCGTTCTCGGTGAGCAGCCGGTAGCGGCGCTCGCTCTCCTCCATCGCGCCCTCGGCGATCCGGGTCTGCGTCACGTCGCTGAAGGTCAGGACCGCGCCGCCATCGGCGAGGGGCGAGCGGCGGACCTCCAGGGTGATCCCGGTGGGCAGGCGCCAGTCGAACAGCGGCGGGAGCGCCCGCGGGTCGCGGCCGACCATCCCGAGCCGCAGGTCGGATTCCGCCGCCGCGAAGTCGCCCCGGGCGCGCTGGTAGGCGTGGATGTCCGGGAAGGCGACGCCGGCGCGCAGCACGTCGCCCGGCAGGTCGAGCAGCTCGGCGGCGCTGCGGTTGAACACGCGAACCCGCTGCGCGGCATCGAGCACGACCAACCCCTGGTCCATGCTGTCCAGCGTCCCGTGCAGGAGCCGGTCGGTCTCGTGGGCGCGCCGCTCGGACCGGACGAGGTCGCTCACGTCGAGGAGCATGCCGTGCAGGGCGACGAGCGCGCCGTCGGGTCCGAATTCGGGCACGCCCTGGATGATCGCGTCGAGGCGCGTGCCGTCCGGACGCATGATGCGGGCCCGCGCCTGATAGGGGCTCGCCGGGCGGCATCCCGACAGGATCCCCTCGACGCGCGCGATCACGGCGGGGCGGTCGTCCGGATGATAGCAGGCGAAGTGCTCTTCGAAGGCGAGGCTGCGCGCCTCCGGCGCCCCGAGCAGGCGCGCGAGCCCCGCCGACCGGGTCACCCGGCGGCTGCGCGGATCGAGGCGCCACTGGCCGAATCCGGCGGCTCCGTCCCAGGAGGCCGGCTCGCCCGTGGCCGGGGGCGCGGCGGGGCTGAGCGGCGCGACCGGGGAAGGCGCGTCTGTCTGCATCGGCGCTCGCGGATCCGTTCGACCGGCGCGAACCGCGCCCCGAAGCACCGACGGTGGTGCCGAGACGGCGACTTTCTCACCCGATGGTTGCGGAATCCTTGCCGCCGGACACCTGCGGCATTCGCGCCGGCCGCCCCGGCACCCTCCGGAATCCCCGCCCGTCCATCCTGCGGGCGCCGCGCCGGCCCCCCGTCGGGCCGTCGGCCCCGCGTCGCCGATCCCGATCGGCCCAGAACAGGGACGGGTCGGCGGGAACCATCCGGGCCACAAGCGGCTTCCTGGCCGACCCGTGGGAGAATCTGCTCCCGCCAACGGTCTCGAGGAAACGCCTGCCCTCACCGGCGGCGAGAGAGGACACCCCCTTGCGCACCACGATCATCACCGCCGCACTCATCGCCGTCTTCGGCAGTGCCGTCGCGCTCCCGGCCTCGGCCGCGCCGATCGGACCCGGAGCCGCCGCTGCCCCCGCCGACATGGTCACCCATGTCCAGATGGACCGGATGGAGCACCGCATGATGCACCGCCGCATGGAGCGCCGGATGATGCGCCACCGGATGGAGCGTCACATGATGCGCCGCGACATGCGCCACCGCATGATGCACCGGATGTGAGGCCGACCCGCCGCGGGGCCTGCGCCCTGCGGCGGCACTGCCCCGGATGGCCGCGCAGGCCTCCGAGCCGCCCTCGTGCCGCGTATCGGCGACGGCCGGCCCCTTCCCAGGCGCACGGCCGAGCTGATCGAACCATTCCCGGTGCGATGCGTTTCAGGCCACCGGATGAAGGATCGAGATTGATGAAGGCGCTTCTGACAGCGGCCGCGGTGAGCCTCGGTATCCTGGGCGCGGTCGGACCGGTCACGGCGCAGCCCCGTCCCGACTACGAGGATTACGGCGGCCGCGACCGCGGCTACCGGGATCGCGGCGGTGAGGAGTACCGGGATCGCGGCTACCGCGACCGGGACGAGTATCGCGGGCGCGCCACCTATGAATTCGACGAGCGCGAGTATCTGCGCTGCAATCCGGATGTCCGCCGCGCCATCGCCAACGGCCAGATGGAATCCGGGGCCGCGCATTACCGCACGTTCGGGCGTCGGGAAGGCCGCCGGCTGAGCTGCTGACCGCACGGGATGTCGGGGCCGTGCCGCATCGGCGGGTTCACAGCCCGACCTGACTGAACGTCGCCGCGGGGACGCGGCGGCGACCTTGGATCTATGCTCCCGGCCCGCATCGCGGCGCGCACCGGAGCCTCCATGTTCGATTTCAGCCAGCTCCGGTGCTTCGCGGTGGTCGCGGAGGAGCTGCATTTCGGACGCGCGGCCGCCCGCCTGAACATGACGCAGCCGCCCCTGTCGCGGCAGATCCAGGTGCTGGAGCGCATCCTCGACGTCCGGCTCCTGGAGCGCACCAGCCGCTCCGTCCGGCTGACCGCGGCCGGGCGCAGCTTCCTCCCCGAGGCGCAGCGGATCCTGCGGCTCGCCGAGACCGCGACCCATGTGACCCGGCAGGTCGCGGCGGGACGCGCGGGCGTCCTGAAGCTCGGCTTCACGGCGGCCTCCGCCTACGACGTCCTGCCCCGCCTCGTCACCGCGATCCGGCGGACGCTGCCGGACGTCACCCTCGCCCTGCGCGAGATGGTGAGCAAGGACCAGATCGAGGATCTGCTGGCCGGCCGCATCGACGCCGCGCTGGTGCGTCCGCCGGTGACGCATCCGGATCTGACCGCGATCCGGGTCCTGGCCGAGCCCCTGGTCGTCGCGCTGCCGGCGGGCCATGCCCTGGCGCCGCGCGACCGCCTCAGTCCCGGCGATCTCGGCGGCGCGGCGCTGATCGGCTACGCGCCGAACGAGGCGCGCTACTTCCACGATCTCACCCGCGACCTGCTCGTCGAGACCGGGATCCAGCCGCGGATCGTCCAGCAGCTGGCGCAGATCCACTCGATCCTGGCGCTGGTCCGGGCCGCGGTGGGGATCGCCCTGGTCCCGGCGGCGGCCGAGCGCCTGCGCTTCGCGGATGTGGTGTTCCGCCCGCTCGCGCTGTCCGCGCCGCGGCCGGTCGAGCTGCTCCTGGCCTGGCGGCGCGACGCGGACGACCCCCTGATCGCGCAGCTGGTCTCGATCCTCTCGGACATGCCGCCCGACTGATCCCGACGCCCACATCGATGCCGCGCTCGCATCGATCGATCCAGCCTTTGGCTTTGACCTCGCGGCGGAAGGCTGCGCCTGATGGCACCGGACGGCGCGCAGACGCCCGGTGCCCAGGGAGTGACCCGCGATGGACAGCCTCACCAACCGTTTCAAGGCGGCGCTGGCCGAGGGGCGCCAGCAGATCGGCCTGTGGTGCAGCCTCGCCAGCCCGATCTCCACGGAGATCGTCGCCGGCGCCGGGTTCGACTGGCTTCTCCTCGACATGGAGCACTCGGCCAACGACCTCCGGGACATCTACGCCCAGCTCCAGGCGATGATGGAGGGCCCCACCCACCCGATGGTGCGGGTGCCGAGCGACGATCCGATCACCATCAAGCGCATCCTGGATGCCGGCGCGCAGTCGCTGATGATCCCCAACATCGACGAGGCCGAGCAGGCCCGGCGGGTCGTCGCCGCGACCCGCTACGCCCCCCGGGGCATCCGCGGCTTCTCGCAGGCGCCCCGCGCCGCCCGGTTCGGCCGCATCCCGGACTACCACACCCGCTGCGAGGCCGAGATCTTCGTCGCCGTGCAGGTGGAATCGCGCCGCGCCCTGGACAATCTGGACGCGATCGCCGCGGTGGAGGGCGTGGACGGCGTGTTCATCGGCCCCGGCGACCTCTCCACCAGCCTCGGCTATCTCGGCCAGCAGGGCCACCCGGAGGTGGTCCGCACCATCGAGGACGCGGTCGCGCGGATCGGGAAGGCCGGCAAGCAGGCCGGCATCCTGACCCCGAGCGAGGAGCTGGCCAAGCGCTACATCGCGGCCGGCACGCGCTTCACCGCGGTGGGCTCCGATATGGGCCTGCTGGCGCGCAACGCCGAGGCGCTGGCCGGGCGCTTCCGCACGGCGGTCTGAGGAGATTTTCGATGCAGGCCGAGATCGAAGCCCCGACCCGCGAGCGCCCGGCCGGCGACGTGCCGCGCACGATCCGCCTGAGCGAGCGGGACAACGTCGCGATCGTGGTCAACGCCTTCGGCCTGCCCGCCGGCACGGTGTTTCCGGACGGGCTGGAACTCGTCGAGTTCGTGCCGCAGGGCCACAAGGTGGCGCTGGCCGACATCCCGGAGGGCGGCGACGTGCGCCGCTACGGCGAGGTGGTGGGCATCGCGACCCAGAGCATCCGGCGGGGCGCCTGGGTGGAGGAATCCCGGGTCGCGACGCCCCTCGCCCCGTCCCTCGACGCCCTGGACCTGGCCACAAGGGTGCCGGCCCCCCTGCCCCCGATCGAGGGCTACACCTTTGCGGGCTACCGCAACCCGGACGGGTCGGTGGGCACCAAAAACATCCTGGCGATCTCGATCAGCGTGCAATGCGTCGCCGGGACCCTCGACGTGGCGATCCGGCGGATCAAGCAGGAGCTGCTGCCGCGCTACCCCAATGTCGACGACGTCGTCGGCCTGACCCACGCCTATGGCTGCGGCGTCGCCATCAACGCCCCCGAGGCGGTGGTGCCGATCCGGACCCTCCAGAGCCTCGCCCAGAACCCGAATTTCGGCGGCGAAGTCATGGTCGTGGGGCTCGGCTGCGAGAAGCTCGTCTCGGAGCGCCTGCTCCCGGATGCGGGCGCGGCCGGGGACGGGGTGGTCCGCCTCCAGGACGAGCGCCACCGGGGCTTCTCGGCGATGCTCGACAGCATCCTGGCGATGGCGGAGACCCGCCTGGAGATCCTGAACCGGCGCACCCGCGAGACCTGCCCGGCCGCCGACCTCGTGGTCGGGCTGCAATGCGGCGGCAGCGACGCCTTCTCGGGGGTGACCGCCAACCCGGCTTTGGGCTTCGCGGCCGATCTCCTGGTGCGCAGCGGCGCCACCGTGCTGTTCTCCGAGGTGACGGAGGTGCGCGACGCGATCCATCTCCTGACCCCCCGGGCCAGGACCCCGGAGGTCGCCCAGGCCCTGATCCGCGAGATGGCGTGGTACGATGCCTACCTCGCCAAGGGCGAGGCCGACCGCCGGGCCAACCCCTCCCCGGGCAACAAGAAGGGCGGCCTCAACAACATCGTCGAGAAGGCCCTGGGCTCGGTCGCCAAGTCCGGCACCAGCGCGATCTCCGGTGTGCTGGCGCCGGGCGAGCGCGTCCGCGAGAAGGGCCTGATCTTCGCCGCGACGCCGGCGAGCGACTTCGTCTGCGGCACGCTCCAGCTCGCCTCGGGCATCACCCTGCAGGTGTTCTCCACCGGCCGCGGCACCCCCTACGGTCTCAGTCAGGCTCCGGTGATCAAGGTCGCGACCCGCACGGAGCTCGCCGAGCGCTGGTCCGACCTGATCGACCTCGATGCCGGCCGGATCGCCACCGGGGAGGCCACGATCGAGCAGGTCGGCTGGGAGCTGTTCCACCTGATCCTCGACGTGGCGAGCGGGCGCAAGCAGCCCTGGTCG
Source organism: uncultured Methylobacterium sp. (assembly GCA_964242725.1). GTDB lineage: Bacteria > Pseudomonadota > Alphaproteobacteria > Rhizobiales > Beijerinckiaceae > Methylobacterium. The sequence goes on from CAXTCV010000026.1 coordinate 10,235, forward strand.
GACCGGTGGGGACTGTTCAACGACCTGACCCTGTTCAACCCGGCGCCGATCACCTGAGACCGGGGGGCCCGGCCGCGGGGCCATGCGTCCCGCGGCGTCGTCAGCTTGGCCGGAAACTGGTAGGCAGCCGGCACCGCCATGACGCTGCCGATTCCCGCCCCCCGGACCGTGCTCTTCCGCCTGCACTGGGCGCTCGGCCTCACCGCCGGTCTCGTGCTCGCGCTGATGGGCCTGACCGGGGCGCTGATGAGCTACGAGGAGGCGATCACCGCCTTCGCAAACCGCGACCGTCTGGCCGTGGTTGCCGGCGACCGCGCGGCGCTCCCGCCGGCGGCCCTCGCGGCGCGGATCGAGGCCCAGGCGGGCGGACGCCGGGTGGGCGCGCTGACCCTGTCGGACGACCCGAATGCCAGCGTCGCCGTGCGCTTCGCCCGCGATCCGGAGACCCGCGAGCGCCCGCCCGCCCTCTATGCCGACCCCTATGACGGCGCGGTGCTGGGCCCCGTGCGGCTGGAGGCGGCCTTCGCGACGATCCGGGACCTGCACCGCTGGCTGCTTCTCCCGGGCGGGTCGAAGGGCTGGGGCCGCGCGATCACGGGGGCCTGCACCCTGGCGCTGCTGGCCTTCCTCGCCACCGGCCTCTACCTGCGCTGGCCCAAGATCCACCGCTGGCGGATCTGGCTGAAGCCGAGCCTGTCCCGCCCCGGCCGGCCGCGCTGGTGGTCGCTCCACGCCGTGGTCGGGACCTGGCTCACGCCGGTCTACCTCGTCGTCGCGCTCACCGGCCTGACCTGGTCCTACCCGTCGGTCAAGGACGGCGCGACGTGGCTTCTCGCCGGGCCGACGGATGCGGGGAAGCCCGGGCGCATGGCCGGCCGCCGGGGGGCTCCGCCGGTCCCGGCGGGGTCCGAGCCCGCCGCCCTCGACCGCGCCTGGGCCGCGTTCCGGGCCGGAGAGGGGCGTGGGGCCGGCTTGGCGATCCTGACCCTGCCGGAGGCCGACGCGAGGGCGATCCGGATCCGCTGGCTGCCGAAGGGCGTCGACGCGCCGGGCGCCCGCAACGAGGCGCGCTACGACGCCGCCACGGGGGCGCTCCTGTCGGCCGAGCGTGCCGCCGACACGCCGCTGGGGCGGCGGATCCTGGAGAACATCCTGGAGGTGCATCGCGGCCGCTTCTTCGGCGACCTGTTCGCGCTGCTGTTCTGCATCGCGGCCCTGGCCCTGCCGGGCTTCGCGGCCACGGGTCTGACCCTCTACGTCCTGCGCCGCCGCGCGGATGCGCGGCGCCGGGGCGTCCTGCCGGGGGCGAAGACCGGGTTTCCGAAGGGCGAGCCCTTCGGCGGGGTTCGGGGGCGGAGCCCCTGAGGGACCGGGGCTCCGCCCTGGACCCGCACAAGGGCTCGCCCTTTCGAAACCGCGACGTTCGCCGATCCGGCCCGGCTCACAGCCGCGCGCTGATCGTCGCCAGCACGGTGAAGGGTGCGCCGGGCGCGTTGTTGAACTGGTTGAACGGCTGCTCGATGTAGCGCGCGTTCATGAGGTTCCGCATGTTGATCGAGAATCGATAATGCGCGTCGATATCGTAGTACACGGCGGCATCGACGCGGTTGTATGATCCGACCTTGAAGCTGTTGTTGAGGTCACCGAAACGCTGGCCGACATGGGTGACGCCGATGCCGAGCCCGAGACCGCGCAGGGAACCGGCCTGGACATCGTAGGTGGTCCACACGCTGCCGCTGAAGGCCGGCGCGCCCACGAGGCGGTTGCCGACCGCGAAGACCCGGTCCTTGGTGATCCGCGCATCGAGATAGCCGACGCCGCCGATGACCCGCCAGCCCGGCAGGATCTCGCCGGCCAGGTCCGCCTCGACGCCCTCCGAGCGCTGCTGGCCGGTGATCACGGAGAAACCGGTGTTGACCGGGTCGTTGCCGGCGACGTTGTCCCGGGTGATCCGGAAGGCGGCCGCGCTCAGGGTCAGGTCGGGGTTGATATCGATGCGGGTTCCGACCTCGACCTGCTCGCCGGTTTCTGGCGCCGGATTGACGACGTTGAGGACATTTGCGGTCTGCGGCGCGAAGGACGTGGCGTAGCTGGCATAGACGGTCAGCGGCGCGAACGGCCGATAGATCAGGCCGACGCGCGGCGAAGCGCCGAACAGGTCCTGCTCGGGGGGCTGGGTCCTCGAAGCCGGAAGGCGATTGAAGTAGTACTGGGTGCCGAGATCGAACCGGGCGCCGACCACGAGCTGAAGCTCGGGCGTCAGGGCGATCTGGTCCTGCAGATAGAACCCGAACAATTCGAGCTTCTGCTTCAGGTCAGCCTGGAACCCGAGCGCCCCGGGCATCGCGCCGAAGACCGGATTGAAGAAGCTGACCGGAGCGAGGTTGCCCTGCTGAGAATAGGGATGGCGAAAGCCGTTGGTGTACTCGAATCCCACGAGAGCCGTGTGGGCCAGGCCGAGCGTGTCGAATTTCATCACCGCTTCGGTCTGGGTGTCCACGGCCGCAAATTGCGAATCGACCGAGGCGTCGCGCCGCGTGACTTGCGTGCCGGCATTGTTGACGCCCGTGGCGCGGGCCGTGAACAGGTTGAAGGCCCCCCATTGCCCGTTGACGACCTGCCGCAGCGTCAGGTTCTCGTTGACGTCGTGCTCGGCCCGCATCGTGATCGTGTTGATCTCGCCGTAATAGCGCGAGGATGGCTCGCCGTAGTAGCGGCGGATGTTGTCCAGCGGCACGCGGCCTCGGAAGGCGATGAGGCCCTCGTCGTACTGGGTACGCTGGCTGGTGGCCTCCGCGTTGATGTAGACCCGGGTGTCGGCGCTCGGCGTCCAGCTCAGGGCCGGCGCAATGAACACGCGTCGGTTGGTGTTGTCGCCGATATTGCGGAAGGTCGGATCCTCCTGCGCGGCGAAGGTGAGGCGCGCGGCGAGCCCGTCGAGGGACGGGATCGCGCTCGAGACCGAACCCTGGAACCGCCGGAAGCCGAAGCTGCCGCCCTGCACGCTTGCATCGGCGGTCGGCTCCCGGGTCGGCCTGCGGGTCACGATGTTGACGACACCGCCGGGGTCGCCCCGGCCGAACAGCATGGAGGCCGGCCCCTTGATCACCTCGACCCGTTCGGCGTTCGCGAGATCGCGTTCCACGGGGTAGAAATTGATCGCCGGGTTGGTCAGCACGCCGTCGACGGCGAAGAGCTGCGTGGCGAAGCCGCGGATGACGTAGTTCTGCGAGCGTCCCTGCACGGTGCTGCCGGGCGTCACGTTGCTGACGTTGGTCACAGCATCGGTCAGGCGCAGGTCCTGCTGATCCGTGATCACCTGACGAGGGACGACAGTGATCGATTGCGGCGCGTCGCGCAGCGGCGTGTCGGTTTTGGTCGCGGTCGCCGAGCGCGTCGCCCGGTAGCCGGCGACGGGGCCGTCGGCCCGCTCGCCGGCCGGCCCTGTCCCCGTCACGCTCAGCTCGGAAAGGACTACGTCGCCCGGTGGGCCGTCAACTTCCGCCTGTACGGAAGTCGTCGCGAGGGATAACAAAGTCGTAGCGAAAACACGTCCAATGGAGAGGCTTTTTCCACGGCGCTTACGGCGAATGCTGTCCGTATGTCTGCGGCCTCCGGGCATAGTTTATAATCACTCTCAAGAGAAACCGCACCGATCGGGTGTACGGATCCTTGAGCGAAGCGCCGATGATTTTTCAATGCGCGTGCGCCGGCGGCGGCGTGGATTCGGCCGTAACTTGCCGGACGTGACCAACGGGACACATTGTCGCATTGGAATAACTTAAGATGTCCGACCTGCTCGGCCTCGGCCTCGGCCTCGGCCGCGTGCGGAGGCGGCATATCCCGACACCGGATTTCCCGCGCGCGCCTGGCTTGTGGACCCCGCGGCCGAGCGCGTGCGCAGGCAGCCAGCACGTCGGCCGCCCGCGGAGACGCTGGCCGGATCACGAGACGCCCGACGCGGCGATGTCCGCCTATGCGACGGCGCGGCGGCTTTCACCCACCGGATCGCACGGATCCCGGACGTCGAGCGGGATCCGTGCGGCCGGGTCTCAGCCCTGCAGGGCCGGCTTGAGGGCGCCGGTCCGCTCGTGGAAGTCCGGGCCGTTGGTGGTGCGGGCCACGTGCCCGGCCCGGATCAGGTAGTCGCCGAAATGCTCGCCCGGCTGCCGGCCCTTCGCGTAGTCGGCGAACAGCGGATCGAGGGTGTCGCGGATCTCGGAGGCCGCCACGTCCTCCCGGTAGAGCTTGCTCAGGCGCGAGCCATCGAAGGCGGCGCCGAGATAGAGGTGGTAGCGCTCGGGGCCGCGGCCCACGAGGCCGATCTCGGCGATGAACGGCCGGGCGCAGCCGTTCGGGCAGCCGGTGGAGCGGATCGTGATCTCCTCCTCGGCGAGGCCGTGGGACGCGAGGCTCTCCTCCAGCTCGGTCATCAGGTCCGGCAGGTAGCGCTCGCTCTCGGCCAGCGCGAGTCCGCAGGTCGGCAGGGCCACGCAGGCGATGGAGTTGCGCCGGAGCGCCCCCGCGCCCTTGGTGAGCCCGTATTCGTCGACCAGCGCCTCGATCGCGGCGCGCTGCGCCGCCGGAACGTTGGCGATGATCACGTTCTGATTGGCGGTGAGGCGGAAATCGCCCGTGTGCACCTCGGCGATCCGGCGCAGGCCCGAGAGGAACTGCGCGCCGCCCTCGATGTCCTTGATCCGCCCGGACGGGACGTAGAGCGTGAGATGGTGCCGGCCGTCGTCGCCCTCGGTCCAGCCGAAGCGGTCGCCGTTGTTGGTGAAGGTAAACGGCTTCGGCGCGCCGAGCGCCTTGCCGATCCGCGTCTCCACCTCGGCCCGGAACGCGTCGAGCCCGTAGCGCTCGATCGTGTACTTGAGCCGGGCGTTCTTGCGGTTCTTGCGGTTGCCCCAGTCGCGCTGGACCGTCATCACGGCCTCGGCGACCCTGATGGCGTCCTCAGGCTCCACGAAGCCCATCACGTCGGCGGTGCGCGGGAAGGTGTCGGGCTCGCCGTGGGTCATGCCCATGCCGCCGCCCACGGTGACGTTCCAGCCGGTGACCCGGTTCTTCTTGTCGAGGATCGCGATGAAGCCGAGGTCGTGGGCGAAGATGTCGACCTCGTTGGAGGGCGGCACCGCCACCACGGTCTTGAACTTCCGCGGCAGGTAGGTCCGGCCGTAGACCGGCTCGACCTCGGCCTCCTCCTCGCCGCCGGCCACGCGCTCGCCGTCGAGCCAGATCTCCCGCCACGCGCTGGTCTTCGGCAGCAGCGAATCGGAGATGTCCTTGGCGAGCTGGTAGGCGGCCCGGTGGGCGCCGACCTGGGCGGGGTTGGTCGCCGCCATGACGTTGCGGTTGACGTCGCCGCAGGCCGCGATCGTGTCGAGCAGCGTGGCGTCGATCGCCGCCATCGTGCGCTTCAGGTTCGACTTGATGACGCCGTGATACTGGAAGGTCTGGCGCGTCGTCGCCCGGAGGGCGCTGCCCGCATAGGTGACCGCGATGTCGTCCAGCGCCAGCCACTGCTTCGGGCTGATGACGCCGCCGGCGATGCGCAGGCGGATCATGAAGCTGTAGGCCTTGTCGAGCTTCTTCTTGGTCCGCTCGGGGCGCAGGTCGCGGTCGTCCTGCAGGTACATCCCGTGGAACTTCACGAGCTGCCCGTCATCCTCCGAGATCGCCCCGGTGGCGTGCTTCAGGAGGCCGTCCGCGAGGGTGCCGCGCAGGTAGCCGCTGGCGATCTTGATGTGCTCGTTGGCCGCGAGCTGGGCCGCGCGGGCGGCCTCGGCGTCGGTGATCGGCCGCTCGAGGGGCGGGGTCTCGTAGACGCGCCTGGCCGGGGTGGAGGCGGGGGCCGGGGTCTCGGCGGCGTCGCGGGGGCTGTGGTCGTCCATGGGGTGAATCCGTCTGTCTGAACGCATCTCCCGCCCCCGTCATGGGGCGGGTCCAGGTTCACGGTCTGGGCGGGATCCGCGACGGTCCCCCGCGCCCCGACCGTCTCCGTCACATCCTGATGCCCTCCCCGGGATCGGGGAGCGGCCGGCCTTTAGTAAACGTCCTGCTGGTAGCGGTGGCTGCGCTCCAGCGCCGCGACCTGCGCCTCGGCGTCGGCCGGGCTCAGGGATTTGGCGGTCTCGTAGGCCTTCACCACCGCGGTCCGGACATCCTTGGCCATGGCCTTGGCGTCGCCGCAGACGTAGAGATGGGCGCCGCCCTCCAGCCAGGAGACCAGCTCCTTGGCGTGATGGGTGATCCGGTCCTGCACGTAGATCTTCTCCGGCTGGTCCCGGGAGAAGGCCACGTCGATCTTCGTGAGCGAGCCGTCCTCCAGCGCCTCCTGCCATTCGAGCTGGTAGAGGAAGTCGTGCAGGAAGTGCCGGTCGCCGAAGAACAGCCAGGATCGCCCGGGCGCCTCGACGGCCCGGCGCTCCTGCACGAAGGCGCGGAACGGCGCGACGCCGGTGCCCGGGCCGACCATGATGATGTCGGTGGCCGGATCCTGCGGCAGGCGGAAATGGCGGTTCGGCTTCAGCCGCACCCGCAGCTTGGCGCCGTCGCGGATCCGGTCGGCCACGTGGACCGAGGCGACCCCGGAGCGGGCCCGGCCGTGGGTCTCGTAGCGCACCGCCACGATGGCGAGGTGGACCTCGTCGCCGACCTCCTTGCGCGAGGAGGCGATCGAGTAGGCCCGGGGCGGCAGCGGCCGGGTGATGGCGGTGAGGTGCTCGGCCGTCAGCGTCGCCGGGAAGGTCGCGAGCAGGTCGATCAGGTGCCGGCCCTCGATCCAGGCCTTGGCCTCGCCGCTCTCGATGAGCCTCTGCGCGTCCGTGTGGCCGGTCGCCTTGACGAAGCGCTCGATCGTGGCGGCCGACAGGGTGGTGATGTCCCGCTCGGCGCGCAGCGCGTCGCGCAGGGCCGCGTCGCCCGCGAGTCCCGCGGCGCTCAGGATCTCGTCCACGAGCTGCGGGTCGTTCTCCGGGAAGATCTCCAGCGAATCGCCCGGCTCGTAGGCCGGGGCGCCGTCCTCGAAGGCCAGCGCGAGGTGGATCGTCTCCTTGTCGGAGCGCGAGGAATTGAGGTTCACGTGCTCGACGACCTCGACCACCAACGGCTCGCGGCTCGGCTCGGCCTCGTCGTCCTCGCCCGGGGCGACGCGGGCGAAATCGACCGCCACCACGTTGTCGGTCGCCTCCGCCGGGGCGAGGGCCTTGAGCGTGGCCTTGATCCAGTCGGCCGCCGGCTTCTCGTAGTCGAGATCGAGGTCGGCCCGTTCGGCGGCGCGCTTGGCGCCCAGGGCCTCGAAGCGCGCGTCCAGCGCCTTCCCGATGGCGCAGAACTCCGCGTAGGAGGTGTCGCCCAGCGCCAGGACCGCGAACTCGACGCCGTCGAGGCGCGGGGCACCCTCCCCCATGAGCTCGCCATAGGCCCGCATGGCGCGCGCCGGCGGCTCGCCCTCGCCCCAGGTGGCCGCGATGGCGACGAGCTTGCCGGCCTTGGGCAGGCTCGCCACGTCGAGATCGGCGAAATCCACGACCTTCGGCTTGAAGCCCTGCTTGCGCGCGAGCTTCGCGACGTTCCCGGCGAGCGCCTCGGAATTCCCCGACTCGCTCGCGTAGATCACCGTCAGCGGCGTGGCGGCCTTGGGCGGGGCGGCCGGCACGGCGGCGGGCTGCCCACCCGCGGCGTCGAGCCCGGCCAGGAATCCGGCCAGCCACGCGCGCTGCGTGGGGCTCGCGGCGCCGAGCACCGCGTCGAGGCTGGCGCGCTCGCCGTCCCCGAACGGGGCGGTGCGCGGGAGGAGGTTCTGGCGGGACATTCCGGGACCATGTCGGGGCCGGCATGGCCCGTGTCAATTGAAAAACGTTCTTTTTGCAGAACGGGTGGAGATTAGGATATCACGTTCGTTGCAGCGCGAAGAAAGAGAAGATCATTCTCCAACCACGGCGAGCACCGGTCCCGTCCCGGGCAGGTGCCGCCCGTTCTTCGGCGGGGCCGGCAGGGGCAGGGCGGTGGTGGATTTCACCTTCTCCATGGCGAAGCGGGACGTGACGTTCTTGAGCGGCAGCACCGCGATGAGGTGCTTGTAGAAGCTGTCGTAGGCCTGCATGTCGGCCACGACGACCCGCAGCATGTAATCCACATCCCCGGCCATCCGGTAGAACTCCAGCACCTCCGGCATGGCCGAGACGGTTGCGGCGAAGCGCTGCAGCCAGTCCTGCGAGTGGTCGGCGGTCTCGATGGAGACGAACACCGTCAGCCCCAGGCCGAGCTTCACCGGATCGAGCACCGCCACCCGCCGGTCGATGACGCCGTCGGCCTCCAGCTTCTGGATGCGCTTCCAGCACGGGGTCTGGGACAGGCCGACACGCTCGCCGATCGCCGCGATGGACAGCGTCGCGTCGGTCTGCAGCAGGGCGAGAATCTTGAGATCGATCGCGTCCAAGGCTGTCTCCGTGGGGTCCGTCCACGCGGGTGAGGCCCGCGATCGGTACAGGGTCGCCCGGGGGCGGTGAAGAAGATTTTTTCACCTGGGTGCCGTGGGACCGGGACGGCCGCTGTGTGCAACCGCACGCCGGACCGCGTCTCCAGGCCCGACAAGCGCGCCGAAGCGCCTTGACTTCGTTCGGTATAGCGAACATCTCGACCCCTCGACAACAGGGTGCGGCACCGTCCGCGTCCTTATCCTTCCCCGAACCCCGGGACATGGTGCGATGACCCGCCTTGACCGACAGACGGCCGAAGCCCTCGCGGAGCGGCTGTCCGGTCTCGACCTTCCAGGCCGCCTTCACGTGATCGCCGCCGAGATTCCCGGCCGCCTCGTCTTCACCACGAGCCTCGGCGTCGAGGATCAGGCCCTCACGCACGCGCTGGCCATGGCGGGCCTGGCCAAGGGCCGCGTCGCGATCGTCACCCTCGACACCGGCCGTCTGTTCGCGGAGACCTACGACACCTGGGCCGAGACCGAATCGGCCTACGGCATCCGGATCGCCGCCTACGCGCCGGACCGCGCCGCCGCGGAGGCGTTCGTGCGGGACGAGGGCATCAACGGCTTCCGCCGCTCGGTGGCCGCCCGGCAGGCCTGCTGCGGCTTCCGCAAGGTCGAGCCGCTGGGCCGCGCCCTGGACGGCGCCAGCGGCTGGCTCACCGGGCTGCGGGCCGGCCAGTCGGCCAACCGCGCCGAGACGCCGCTCGCCGAGTTCGACGCCGCGCGCGGCCTGATCAAGCTCAACCCCCTGGCCGACTGGTCCCGGGCGCAGGTCGATGCCTTCGTGCGCGACAACTTCGTGCCCTACAACGTGCTGCACGATCGCGGCTTCCCGTCGATCGGCTGCGCCCCCTGCACCCGCGCGGTGAAGCTCGGCGAGCCGGAGCGCGCCGGCCGCTGGTGGTGGGAGCAGGAAGAGAAGAAGGAGTGCGGCCTGCATGTCGGACGCCCCGCGGCGTCGGTGCCGCCGGGCCAGGAGCCTGCAGTCCGAGAGCCTGCAGTCTTTGAGCCCGCCGCCGTCGAGACCATCCCGACCGAGACCCCTCGCCAGCCGGAGTTCGCCCGATGAGCGCCGCCCTCGCCGCTGCCGTGCAGCCGAGCGCCCCCGCCGACCGCCTCAGCCACCTCAAGCGGCTTGAGGCCGAGAGCATCCACATCTTCCGGGAGACGGTCGCCGAGACCGAGAACCCGGTGATGCTCTACTCGATCGGCAAGGATTCCTCGGTGCTGCTGCACCTGGCGCTCAAGGCCTTCGCGCCGGGGCGGCTGCCGTTCCCGCTGCTCCACGTCGACACCACGTGGAAGTTCCGCGAGATGATCGCCTTCCGCGACGCCCGCGCCAAGGAACTCGACCTCGACCTCCTGATCCACACCAATCCGGACGGGCTCGCCCGCGGGGTCGGGCCGGTGAGCCACGGCTCCGAGGTCCATACCGACGTGATGAAGACGCAGGCCCTGCGGCAGGCCCTCGACACATACAAGTTCGACGCCGCCTTCGGGGGCGCCCGCCGGGACGAGGAGGCGAGCCGCGCCAAGGAGCGGATCGTCAGCGTGCGCACCGCACAGCATCGCTGGGATCCGAAGCGCCAGCGCGCGGAGCCCTGGCACCTCTACAATCTCAAGAAGAAGCGCGGCGAGTCCCTGCGGGTGTTCCCGCTGTCCAACTGGACCGAGCTCGATATCTGGCTCTACATCGAGCAGGAAAACATTCCGATCGTGCCGCTCTACTTCGCCAAGGAGCGCCCCGTGGTGGAGCGCGACGGCCAGCTGATCATGGTCGACGACGACAGGCTGCCGCTGGAGCCCGGCGAGGTTCCGCAGCAGCGCCTCGTCCGGTTCCGGACGCTCGGATGCTACCCGCTCACCGGCGCCGTGGAGAGCGACGCGGCGACGCTGCCCGAGATCGTCGGCGAGACGCTGGCGGCGCGCACCTCGGAGCGCCAGGGCCGGGTCATCGACAAGGACGGTGCGGGCGCCATGGAGCGCAAGAAGCAGGAGGGGTATTTCTGATGACGGTGCACCAGGCTCCCACCGCGTTCAGCGACCGTGCCGCCACCTATCAGGCGTTCCTGGCCGCCCACCAGAACAAGGCCGTGCTGCGCTTCATCGCCTGCGGCTCCGTGGATGACGGCAAGTCGACCCTGATCGGCCGGCTCCTGCACGACACCAAGCAGATCTTCGACGACCAGATCTCGGCGCTCCAGCGCGATTCCCGCCGCCACGGCACGCAAGGGCAGGAGATGGACCTCGCGCTCCTGGTCGACGGCCTCCAGGCCGAGCGCGAGCAGGGCATCACCATCGACGTCGCCTACCGGTTCTTCTCCACCGACACACGTTCGTTCATCGTGGCCGACACCCCCGGCCACGAGCAGTACACCCGCAACATGGCCACCGGCGCCTCGACGGCGGACGTGGCGGTGATCCTGGTCGACGCCCGCCAGGGCCTGACCCGCCAGACCCGGCGCCACGCGCTGCTGGTCTCGAATCTGGGGATCCGCCGGGTCGTGCTGGCGGTGAACAAGATGGACCTCGCCGGCTGGGCGCAGGGCACCTTCGACGGCATCGTGTCGGGTTTTTCCGACTTCGCCCGGGGGCTGAACTTCTCCGAGGTCAAGGCGATCCCGCTCTCGGCCAAGAACGGCGACAACGTCGTGGAGCCGGGCATCGGGGCGCCCTGGTACACGGGCGGCACGCTGCTCAACTACCTGGAGACCGTGCCGGTCCACGCGGAGGCGCTCGAGGCGCCGTTCCGGATGGCGGTGCAGTGGGTCAATCGGCCGAACTCCGAGTTCCGCGGCTACAGCGGCCGGATCGGCAGCGGAAAGGTCCGCCCGGGCGATTCCGTGACCGTTCAGCCCTCCGGCCGGACCTCCACGGTGGCGCGGATCTACACCGCCGACGGCGATCTGCCGGAGGCCGGCGAGGACGAATCGGTCACCCTGGTGCTGGCCGACCAGATCGACGTCTCCCGCGGGCAGGTGATCGTCGCGACGGACGCGCCGATGCGGGTCACCGAGACCCTCGACGCGCGCCTGTTCTGGGCGGCCGAGGCGGATCTGGCCCCGGGGGCGAGCCTGTTTGCCAAGATCGGCACCGCCACGGTCACCGCGACCGTGGCGCGGATCGTCTCGCGCATCGATCCCGAGACCGGCCGGCCGGGCCAGGCCGAGCGCCTGTCGGCCAACGACATCGCCGACGTGTCCCTGCGCCTCGACCGGCCGGTGGCGGTGGACGCTTACGCGGAGAACCGCGAGACCGGCAGCCTGATCCTGATCGACCGCGAGACCACCGACACGGCGGCCCTCGGTCTGGTCCTGGCGCCGAGGGCGGAGGCGATCGCGGCGGCACCCGGGCCGACGCAGGCGGAGGGGGCCGGGTTCCTCGCCCGCCTCGGCCGGATGTTCGGGCGCTGAGGCTGACCGAAGCGCGCGGGCCGTTGCCGGTCGATGGCCTCGGCGTCGCCGTCCCTGCGGGCGGAGCCGAACAACCCGGTCGGAGCGCGGCCCTGGGTCACCCCGCTTCACGCGTGGTGACGGCGTGGGCCGCGTCGTCCGGAGGCTTCGACCGGACGCCGGATCAGACCAGCCGGAAGCGCAGTTCGCCGAGCCCTTCCAATTCCGACACCACCTCGTCGCCGGGCTTCAGCCACGCCCGGTCCTTGCGCGGGATCTTCTCCCCGAAGATCACCCCCTGCGGCGTGCCGGTGTAGAAGATGTCCCCGGGCTTGAGGGTCATCATCCTCGAGGCGAAGCTGATCAGCTGGCGGCAGGTGAAGATCATGTCGTTGGTGCTCCAGTCCTGGCGCACGTGGCCGTTGACCAGCGTCTTCAGCGTCAGGGCGTTGGGATCCTTCACCCGGTCGGCGGTGACCAGGTAGGGGCCGAGGGGCGCGAACCCGTCCGAGGTCTTGCCGATCATGAACTGCGAGGTCAGGGTCTGGAGATCCCGGGCGCTGAAGTCGTTGCCGGTGCAGTAGCCGGCCAGATAATCGAGGGCGTCGGCTTCCGACACGTCCCGGCATTCCCGGCCGAACACCATCACCAATTCGGTCTCGTAGTCGAATTCCCGCGCCGCCCGGGTCGGCAGCGCGATCGTGCCGCCGTGGTGGTTCAGGGCGTTGTTGTACTTGTTGAACAGCGGCGGGTCCTTGGGGATCGGCGTTCCGGTCTCCTCCGCGTGGCGGCGGTAGTTGAACCCCATCATGATGATCTTCTCGGGCCGCGTGACCACGGGCCCGTAGGCGATGCCGGATTCCTCCAGCATGAACCGCCCGTCGGGGGCGGCCTCGACCGCGTCGATCAGCGCGCGCAGCGCCGGGCCGCGGCCGTTCTGCAGCAGGTCGTCCATGTCGGCCGGCACCGGCATCCCGAGCGCCCGGCCCGCGGCGGCGACGTCGAGTACGCCGCCCGTCGTCTTCACCCCGAGGGCGTAGCCGTCGCCGCGGCGCAGGTTGATCAGGACCATGTCGCGGGGCATGCCGAAGGGCGCCGGCGCGCCCGCCGGGGCGTTTCCAGGCGCCGCCGTCCGCTCCTCGGCGGCCCGGGCCGGCGCCGCTGCCGCGGCGAGGCCCGCGGCCGTGACGGTCAGGAATTCGCGTCGGCTGCCCATGCTGGTCTCCTCCGGTCGGCCCGTCGCGTGCGGGCGGATCCGGTCGGGACCCTGCACAGCCGTCGCCGCCGCCGCCAGGCTCCGGCGGGCGCGGCGGGTGACGGGTCAGGCCGCCTGTGACGTGGCGCCGAGCCCCCAGGCCCGCGCCAGCAGCCCGTAGGATTCGTGCCGGGCGGCCTGATCGGGGATCGCCGAGACGATCATCAGCTCGTCGGCCTGCGTCCGCCGGACCATGTCGGCGAGCCGCGCCCGCAGGGTCTCGGGGCCGCCCACGTGCAGCTTGGCACGGCCGCGTTCGATCTGGGCCCGCTCGGCCTCGGAATACGGATAGGCCAGCGCCTCCGTGAGGCTCGGCAGCGGCCGGTACTCCCCCCGCTCCCGTCGGAGCGTCGACAGGCGGGCGCTCGCGGCCAGCCGCTCGGCCTCGGCATCGGTGGCGGCGCAGACCGCCGCCACGGTCAGGATGGCGTGTGGCCGGGCGCCGAGCCGCGTCGGCCGGAACAGGCGGCGGTAGGCCAGCATCGGGGCCTCGGCGGGCATCCCGGAAAAGTGCTGCGCGAAGCCGAAGCCGCAGCCGATCTCGCCGGCGAGCTGGGCGCTGTAGTCGGAGGAGCCGAGCAGGAAGAGCGGCGGCAGCCTCACGTCCGCCGGGCTCGCCGTGATCCGGGCGAACGGGTGCCCCTCCGGGAAGCCCGCGTCCCAGAACAGCAGTTCCTGCAGGCGGTCGAGGAAGTCGTCGTTGCCGCCCTCCCCCGGCGCCTCCCGGCGGCGGAGCGCCCGCGCGGTGAGGCCGTCGGTGCCCGGCGCGCGCCCGAGGCCGAGATCGATCCGGCCGGGGAACAGCGCCTCCAGCACCCGGAAGCGCTCGGCCACCATCAGGGGCGCGTGGTTCGGCAGCATGATGCCGCCCGAGCCGACCCGGAGATTGCCGGTCGCGGCGGCGATCTGGCCGATCATGATCTCGGGGGCCGGGCTCGCCACGTTGGGCAGGGCGTGGTGCTCGGCCAGCCAGTATCGGGTGTAGCCGAGGCCGTCGACGTGGCGGGCGAGCGCCAGGGTGTCGTGCAGCGCCTGCGCCGGGGTCGAATCGGCGCTGACGAAGGAGAGGTCGAGGACGGAGAGCGGTGTCATGGGAGTGAGATGGGGGTGCGGGCCGGGCGGTGCGAGGGCGGCCGGTCAGTGCCGCGGCTCGGCCGGACGGGTTACGGCGCTGATTCGTCGTCCGGCGCGATGGCCCGATACAGCGCCTCGAAGTCACGGCCACCATGGAACAGGTTGGTAATCATCACGCGGTCGGCTTCGGCCCGATGGGCGATGAGGGCGGACGGCTGATGAGCCTATCCAGAAACCGGCCGGCGACGTTCGGATCGCGGCTCGCGTCGTAGACCCGACGGTAGATCTGCAGCCGATCGGTCTCGGCTTCCGCACCGGCGACGATCCTGAAGGGCTGCATCCCGGCGAGCCTTCACGGTCTCGGCATGCAAGGCGTCGCTGCGTGCCCTCACCTCCGCGAGGCTCAGCGGCGGCCGCGGATCGTCCGACGATCGCCGGATCCGGGCGCGGGTGTCATCGCGTTGCGCAGCCTCCTCGCGGCGCAGGCGCTGCAGGGGGTGAACCGCCTCGTCGAGCCGCGCGTCCACGGAGGCGCACTCGCCGGCCTCGACGCTCTCGCGCGGAGCGTGTCCGGGGCCAGGGTGATGCTGATCGTCTCGCCCATGGGCGGGGCCGCGCGTTCCGTCCCGGATCTCGACCACGCTAGCAGAGAAGCCGGGCCTGCCCGCCGCCCCGGCGTCCCGCGCTTGCCGGTTCAGCGTCCCCGGCCTAGGGTTCGCGGCGCCGCGGCGCCGCGGCATCCGATCTTGAAAAACCGGAGCATCGCCCATCATGGCTCTCCTCGCCGACGTCCTCTCGCGGGTGAAGCCGTCCGCGACCATCGTGATGACCCAGAAGGCCCGGGACCTGAAGGCGTCCGGCATCGACGTCATCAGCCTGTCGGTGGGCGAGCCGGATTTCGACACGCCGGACCACATCAAGCAGGCCGCGATCGAGGCGATCCACCGCAACGAGACCCGCTACCCGCCGGTCTCCGGCATCGCGCCCCTGCGCGAGGCGATCGTGCGCAAGTTCAAGCGCGAGAACGGGCTCGACTACAAGGTTTCGCAGACCATCGTGGGCACCGGCGGCAAGCAGGTGCTCTACAACGCCTTCCTGGCGACCCTGAACCCCGGCGACGAGGTGGTGATCCCCCGCCCCTACTGGGTGTCCTACCCGGAGATGGTCGGGCTGTGCGGCGGCACCCCGGTCTTCGCCGACACCGACATGGCGCACGGCTTCAAGCTCCAGCCGGAGGAGCTCGACCGGGTGCTGACGCCGAAGACCAAGTGGATCGTCCTCAACTCGCCGTCGAACCCGTCCGGGGCCGCCTACACGCGCGACGAGATGAAGGCGCTCACCGACGTGCTGCTGCGCTACCCCGACGTGCACATCCTGACCGACGACATCTACGAGCACCTGACCTACGGCGACTTCGCCTTCGTCACCCCGGCCCAGGTCGAGCCGCAGCTGGTCGAGCGGACGCTGACCATGAACGGCGTCTCCAAGGGCTACGCCATGACCGGCTGGCGGATCGGCTACGCGGCCGGGCCGGAGAAGCTCATCAAGGCGATGGACTTCGTCCAGGGCCAGCAGACCTCCGGGGCCAGCACCATCGCGCAATGGGCCGCGGTGGCCGCCCTCGACGGCCCGCAGGACCATCTCGCCACGTTCCGGGCGGCGTTCCACGGGCGGCGCGACCTGGTCGTGTCGATGCTCAACCAGACCAACGGGTTGACCTGCCCGACGCCGGAGGGCGCCTTCTATGTCTACCCGTCCTGTGCCGCCCTGATCGGCAAGAGGACGGAGGCCGGGAAGACCATCGAGACCGACGAGGACTTCGTCACCGAGCTGCTCCAGGCCGAGGGCGTGGCGGCGGTGCACGGCTCGGCCTTCGGGCTCGGCCCGAACCTGCGCATCTCCTACGCGACCTCGAACGCGGTGCTGGAGGAGGCCTGCCGGCGCATCCAGCGGTTCTGCGGCTCGCTGCGGTAGGGATCGAGGGGGCGCCCGGCCGCGACGGCGCAAGCCTGCGGATCGTGCCAGGGATTGGGAAGCGGTACGCGGGTCTGAACGCAGTCCGAGGTCTTTCTGGTCACCAGCGTCAGCCCCGCTTCCAGGGCCGTCGCGGCGATCAGCAGATCCGGTTGCGAGACGGTGTGTCCGCGCTGCCGCCCCTCTTCGACCCGGAACCGCCACCGCAGGATCACCGCCTCGTCGAGGGCAGGATGCGTCGCTCAAACATCGGCCGGAGCCGATGCGCGAGCCAATCGCCCAGCTCGGTCCGGCGGGCGCCGTCCGCGGGCCGCTCGCGCCCGACGCGGCGTTCCACGAGGGTTACCCAGCTCACCGACAGGGCTTCGAGCGGTTGGGCGGCGACGAAGGCGACGACCCTCTGATCCGGTCGCGGATGTCGTAACGCGAACCGGATGTTGGTATCGAGCGGCCAGCGGGTCACAAGCCGATGTCACGGACGGGCATCACCACGGATTGGGGTTCGCGGTCGATCTCCCGATACGGTGACGCGTGCAGTCCATCGATCAGCGACTGGCCTGACACCGCTCCGGTGAGCCGGCGGAACTCCTCGGCGGAGATCACCACGACGCCGTCCTGCCCACGGACCGTCACAGGCTGCGGGCCATCGCTCCGGACCCGCCGAACCACCTCCCCGAAGCGGGTCCTGGCGTCCTGAAGGCGCCAATGCCCGGACTGCTCGGGTGGACTCGCTGCGCGATTGGCCCTGTCCCGAAGATGACCGGCGCGTCGTTTGATCCTAAAGGCGCGTCCCGATCGCGGATCGCACCGGCACCGCGGACCGGAGATCGGAACCGGCACACGGCGTCGGCTTTCTGAGGCGCATCCTGTTTTTCCGAAAGCCGGCAGCCACCTTTCGGGGCGATGCTCTATGACCCCGCGGGTGCTCTCGCTACCCTAGCCCCGGCAGCGCATTCTCGGAGACTCCCATGCCCACCATCGCGGTGATCGCCCCCGGGGCCATGGGCAGCGCCATCGCGGCGCGGCTCGTGGCGCACGGCGCCCGGGTGGTCACCGTGCTGGAGGGACGCGGGGCCGCGAGCCGGGCGCGGGCCGCGGCCGCCGGCATGGTGGATGCCGCGGAGACCGACCTCGTGGCCGCCGACATCCTGCTCTCGATCGTGCCCCCGGCCGACGCGGAGGCTCTGGCCCGCCGCCTCGCCCCCGCCCTGGCGGCCGCCGCGACGAAGCCGGTCTACATCGACGCCAACGCGGTCAGCCCGGAAACGCTCGGCCGCATCGCGGAGATCGTCGCCGCCACCGGCACGCCGTTCCTCGACGGGGCGATCCTGGGCCTGCCGCCCAAGCCGGGCGCCATCGGGCCCCGGGTCTACGTCTCGGGTGCCGAGACCGCCCCGGCCCTGATCCTGCGCGAGCTCGGGCTCGACCTGCGCGTCTGCCCCGGGGATGTCGGCGCCGCCTCCAGCCTCAAGATGAGCTATGCCGGCCTCAACAAGGGCCTGACCGCGCTCGCCGCGATCATGATCCTGGCCGCCGGGCGCGCCGGGGCCGGCCCGGCCCTCCTGGCCGAACTCGCCGAGAACGAGCCGGCGCTCCTGGCCCGCTTCGCCAGGGGCCTGCCCGACATGGCGCCGAAGGCCTACCGCTGGGCGCCCGAGATGGAGGAGATCGCCGGCTTCCTCGGCGCGGACGCGGCCGGCCGGCAGGTCTTCACCGGCTATGCCGCCCTCTACCGGCACCTCGCCGCGGAGGCCGGCGAGGCCGACGGCGCGGCCCTGATGCGCTTCGCCGCGGCCGCCGCGACGCGCTGATCGCCGCGGGGGCGCCGAAACGATCCCGCCTCTGTTGCCGGCTCGGCTGTCACCCTCTACACGGGCTGTCCCCGGCCGCCGATGCGCCTGAAGGTTTCGCGAGCCCGCTCGGGCCTGCATGGCAGCGGGGTCGGTAGTGACGGGACGGTCCGGACCAGTTCTCTGGGCCGTTCCTGTGAGGCTCAGTGGGCCGAGTCGCTGCAGGAGTGTCGGGAGCGCGGGGAACAGGAACCGCGGGTTCGGCGCAAGGCCCACATTGCTTCCCCCGTTCGACGCCCGGCAGCGCGGACCTGACCCGTTCCGGGACGGGCCCGCCCAGGGCGATTGCCGCTTCGTTCACGCTCCGGCGCGATGATGCCACGAGGCCGGGGATCCGGTCCGGCGTAACCGCGTTCTTTCGGGCCTGAGATCATGCGAGCCCTGCTCACCGGCGGAATCAAGGCGATCCTGGCGGTCGCCGCGCTGTCCACCGCCGCCCATTGGACCCTGCGCGTGCAGCGGGAGGCCGCGCTCCCCGTCGCGGCGGCGGCCGTTTCCGAGCCGGTCGCCACGGGATCGATCGAGCCGCGGAGGGTCGAGCGTCCGCTCGCCGCCGCGAGCCCGCCGCCCGCCCCGGTGGTGCCGGCGGCGGGGATCGGCCCGGTCTCGGGTCTCGACCAGACGCACCTCGCCACCCTGATCGCCGGCGCGACGCCGTCGAAGCCGAAGCTGGCCAAGGCGGCGACCCGGACCGCGTCGGCCGAGAAGGTGGCGGCCGAGAAGGTGGCGGCCAGGCGCTGAGCCGGCCGCCTGCCGACCGTGCCGCCTGCATGGTTCCCCTGCAAGCCGGCCGATACCGGAGCGGGCGCGCGCGTGGCAGGAGTATCGGCTTCCAGCGAGGTTGAGCCGAGATGCGCACGCGGGTCGCGACGTCCGTCACCGATGACATCGCCCCCGCGCGCCCCGCCCCCGACGCGGATCTCGCCGGCCGCCGAAGGCTCGTCGGCATCGCGCTGATGTGCGGGGCGGTCGCCTTCTTCGCGAGCCTCGACGCCTGCGGCAAGACGCTGGCCCGGGCCGGGGTCGACCCGCTGGTCACCACCTTCATGCGCTACGCGGCGAGCGTCGCCATGATCTCCCTGTTCATCAACCCGGTGCGCACCCCCGCCGTGGTGAAGAGCCGCCGGCTGCCGCTGCAGATCATCCGCTCGCTGCTGCTCTTCGCCTCCACGGCCCTGAACTTCCTGGCCCTGCGCTACCTGCAGATGGCCGAGACGATCTCGATCCAGTTCGCCGCGCCGCTGACGGTGGCTCTGCTCGCCGGACCGCTGCTGGGCGAATGGTCCTCCCGGGCGCGGATGGCGGCGATCGGCGTCGGCTTCCTCGGCGTGCTGGTGATCGTGCGCCCGGGGGTCGGCGGGATGCATCCGGCCGCGCTCCTGTGCGTGGCCAACGTGGTCGTCTACGCCTTCTACGCGATCATCACGCGCAAGCTCGCGGCCTACGATTCCACCGCCACCACCATGTTCTACACGGGGCTCGCGGGCCTCGGCCTGATGGCCCCGCTCCTGCCCTGGATCTGGTCGAGCCCGGCCGGCCTGACCCAGTGGGCGCTGCTCCTCGGGGTGGCCCTGTTCGGGACCCTCGGCCACTGGCTGCTCGTGCTGGCCCATGCCCGGGCGCCGGCCAACGTGCTGGCGCCGTTCATCTACACGCAGCTGCTCTGGTCCGTGACCTTCGGCTTCCTGCTCTTCGGCGACCTGCCGAGCCGCTGGACCGTGGCGGGCGCCATGATCGTCGTCGGCTCCGGCCTGTATCTCCTGGCCCAGGAGACGATCCGCCGGGACGCGCGGCCGGCCGCCTGAGGCGACCGGCCGGCGGGATCGTCGCGGCCCAGGCTGATCGGCGCCCTTATCGGCGCTCTTGCCGCTCGATCCGCTCCTCGCGGCGGTTCTCGCGGGCGCGGCGGGCCGGATCCGGATCGGTGCCGAGCACGCCGCCGACCGTGCCGGTGGCCGCGCCCACCGCACCGCCGACGACGCCGCCCACCGGGCCCGCGGCCGCCGAACCGTCCTCGGCGCCGCGCTGGGCCCCGCGCATCGTGCCCTGGGCCTGCGCGGCGCCCGCGAAGGCCAGCGGCGCGAGGGCGAGGGTCGTGATCAGAAGCTTCTTCATGGGGGGTCTCCGGTCTTCCTCTGGGACGGCTCCGCGCCGCCTCGGGCGCGGAGGGCATGCGGGTCAACGGCCCAGGCGCAGAAAGGTCTCATCCGCGCTCGCATTCGCGTGATCGGCCCTGCCGCTGGCCTCGGGCCGGGGCGGCTGATAGAGAACGCGTCATGACCGCTTCGTGCGCCCCGCGCGGCCCCGGCCGCCCGATTCGAATTACCGGCCCGGCCTCCGCCTGAGGGCCCGCTTCGGCGCGGCCGCGCGGAGGTCCGGGATCCTCCTGCCGCCTGACCCGAACCTGCCGGCCGTCCGCCGCCGGCCCGACCGCCGATGCGAGATCCGATGACCACCGCCGAGACTGCGCCCGCCGCGCCCGCCCGCGACTATTCCAAGACCCTGTTCCTGCCGCAGACCGAATTCCCGATGCG